>JANMLN010000020.1:0-101483 GCA_031372565.1 Gemmatimonadota bacterium | reverse complement strand
TGCTCGTGCTCGTGCTCGTGAAGACCTGATTGTCGAGCGTCGTGAGAATGCCGCGTAGCCAGTCCGGACGCCAGGTCGGGCGCCAATCATACCGCCACACAGGGCGCACCATCGTGGCATCGGTGCGCGAGACGAAGCCCGTGGCCGGATCGTAATCCTTCGTGATCATGCCGACGGTGAGAAACCAGCTCGCGGTACCCGTCTCGTTGGCCATGCGCGCAAAGGCCGCGAAACCGTCGCGCGAACTGCCGGCCGCCGTCGCGCGCACCATCGAGACGAAGCCCTGCACGTTGAGCTTCTCCGACAACCGCGAAAAGCCGTCGAGTGACCCCACCACGCTCTGCGTGGCACCCATCCCCGCGTGCGGATCGCCCATGCGCGTGGCCACGAGTGCTCCCACACGCCCGCTCAGTCCGAGGTTGTGCTCGTAGCGCACGACGCCGAACGTCGCCATGCCGCTCGAGCCATCGAAGGCGCCGCTCTGGCGCACCAACATGCCCGCGGCCGTGCGCCCGGCCCCGCGATAGACGAGACGCGCCCCGGCATCAATGGGCAGTGGCGCGCCGTTGCCATCGAGCCCCACGCGCCGGCTGAAGAACGGTCGGATGAAGAACGCCTGATCGAACGCCGCGCCCAGGCCCGGGCTGAACAGCGTCGCGTTCTCCTGGAAGAACGGCCGCCGCTCGGGAAAGAACACGGAGAAGCGCCGCAAGTTGACCACCTGCCGATCGACATCGGCCTGCGCGAAGTCGGTGTTGGCGGTCAGGTCGAGCACGGCGTTCGGCGTCGGCGCCCACGTGACCTCACCGCCGTAGCGCCCGATCGGCCGCTCGAACCTCGCCCCCGCCCCCTCGCTCGTGACTTCCCCGATCGAGTACGGACGGAACCGGACATTGGTCGAGGGGGGCGGCGGCTCGAGTCCGACCAACTCCCCCATGTACGCCGTGCGATGCGGCGTGAACGCACGCCCCCACGGACTCCACCCGCTGAACTCGTTGGTCCGCCGCGCGATCCGATAGAAGTTCATCAACCACGGCCGGCCGTCGTTCACGTAGCGGAGCGACTTCCACGGAATCGCCATCTCCGCCGTGAAGCCGCTGTCGGTGCGCACGGCCTGCCCGCGCCAGAGCGCATCCCAGCTCTCGTTGAAGTCCTGTCCGCCGTCGAACGCCTCCACGTCCTTCTGCGTCCCCCACGGCGTGATCTGGAAGGCCTGGTTGTACTTGCCCGCCGCCGTCGGATCGAACGTCACGGCGAAGAAATCGTTGGGCCCGAAGTCGAAGTCGCGCTTGAAGTCCTGCACGCGGACCCCGGCGACGCCGAGCGAGTCGCCGCCGAAGAGCCCGACGTACAGGTACTCGGCGTCGAACAGGATGCGAATCGTGGCCCGGTTGCGACTGGGCTCTCCGACGTTGGGCTCGACCTGCATCATGCGTTCAATGCGCGGCGCGGTGAGCCAATCGGGCTCATCGAGTCGCCCGTCCACGACAATCGGTGCGGTCGCGCGCTTCGCCCCCAGTCGCGGCCGCGGATTGGGCGGCGGCAGATCCGGGCCCTGCGCGCGCGCGGCGGCGGGAAACAAGCTGGCCGCAACAACGACGGCAACGATGGCGGAGCGCATGACGGAGGTGCATCCTATCGCCACGATGGCATCTGCGTCCAGCCGCACCTCCACATTCGCTCCGTCCACCGCCCCACGCCTCGGTGGTCGCCTCTGGCTCGACTTCGTGAACACCGACGACGAGCATCACGGCGTACGCACCGAACACCTGGTGGGCTTCAGCGCCTGGACCCGGTGGCTCACGGATGCAGGCGTGCTGGACGCGGAGCGGGCGGCGCAGCTCGAGCGACGCGCGCACGAGCAACCGATGGGGGCGCAGGCCGCGCTGGTCGATGCGCGCCGCGTGCGCAACGCGCTGCGCACACTCGCGGAACGTGGCGCGGCGCAGGAGCGCGTCCGCGACGCGGCGCTCGCAGAGATCAATCGCGTGCTGGGTCGTTCGGCGGGCACGCGGGCAATCGAGGCGTCGCCCGGCGGTTTTGCGCGCAGCTTCCGCGCTGGAGGCGACGTGTTCGGCGCCTTGTTGCTGGCCGTGGTGGAGAGCGCGGCCGACGCGCTCGTGGCCGGCGAGATCGCGCGCGTCAAACGCTGCGGCGCGACCGGCTGCGCGCGCGTCTACCTCGATCTCACCCGCAATCACTCACGGCGCTGGTGCGCCATGGCCGACTGCGGCAACCGGGCCAAGGCAGCCCGGCATCGCGCCCGGCGGCAGTCGCCGCCGGGGTCGCACGCCGTTACGCCGCCTCGCTCTCCGACGCGGGGAGCGTCACGCCGTCGCGGCGCTTGATGTAGCCCATGTCGACGGCGTAGCCGACGAGCTTCTTCTGGAGGATGCGGCGCCCGCGGAAGAGGCGCGACTTGACCGTACCCTCGGGCACGCCAAGGATGCCCGCGATCTCGGCATAGCGCAGCTGGTGCAGGTCGGAGAGGACCACGGCAGCGCGATACTCATCGGGCAGTGCCGCGATGGCACGCGTGATCTCGTCGTCGAGGAAGGAGTCGAAGAAGCGCCCTTCGGGATCGATCTCGCCGACCGCCTCGAACGTCGTCCAGCCATCCTCGGTCTCGGTGGGCTGCACCTCGCGTGCATCGATGCGGCGCTTGCGGCTCACGAAGACGTGGTAAAGGATCGTGAACAGCCAGGCGCGGATGTTGGTGCCGAGGTGGTACTGCTCCCAGCGCTCGAAGGCGCGGAGGATCGTGTCGGACACGAGGTCTTCGGCGTCGTCGCGCGAGCACGAGAGCTTGAGGGCAAAGGAGTACAGCGCGTCGAGGTGCACGAGCGCCTCGGTCTCGAACTGGGCGCGGCGCGCCGCGTGCGCAGCGCCGGCCGCCGTGGCGCGACCCTCGGGACGCGCATCCGGACGCGCATCGCGGTCCGTGGCGGCGCTTCGCACCTGTTGCAGCAACTGGTCTTCTCGCAGCTGGCTCATTCGTCAGTGTCTCCGTCGTGCCGTCCTTCGTTCGTGCGGGGCGCGCCATCGGACTTCAGTGTCCGCCGTGTCCCGTCACGTGCTCACCCTGCCAACGCGCCATCCCGGACATGCATGTTCACGTACTTCTTGAGGTCTTCGGCGATCCCGAGCAAGACCGCCCCATCGCGCTTGACCCTCGACATCAGGACCGCCCCCTCGAGCGTGGCGATGATGAAGCGGGCCATCCGGGCCGTGTCGACATCATCGATCATGCGCGGCCGGGCTTCCCAGAGCAGCGACTGGATCTGGCTCGCCCAGCGCTCGAACACCGTCTCGATCCTCGTCCGAAAGCCTTCGTGCGCGTCCGCCAGTTCGGATGCAAGCGATCCGAAGGTCGAACCGCCGCGCCACCCGCGCTCGGCCTGCGAGGCCACGAGCGAGTCGATGAACAGCGCGAGGCGATCGAGGGGATCGATCATCGGCTCGCGAAGGATCGCGAGGCCGTGCTCTGCGAACCGCTCGAACTGCCGATTCAGCACTTCGTAGCCGAGTTCTTCCTTGCTCTTGAAGTAGTGATAGAAGTGACTCTTGCCCGACAGACCGGAATGACGGATGACATCATCGACCGACGTCTGCGAGTAGCCATGCTGCGCGATGAGCTGCGCGGCGGCATCGAGGATCTGGGTTCGGCGGTTGTTCACACCGGAATAATAGGACTGGATGGTCCTAAAGTCAATACATGGCATCGGTTTTGCTAACCGTATGCAAATATGTGGTTTACAGATCCATCTTCTGACGTTTTAGGACTGACGTTCATAAATGGTTTCGGGTCGGAATATGACTGGTCAGTCCAAGTCCCTGCTCACCCGCGTCTTGGGCGACCGGGGTATCCGCAGGGCGCGCGACCGCACAGTTTCTGCGCTTCACCCGTCACGGTCCCGCGCGGTGCGCGCCCCCACCGTTGGCGGATGCGGCTCTCCACCCCTTCCCGCCCGCGTACCGCCGTGAGCCCCGACGCCGTCGGCCAGCCGTCAGCCCCGCGCGAGGTGGTCGTCACGCGCACCTACCTGCGCCTGCTCCGGCCGGCCGATCTCAAGCCGGCGCGGCGCGACGACCCGCGGCTCGCCTTCGTGCCGCTCGAAGCGCCGACGGTCGCGCGCTCACGCTTCTTCTATCGTGCGATCGGCGAGGCGTTCCACTGGCACGATCGCAACGCGTGGAGCGACGCCGAGTATGGCGCGTATCTCGCGCAGCCTGGCTGCTCGCTGTGGGTGCTGCGCTTCGGTGCCGAAGACGCGGGCTACGTCGAGTTCCAGCGACACACCGACGGGTCGATCGAGATTGCGCTGTTCGGGCTGATGCCGCGCTTCGTGGGGCGGGGGTTCGGCAAGCACCTGCTCACCGTGGCAGCCGAGGAGGCGTGGAAGCAGAAGCCGCCGCTCGTGTGGCTGCACACCTGCACCCTCGATTCGCCCCGGGCGCTGCCGAATTACAAGGCGCGCGGGTTCGTGCCGTTTCGAGAGGAGCGGTACACGACGGTGCTCGGGGAATAAGCGGCGCGCTACCGTCCGCGCTTCTTCCCGAACTTCCCCTTCTTCTTCCCGATCCCGCCCGGCCCGCCGCGATCATCGCGCTTCCCGTGCGGCCCGTTCCCCGGCCCACGCCCTTCACGGTGCGACTTCAGCGCCCGCTGGTGGCCGCGCACATCGCGCTCGGCGCGCCGAGCCTGCTCCTCGCGCTGCCGCCCGTCCCGATGGGCCTGCGACTGTGCACGCGCGGCCTCCAGCTCCTCGTCGGTCCACGGACGGTCGAGCACATCGTGCAGTTCCTCGAGCGTTCGCGCTCGCACGGCCCCACGCGCGCCACGCAGCACGACAAACCGCACCGGACGATCGAGCTCGGGCAGCTCCTCCTCGACGAGGCCGCGCGCCTGCCGCTCATGCAGCCGGAGTCGAGCCACCGCCATCCGCACGCCGTCCACGTCCTCGATGTCGTAGTCGATCGGCGCCGCCTTGCCGCGGATCTCGGCCGCGCCGGGCAACGCCGCGAGTCGCGTGCGCGTGGCGACGTCCACGAAGTCGTCGATCGAGAGGCGGAGCGGTGCGGCGCGCACGTCGGCAATCGAGCGGGCCTCGGTCAGCTGCGACGCATACCACGCGGCGAGGTCGTGCTGCGAGAGCGGCGGCGTCTCGCCTCCCGAGCGACGCCAGCACATCCGGATCTCGTCGATGATCGCCTGGTTGCGCTTGACCGCCGCATGCCGCGCTTCGCCGCGCGCGAGCGCCTCCGCCACCAGGGCGCGCGCCTGCACGGCGTGCTCTGCGGGCCACGGTTCGCTGATCGGCTCGCTCTCGCGCTCCAGTTCGAAGCCGAAGTAGTCGAGCCGGCGCACCAGCACCAGCGGATTCTCCTTGCGGCGTCCCTCGAAGAAGAGCGTGGCCGCTCGTCCCGTGGCGTAGCGACGGATGAGATCGGGTGCGAGTTGCGTGCCTTCGATGCCCGCGCGCGCCTGCCCGAACCGGTCGGCGAAGTAGCGCAACGTGCCCGCCACCGCGCCCCAACTTCCGCACACGCTCGTGCGCGAGACGCGCGCTTCGTCGCCGGTGGCCGTGCGCTCGTCGATCACCAGATCGAACGGCATGTACTGCGACAGGAGCTGGCCGAAGCGCTGACGCACGGGCTCCCCGGCGCGCGGCAGGGCGGTCGGGAGCGCCATCCCCACGCCGCGATACACGCTCGCCATGGCGAGCGCCGTGTCTTCGAGCGACTTGACCAGCACCCCGCGCCGCTCGGCCCAGTGCTCCACGCTCTCGTCGAACTGGTGGCGCGGCAACCCGTACACCTCGCCCACGTAGCCGCACCGCGTGAACGCCTCGGCGTACACGTTGTACGCGGTGAGGTGATCGCTCCCCGCCACGATGAGTCCCTCGAGATCGCGCTCATCGCGCGTCATCCGGTGCAGACTCTCGATGCTCGCCATCACGGCGAGATAGGGCAGCAGGTCGTCCTCGCCGTGGACGATCAGCTCGGCCCACGCGCGCTCCACGGGCAGCTTCTCGACTTCCCGGCCGTACCGCGTGAGGCGCCCGTCCTCGATGACGCCGCGCGCCTCGAGATGATCGAGCGCCCGTCGATAGGCCAGCTTGTCGAGCGGAACGGGGAGGTCGAGTTCGTCGGCGCGCACCCCCATGGCCGCGCAGGTGAGCGCGACGCGCTCGGAATCGCCTGCCAGCTGGAACTCCGGCGCGGTGGCCCGCAGCGACTCGAAGTGCAGATCCCGGTCACTCAGGATGAAGACGCGTCCGCCCGCCACGCGACCGTGTACGCGCCCCGCCATCTGGAGAATCTCGTTGGCGCCCAGATTCACCTTGGTGAGCACGTTCTTGCCGCGCTCCACCACGTTGGTGAAGCGCGTGTCGTCGATGATCACGGTATCGAGTCCGCGCACGTTGAGCGCGCTCTGCCCGGCGGCCGTCATCGCGAGGAAGAACGGCCGCGGCGCACCATCACCTTCGAGGAAGGGGCGGATGATGCGAATCGGCTCGCCCCCGTGATAGTGCGCGCTCGTGAGACGCGGATACCGGTCGGCCACTTCGCTGGCGACCTGCTCGACGCCCGCGCGCGTCGGCATGAAGATCCCGACGCCGCGCCGTTCGCGCACGACCGTTTCGAGGAACTTCTCGTTCAGGAACTCGAGCGGGCTCTTGCGCATGACCTTCACGGTCGCGCGCTTGTCCTCGTCGAACGCGAAGACCTGCAGCACGTGCGCCGAGTTCAGGTACCGTGAGTAGAACGCCGGATCGACGGTCGCCGAGAGCCAGATGTAGCGGCAGCCCGCGCGCTTGCCGAGGGCGAGGCAGAGCTCGAGTTCGGCGGAGGTCTGGTGGATCTCGTCGACGACGAGCGTGTCGCGCGCGGTGATCTCGCCGCCCTGGAACCAGCGGCGCGCGATGCCGGTGGTGACAACGACGACGTTCCAGTTGGGCGTATCGGGGGTCGCTTCGCGCTCGCGATTGACGACGCCGACCTTGAGCTCGGTGGTGCCGAGGATGGTCTGCGCGATCGGGCGCACCGCGAGCGTCTTGCCCGTGCCCGTGCCGGCGACGATGCCGAACCCCTTGCCGCTCGCCGCCGCGGCCATGAGTTCGGCCTTGTGGTGCTGGATCAGGTACGTCTCGAGCTCGAGGTGCAGCGCGAGCTCGATCGTTTCGCACGCCGCGCGCGTGGGCGCGATGACGATGACGCGCCCGGTGCTCGGCGCGCTGGCGTGGAAGGCCTGGGGGTCGGGCGGGAGGTACTGGTCGCGGATGGTGCGGATCGGCGCGTCGCCCGAGGTCATGCGCGGAAGATACGACCCGGACGTGCCGCGCGCGCCAGTCGCGACGCGCGCGCTACTCGGGGCGCTGCGGCTTCTTGCGCGACTTGTCGGCGGCTGGCGATGCCGGCTCAGCCCGTACGGTCGCTGCCTCGGCGGGCTTCACGACCGCCGCTGCCGGCGAATCGCACTTGCCATCGCCGTCACGGTCGAGGCATACGTCGGCCGAGAGCCAGGTCTCGTCGCACTTGCCGTCGCGGTTCCGGTCGATGCAGATGCCACCCAGCGCGCTACCGGCGCGGAAGGCGCCGGCGTCGATCATGGCCGGAACGTCGCGGCGCGCGTCGTCGCATTTGCCGTCGCGGTTGGCGTCGAGGCAGCCGGCCACGCCGGGCGCGGAATCGTCGCAGCTGCCGTCGTGATCGGCATCGAGGCAGAGTTCGCCGCCCACGCGGCGCCGATCATCGGCGTCCGCGAAGGGCGCCCGCACATAGCGTGCGCTCCCGGTCGGATTACCGGCGAAGCTGTTGCCACCGGAGTAGCCGCTCGAGGGGAGGCTACCGGAGGGAAGTCCCTCCCCGACGAGGACGCGCGACTTGGCCGGCCGCGAGCGCATGGCCGAATTGCAGTCGGTGGGAGCGGGCTGCTGCGCGGCGGGCACGCCATCCACCCAGACGCGGCACATCCCGGCGGGCGGGAGGTAGCCGGTGGGGACATCGTCGACGCGCGCCGTTTGCGCCCCGAGGGGGGCAGCGAACACGATGGCGATGGCAAGGAGGGTGACGCGGCGATTCATCAACTGGAGAAGCTAGGTGGATCGGTACGGAGAGTGGAACCCCGACGCGAGGGCGAGGTTCCGTCGATCGTCGTCCTGAGCGTAGCGCAGGACCTGCTGTTCGCCGCACGTGAAGGACAAGCAGGTCCTTCGCTTCGCTCAGGACGACAGTCAGTCGCCGAACGAAATACCCACCGCGCGCGCGGTTTGCACGATGTCATGCTTCGGGTCTACCATCTTGGGACCCGCCAGCGCTTCGGTGAACGGCACGGTGACGATGTGCGGCGTCTGCAGGGCGACCATGTGCCCCCACTTGCCCTCCGCGACGGCACGCACCGCCGCGCCGCCGAAGCGGGTCGCGAGCAGGCGGTCGTAGCCCGTGGGCATGCCGCCGCGCTGCAGGTGGCCGAGCACCAGCGAGCGCGACTCCTTGCCCGTCCGATCGGAGATCTGGTAGGCGAGTCGCTGCGCGAGTCCGCCCACGCGGCGGTCCTGCCCCGGGAGCGACTCTCCCATGATCGTCACTTCGCCGTCCTTGGGGACCGCACCCTCCGCCACGACGACGATCGAGAAGAGCCGTCCGTTGGCGTCGCGCTGCTTGATCTTGTGGCAGACCGCGTCAATGTCGTACGGAATCTCGGGAATGAGAATCACGTCGGCCGTGCCCGCCAACCCCGAATGCAGGGCGATGAACCCCGCATGCCGTCCCATGACTTCGAGCACCAGCACGCGATCATGGCTCTCGGCGGTCGTCTTCAGCTTGTCGATCGCCTCGATGGCGGTGCTCACGGCCGTGTCGAAGCCGAACGTGGTCACCGTGCCCGAGACGTCGTTGTCGATGGTCTTGGGGACGCCAACGATGCGCACCCCCTTCTCGAAGAGCCGCTGCGCGATGGAGAGCGAGCCGTCACCGCCGATCGTGATGATGGCGTCGATCCCCAAGCGCTGCGCATTGCCGATCAACTCATCGGAGCGGTCGATCTCTTCCCAGGTCCCGTCGGCGCGCTGGCGCGGGTACGCGAACGGGCTGCCGCGGTTGGTCGTGCGGAGAATCGTGCCGCCCTGTGCGGCGATGCCACGGACGGACGCCCGCGTGAGCTCGACGACTTCGTCGTCGCCCATGAGACCCGCGAAGCCACGCTTGATGCCGAGCACTTCCCAGCCGCGCCCCAATGCGGAGAGGACGGCGGCACGGATGACGGCGTTGAGGCCCGGGGCATCACCGCCCCCAGTCGAAATCGCAATACGCATGAATGAACTCTTCGTTTACAGGACGGTCAGCGGGAACGGATGAGACGCACGACCTCGCCCGGGCGGGCGTGGCGCGCAAGCTTCGACTTCTGGAAGATCGGCATGCCATCCAGCGTGACCTCGAATCGCCCTCCTTGCGAAGGGATCATGTCGATAGTCGCGCCAGCAAACTCACGCGCCAGTTCGGCCGCCAGACCGGCAGCCCGAGGTTCGTAACTTCAGACGACGCAGTACTCGATCGTGATCTGCATGGGGCCTGTCATGCTCGAAATGTCCGCGGACGCGCGCGCGAGCGCCAGCGCACGCGCCGAGGTCAGGACGACTTGCGAAAGGCGGCGCGCACATCGTCGATCGTGCAGGCGGCCCGGAACGCGATCCCCGCCGCCTCGATGGCCGCCCCGCCTCCCTGCAGCCGATCGACGAGTCCGATGATCACGGCCACCGTGGCGCCCACCGCCTGTACCCGTTCGGCGGCCTTGAGCGCGGAGCCGCCCGAGGTGATCACGTCATCGACGATCGCGACGACCTGCCCCTTGGGGTGTACCCCCTCGACGTACTGCTGCGTGCCGTGCCCCTTGGCCTCCTTGCGCACGATGAAGCCGGACAGCGGCGTGCCCGCCTGTTGCGACGCCCAGACCGCGGAGAGCACGATCGCATCGGCACCCATGGTCAGTCCGCCCACGCCACTCACGTGGAAATCGCGAGCAGCCTCCAGCACCGCTTGGCCAACCAGCGCGACCCCGTCGGGCCGGTAGGTCACCTGCTTGGCGTCGAGGTAGAAGGTGCTCTTGGCGCCGGAGGACAGCGTGAAGTCGCCCTCGCGGTACGAGTACTGGGCGAAGAGTGCAGCGAGGCGTTCGGTGGTCGTCGTCATGCGGGTCGGAGATGAGAGTCAGGGACGGCGCGCCAAGGCACGCTGGGCGACCGGGAGCACGAGGCGCGCCCACGCCGAGTACTGCGCGCCGCTCGGATGCAGACCGTCGGTGGCTTCCCAGGCGTCGTGGCGCTCACGGGAGGTGGGGGTGATGTCCACGAATGGCACGCCGGCGGCTGTTGCCTCGTCGCGGCCAATCGCGTTGAAGGTGTCGATGGCGGCACCGATGAGCGCACGATCCTTGCCCGCTGCGAAGGGGGTCACCCCCCAGTCGGGAATCGAGACGACGATCACGCGCGCGGGCACACCACCCGCGAAGCCGATCGCCTGGGCGAGCAGCGCGCGGAACTCGCCCCGATACTGGTCACTCGCGCGTCCTCGATACTGGTTGTTG
This sequence comes from Gemmatimonadota bacterium, assembly GCA_031372565.1. GTDB lineage: Bacteria > Gemmatimonadota > Gemmatimonadetes > Gemmatimonadales > Gemmatimonadaceae > JACPPC01. The sequence goes on along the minus strand of JANMLN010000020.1, from coordinate 90,898 downwards.
ACGCCAATCAGCAGCGTCACGAGGTCGTACGGCCCCTTGGGATCGCGCGCCGCGATGCCGCCCTTGAGTTCATCGGTGGTCCAGCCCGTGGTCGCGATGATCTCGGGGTCGGCGACCGGCACCCCGCCGGCGCGCAACAGCGCCGCGAGTTGCGCGGGCCATCGATCCGTCGGCGCCACCTGCTCACCGATCGTGTAGCTGTCGCCGAGCGCGAGGAAGCGCGCCTCCGCGGCGGCCAACTTGGCGGTGGCTGCGTTCGCGGCGCGAAGCTCGCTCGCGCCGTAGATCAGCATGCCGATGACCAGCAACCCCTCGGCGATCGCCTCGATGTAGACGAACGTCATCGCGCCGGCACCTGCACCCCCGCCACGTTGGCAAGCTGCCGCAGGAGGGTGTCCTGCCGCGCCACCGCCAGTCGCAGCGAGTCGAGCGAGGTGCGCATCTCGCTGTTGACCGCGCGGAGGTCGTTCACGGCATCGACCATGTCGTTGACCATCTGCGTGTTGTTGAGGTCGCCCTTGGTGGGCGGCGTGACACAGGCAAACCCGGCGCCCGCGAGGGCGAGGGTGGCGAGAGAGAACAAGCGACGGCGCATGGCATCCATCCGGTAGCGGATCCTCGAAAGTAGCGCCGCAAGGCCCGGACCGGGGGGGCGTGATTCGGGTGACGCTCGACGCGTGCGCCGAGGCGAAGCTGGATCGATGCGATCGAACCGCGGCGTCACCCTGCTCGAACTGCTGGTCGTGCTGGTGATCGCGGCCGTGTGCGCGGCCGAGGCGCTGCCGCGCGTCCGCGCGATCGCGGACCGTGTCGTGGTGCACCATGCCGCAGTGCGCGTGCGATCCGCGCTCGGCTTGGCGCGACAGCGGGCGGTGGCGCTGGGCGTGCCCGTGGCGGTGTACATCGACTCCACCGAGGCCATGCTGCGTGTGGGTGACGCGGCCGGCGGCATGAGCGCGCACCCGGTGGGCGCCGCGGACGCCGTGAGGCTGCGGGTCACGCGAGATTCGATCGCGTTCTCACCGATCGGGCTCGGGTGGGGGGCAAGCAACACGAGCGTCGTGGTCGCCCGCGGCGCGGTGGCAGAGACGGTGACCGTCTCGCGCGCGGGGCGCATCCGGTAGAGTTCGCCTAGGTTGCACTCAGTTCCCGCAGCGCCTGTGCCCGGGAATGACACCGACCGTCCCACCACCGTGACCACCCCAACGCACTACGAGCTGCTCGGCGGCGACGCCGGCATCCACCGTCTGGTGGACCGGTTCTACGACCTCATGGACACCGCACCCGAAGCGGCAGCCGTTCGGGCGCTGCACGCCGAGAACCTCAAGGCGTCGCGCGAGAAGCTGTTCTTGTACCTGTCGTTCTGGACCGGCGGCCCGCAGACCTATGTGGAGCAGCGCGGCCACCCACGACTTCGGCAGCGGCACATGCCCTTTGCCATCGGGGCGCGGGAGCGCGACGAATGGCTCTGGTGCATGGATCGCGCGCTGGCGGAGCAGCCGATGCCCGATGCACTGCGCGCCGCGCTCAGGTCCAGGCTGCACGAGTTGGCGGACTTCATGCGCAACCAGCCGGATGACCCGGCCGGGCGCCGCGTGCTACCCCAGGGTCCCGAAGTCGTACCCGGGAATTGAGATGCGTGGAATCTTCTGCCCGATCACGTGCTCGATGGTACGGACCATTCCGATCTCGTCGGTCGCCATGAAGGTGTAGGCGTCTCCCGAGGTCGCGGCGCGCCCGGTGCGCCCGATCCGGTGCACGTAGTCCTCGGCCTGCGTCGGCACGTCGTAGTTGATGACGTGCGTGATGCCATTGATGTCGAGGCCGCGCTGCGCGATGTCGGTGGCCACGAGCACGCGGATCTTGCCCGCCTTGAAGTCCTCGATGGCCGCCGTGCGCTCCTTCTGCGAGCGGTCGGAGTGCATGGCCGTCGCTTCGATCCCCTGATCCTTGAGGTGGCGCACCACGCGATCGGCCCCGTACTTGGTGCGCGTGAACACGAGCACCGTGTCGAGGTTGCCTTCGGTGATGAGATGCGCGAGCAGGGTGTGCTTGCGGTCTTGTGGCACGGGATAGACCGCGTGCGTCACCGTGGTGGCCGCGCTCGAGCGGCGCCCCACCTGCACCACCACCGGCTTGCGCAGATACTTGCGCGCGAGCGCCTCGACTTCGGGCGGCATGGTGGCCGAGAAGAGGAGCGTCTGCCGGTAGGTCGGAATCTGCGCCACGATCCGGTTGAGCTGCGGCGCAAAGCCCATGTCGAGCATCCGGTCGGCTTCGTCGAGCACGAGCACCTCGAGTTCGTCGAAGACGACGTTCTGCTTCTCGAGGTGGTCGATGAGCCGCCCCGGCGTGGCGACGACGACATCGACGCCGTTGCGGAGCGCGGTCTCCTGCGGCTCGTAGGGCACGCCGCCGTACACCGAGATGACATCGAGGTCGGCGAACTTGGCGTAGGTGCGCACGCTGTCCTCGACCTGCACGCACAGTTCGCGCGTGGGAGTGAGAATGAGCGCGCGCGACCGACGCGGACCGCCGACGAGTCGCTCGATGATCGGAATCGTGAAGGCGGCCGTCTTGCCGGTGCCCGTCTGCGCGAGCCCCATCACGTCGCGCCCCTTGAGCGCGAGCGGGATCGCCTGCGCCTGGATCGGGGTCGGGCGCTCGTAGCCGGAATCGGCGAGTGCGCGGAGAGTGTGTTCGCCCAGCCCGAGGGAGGTAAACAGGGGGGCGTCGTCGGTGATCGCAGCGTCTGCCATGAACCACGGAGTCTAGCGGGTGTCGCCGCCGACCGCTCCCGTGCGCCTACCCGCGCGCGCCGGCCAGGAAACGCACGATCATCGGATTCACCACCGCCGGCGAATCCTCCTGCACCGCGTGGCCGCCTCCCTCCACGACCTCGACGCGGGCCTGCCGCACGTGGGCGGCCAGGTACACCTCGGTCGCCTCGGCGTCGAGCAGGCGCTCGTGCGAGCCGAGGATGGCGAGGATCGGCGGCAGCTCCACGCTCTGCCACAGTTGCGGCGCGGGCGGCACCCAGTCGAACACGTGCAAGAGGTGACGGCTCGCGCGCACGAAGGACGCGAACTGCGACGGCGCCCAGTAGTCCTCGATCTCGCGCGGGCTCGGCTCGCCGTTCGGCCCGAACGTGTGACGCATCGAGCGCTCGACGGCCTTGCGGGTGACGACGAGCGGAATCACCGACGTCACGAAGGTCGGCGAAAAGAGCACCCCCATCTCGCGCCGTCGAATCCGGCCGAATCCGGCCGGCGACACCAGCACCGCGTGCGTGATCCGCTGCGCATCGCGGAACAGGAGCTCCCGCGCGAGCACGGCGCCCATCGAATGTCCGATCAGGGCGTGACGACCGATGCCGAGGGCCGTGCGCACCCGCTCGAGGTGGGCGACGAGCGCGCCGGTCGTGTACGCGCTCTCCTCGTCGGGCTTGTCGGAGAGGCCATGTCCGCGGAGATCCACCGCGATTGCGCGGTGGCCTGCGGCAGCGAGCGCCGGCAGGACATGTCGCCACGCGAAGGCCGAGCATCCCCATCCATGCACGAGGAGCACGGGAGGTCCGTCGGCCGGGCCGGCTTCGACGAGGCGCACCCGTTCGCCGCCGGCATCGATGATGCGGGCCTCGGCGCGGGCGTCGTTGGCGGGGTACCAGGCCGCGGGGGGCAGCTGGCCGCCACGACGGCGGCTCGTAGTCAGGGTGGGATTCACGTGCACAAAGCTACGGGGAGGCCGAAGCCCCCCCGCGCGTGCCGTCGATCGATCCGTCGCGCGCTCAGGTGAGTTCGATCTGCCGCCCGAGAAGGCGCGCGATCAGTCCGATGCGGAACGTGGCGTCACTGTACCGCTCGTCCCCCGCCCTGGCTGGCTCGAGGGGATAGCTGCCCCACGAGTGCACGTCGCTGCTGCGGGGGGCCGTCGTCCCCTTGTGCGGGTGCCAGACGCCCTGCGCATCGCAGTCGTCGACAAACCGCTCGAACAGCTTGAGCCAGTTCTCGTTGCGCTTGAGGAAGCCCAGGCGCGCCATGAGCTCCAGCCAAGCCAGCGCGCGCGGCACGTCGGCATCGACGGCGTTGCGATGCGGCAGCCAGTCCCCCAGCACGAGGTGCTCCTGCTCGATGAGCTTCTCCCCGACCGCCTGCACGGGCTCCTGGCGCGGCAACGGCTGCGACAGGTGCGTGTAGAGGAGCTCCATCTGGGCATGATGCTCGTTCCGGAAGTGCGGCATGAACGCCATCATCCAGAGCAGCCAGATGGACGGCGGTTGCGCCTCGGCCGCGAGCACCTGCTTGTTGCCGATGCGCACCCATGGCTTGGCCCCCAAGGGCGACGCGAGATAGTCCCCGACGCGATGGAGCGCGCGCCGCGCTGCGCCACGCAGTCGCGGGTCGTCTTCATAGCCGGCCTGCGCCAGCAGCGAGGCCGCGCACTCGCGCAACATGCGACGGCCGCGGTGCCGCAACTCACGCGTCACCCCCTTGGCCGGGAGCAACTCGAAGAGGAACTGCGGATCTTCATCCTCGGCGAGCAGCCGAAACAGCAGCCGTCGCGCGTGGACCAGCGGCGGCGCCTCGCGCTCCCAGCCGTACTCGAGCAGGCGGCGAACGGCGAGCATCGTGCCGACCCCCTCGAAGTGTGCCGACTTGGCGGCGGGCATCCCGAACATGCTGCCGTTCCAGGTGCCGTCAACGCCCTGAGTGAGCGACAACGACATCGCGGGCGCGAAGGCATACGACAGAGCGCGGGCACGCTCCGCTACCGACGGGGAACACCGGGCCACCTCGGCCATCGCCCGGTACTGCAGCGGCGGCGCGGCGTGGTCGAGCATCCACGTGATCGGGAAGGTCACCGGTGCCGGCGGCGGCGGGGGAATCGGAGCTGCCGGGGTCGTCGCGGGAGCGGCCGCAGCGGGGGCGGCGGGCGCCAACGGCGCTTCAGGCTGAGCGGCTGGCGGCACGGAGCCGGCAGGGGGGATCGGAACTGTCACGGTCCTTTGGTCTCCTCAAGTGCAAGCCGCACAACAACTTGCGAACACATCATCGTGATTGATCCGGCTGGCGCCGTAACAATACCCTTTTTTCGGGCGTCCGCCAGTGGCAGCCGCACTCGCGCTATCTTCTTCCGGCACCTAGAGTTGACCGTCCCATTGGGGCCGTGGTGCGCCCCTGCCCTCACCAACCAGCTCCCGGAGACGCGTCATGCGCCCTGTCGTCGTCCTTGCCGCCTTGGCCCTCGTGGCCGCATCCGCCACTCAGGGTTCTGCCCAGTCGGGCCCGAGCGCATCCGCTCAGGAAGCCAAGGCGCCCAAGCGTGAGAAGGGGATCCCGGACCACTTCGACGGTATCACGCTCACCGAAGAGCAGAAGACCAAGATCCGCGCGTTGCATCACGAGTACCACTCGCAGATGACGGCGATCAAGGTCACGACGAAGACGAAGGACAACGACGGCAAGACGATGCCGGCGACTGACAAGGTCAAGAAGCAGTTGGCCGCCATCGAGACCAAGGAGCACGCCGAGTTCCGTGCACTGCTGACACCGGAGCAGGCCGCGATCTTCGACAAGAACGCGGCGAAGGAAAAGGAAGACGAAGCCAAGGCGGCCGCGGCAAAGGCCAAGCCGTGATCGCGCGGCGCGCCCGCGCGGCCATCACGGCCCTCGCCGTTGCGCTGTTGCCGGCAAGCGCGGGTGCGCAGGCGTCCGGAGCCTCGTCTCCGGCGCGCGTGCCGCAGAATGAGCCGTTCGTGCTCGGCGCGGTACTGCGCATCGTCGCGCGCTCGCTCGGCTCCGACCCGATCATCGGGCGCGTGGACTCGTTGCGCGGTGAGTGGGTCGTGCTGGATACGGTGGCCCCGCGTCAGGGCGGCGGGCTGTTTGATGCCAACATCGTTCCGGTCGACCAGTACCGGTTCGTGGCCATCCGCGCGCAAGACATGCGATCGGTGGATGTCCGGACCGGCACGTCGAAGACCGGAGGCCTCATCAGGTACGGACTCATTGGCGCAGGGGCCGGTGGTCTCGTCGGCGCGCTGTCCAACGGCCAGGGGGTCAACCCGAATGGCTCCGACTTCGTGTCGGGCTTCGTCATTGGCGGCATTGCCGGCGGCATCATCGGCGGCACGCTGGGGTACTTCAGTGGCAAGGACAGTTGGGAGAAGATCGCGCCGCCGTACTACTTGAACGCGCCCCGATAGCAGGACTGCACGTCACTAGCTTTGCACGATCCATTCCGACCACGAGCGTCCAACGCATGAGCCCGAGTTCCACTGCTTCCAGCGGCATCCCCGCGGACCTGTACGCCGAACGCCTCTTCAAGGCGCGCACGATCGTCATCAGCGGCGGCATCGACCAGGAGCTGTCGGAGCGCATCAGCACGCAGCTGATCGCGATGACCGCCGACTCGTCCGATCCGATCAACCTCTACATCAACAGCCAGGGTGGCCATGTCGAGGCGGGTGACACGATTCACGACATGATCGGCTACGTGGACGCACCGGTGAACATCATCGGGACCGGCTGGGTGGCGAGCGCAGGGGCGCTCATCTACGTGTCCGTGCCGCGCGAGCGGCGCTACTGCCTGCCGAACACGCGCTTCCTGCTGCACCAGCCGGCGGGCGGCGCGGGCGGTACGGCGGCCGACATCGCCATCGAGGCACGCGAGATCGTGAAGATGCGCGAGCGCCTCAACGTGTTGATGGCCAAGGCCACCGGGCAGACGCTCGAGCGGATCGAGGAAGACACGAACCGCAACTTCTGGCTCGAAGCCGAAGCCGCGATCGCGTACGGCCTCGCGGGAAAGATCATCCGCAGCCCGAAGGAAATCGTCTGACCGGCGAGGGCGCGCGCATGATCGTGAACACGCCGGCCGCATGCGCGCGCTCGAACTGAAGGTCCCGCCTCCGCTCGTCGGCGCGGTGTGCGGCGTGTCGCTCTGGCTGACCGCACCGACGCCTCACGCGGCATCACTCGCCTCGGTGGGCGCGATCGGCGCTCTCGCGATGGTCGTTGCGGCCCTCGGCCTCGCCATCGAAATCGTGGCCGCGTCGGGATTCTTCCGCGCGGGCACGACCGTCAACCCGCTCACGCCGGCGCGCAGCTCGGTGCTGGTGACGACCGGATTGCACGCCTGGTCGCGCAACCCGATGTACGTGGGCCAGCTGCTGCTGCTCGCGGCGTGGGCGCTCTGGATCGGCAGCCCGATGGGGGTACTGTGGCTCGCGGCCTACGGCGCCTACCTCACCCGGTTCCAGATCATGCCCGAAGAGCGGATCCTCGCCGGCCTGTTCGGCGCCGAGTTCGAGGCGTATCGGGCGCGGGTCCGTCGCTGGTTCTAGCAGCGCGGCTTCCCGTCAGACCCGCCGCACCTCGTCCGCCGCCTCGAGCACCGTCCCGATCTCGCGCGACAGCGCGCGCGCTTCCTGTGTCGCACTCGTCACGTCCTCGAGTGCCGACTGCACACCAGCGGAGCGCAGCTTGAGCAGGTCGAGCTTCATGGTCTGCAACAGCAGCACCGCATCGTCCAGCTGCGCGTGCAGCGTCCCCTGACGCTCCGAGAGATCGGTGACCGTCTGCCGCTGCCGCTCCAGCAGTGCGCGCGTGCGATCCCGCTCGGCCGAGCCCTCGCCCTGGGCGTTCAGTGCCGCGAGACGGCGGTCGAGTGACTCGAGCGCGCCCGGCCCCACCGTGCCGTCCATCCGCTGGAGCGCCAGGCCCAGGCTCGTGATCCGCTCCTCGAGGCCACGCACCGTGGGGACGACATCGGGAATGAGCGCCCGATCAGCCTCGCCCAGCTTGCCCATGATCTCGAGGATGGCCGCGCGATCGGCTGCCGCACCGCGCACGACCTCGCCGTAGCGGCCGCGCCTGAGTTCCTCTGGCACCGCCTCGGCCATTTCGCCCGCCATGAGTTGCGCCGCGAGCTGCGGATTGCGCAGGTGGAAGTCGTCTTCCCAGCGCCCGGCCAGGGCATCGCCAATACCGATGTTGAAGCGGCGCATGTCGAGCGCGCCCCCGATCGACCGAACCGAGAAGATGAGCGTCGCAATCGAGGAGCCGATGAACACGGGGATCATCGGGTTCATCTCGAAGGCGCTTCCGATCGCGAATGACGTGACGGCCGCGACCGCCGCGGCTCCGGCGGTGACGAGGCGCCGCTTGAAGCCGGCCACGCGCGCCTTGAGCTGCGCCATGGTCTTGACGGGTCCCCCCACGCGTCCAGTTCGCTCATCGGGGGTACGGCCGAGCAGCACGTCGCCCATGGTCACCCCCTCGACCGCCAACTGGTCGTAGCGGCGCCACAGCCCCGCGGCCATGCCGAACACCGGGAAGATGGCCCACGGAAAGTGCGACCTGGTCCCGATGTTGATCCCGATCAGCAGGAGCGACCAGAAGGTGTTCGTGAAGAGCTTCCGCCGGAGGGCGCGAATGCGCACGTCGAGCGGGCGTTCGAGCACGTTGACGCGACCGTCGGGACCCACGGCGATCTCGCTCCGATCCCACCGCCCGTCACGCGTCGCTTCGCGCACCATGACCTCGTGCGCGCGCGCCTGCTCACGGAACGCGACGCCCTGCTGCCGCACCTGTTCGCGCCACCGACGGCGCGCGTCGCGCCAGGCGTCGCGATCGGCCGCGTCGCCAGCCGTCGGGTAGGCCGGGAAGGGCGGCAGCGCAGGGGACGCTCCTGGAGGCGCAGGCAACCCCGCACGCGCGTTCTGCATGCCGGCCACCGTGCCCGCGACACTCTCCGCCACGACGCGCGAAACGGCGCTGCCGACCTGTCCCGCAATGCGCGCGCCGAGCTCGGTGCCGAACCCGACCGGATCACGCGTCGGGTTGGGCAAGCGGTCGTTCGCACGCGTGCCTGCATCGCCCGCGAGTGGCATCGGCGGCACGGGCGCCTGTGCGCGTGGCGTCACGCGCGACACCGGACCGAGCAGCGCGTCCTCACTCACCGCCGCGCGAAACTCGGCCGCCGTCTGCCAGCGTTCGTCCGGCTTCTTGGCCATCGCGCGCTCGATGGCGGCCACGAGGTTGGGTGGCGTGCCTGGCGCGCGAACACTGAGCGGCGGCGGCGTCTCGCTCAGGTGCTTCATCATCATGGCCGGCGTGTTGGTGGCCTTGAAGGGCAGTTCGCCGGCGCACATCTGCCACCCGACCACGCCGAGACCGTAGAGGTCGGCCCGGCCATCCACCTCGCGCTCGCCGACTGCCTGCTCGGGCGACATGTACGCCGGCGTGCCCACCGCCACGCCGGTGACCGTCAGCCGTGCGTCGCCCTCGGCCGCGCGCGCGATGCCGAAGTCGGTGACGACCGCGCGCATGGCGGGCCCGTCGAGCAGGATGTTGTCCGGCTTCACGTCGCGATGCACGACGCCGCGCGAGTGCGCGTAGCCGAGCGCATCGGCCACGTCGCGGAGCACCGAGCGCACGAACGCGACGGGCACATGGGGTTCCTGCTGCAGGTATTGCCCCAGCGTCGGGCCTTCGACGAGCCCCATCACGAAGTAGACGATGCCGCCGGCATCGCCGACGGCGTAGATGGGCACGATGTTCGGGTGCGACAGCTGCGCGGCCGTCTGCGCCTCGCGCACGAAGCGCTGCCGGACCTCGTCTCGATAGGCGAGTTCCGGGGGGAGGACCTTGACGGCCACCTTCCGGCGCAGCTTGACGTCGAGTGCCCGGTAGACGATGGCCATGCCGCCGCGTCCGATCTCGGCCTCGATGTCGTAGAGATCGCCGATCGCGGCGATCACCCGGTCCTTCATCAGGTCGCCCTCAGGGCGACCTCCGAGGGTACTCACGCGCGCCCGCGCGGGGCGAGACCGCGGACGGCGTCGGTGCCGGCAACCATGCCATCGACATCGCGCGCGAGCACCAGCGCCTGCTCGGCCATGAGCGTGATGCCGGCCAGGTCCTGCGTCCCGGTGCGGAGCCGCAATACGTCGAAGCGCATGGATTGCAGTGCCGTGCGGCAGCTCTCGAGGCGCGCGGCCGTGCTCGAGCGCTTGGCGCCGACATCGGCCACGGCGCGACGCTGCCGCTTGAGATAGGCCAGACGGCGAATGCGATCCTCGCTACCCACCCGGTCCAGCGGGTTCGCCTCCGACTCGAGCTTGGCAATCTCGCGGTCAATCACTTCGAGCGCGCCCGGCGTCGCGTTGCGCTCGAGGTCGGCGAGCAGCGCGCCCAGCGACTCGATCCGGTCGCAGAGGGCGCGCGCGGACGACGCCACGTCGGCCACGCGCTCGCGTTCGCCACGCGGCATCGTCTCGATGAGGCGGAGAATCTCGTCGCGGTCACTGCGCGCTTGCCGGGTGGCGTCGCCCTGCGGACCCGGTGCTGGAGCGGCGGACGCGCTACCGACTGTGCTGCCGCCCGCGGAGAGGCGCGGCGACGGCCCTTCGAACAGGCCACCGGTCCCCCGTTCGCGCGCCAACTGGCGCTGCGCACGCGTGCGGTTGCGCAGCTCGGTGCGCTTCTGCGGATCGAAGAGTGACTTGGCGTCCTCGATCCACTCGGCGACCACATCGAAGAAGAGTCGGTCGCGCGGCTGCTTGAACACGTCGCGCCAATCGAAGCCTTCGCTCCAGATCTTGGCGTACTGGTACGCGATCACGACGCTCCAGATCGCGGACACGCCGAGCAGGTTGGTGCCCGAGAAGATCGCGAAGAAGAGGAAGACGCTGTTGACCGCCAGATACGGGGCGAGTTTGCGGCGGAACTTGGTGACCGGCTCCGCGTACCAGCGCGCGACTTCGTCGGAGGTCGGCTCGCTGGCGGCCCACGAGGCCGGCGCGGAGCCGCCCGCATGACTCATCATGCCATAGCCGCTGTTGCCCATGCCCGCCGCACTCCCGCCGTACCCCGAGCCCGTGGCCCCGTAGGACGAGGCGGACCCGCCGTAGGCACCGAGGTCCATCGGGGCGATCGGCGCGCTGCTCGATCGCCGCGGCTGGTCTGGCACGACGCCTGACTCGAGCGCCTGCTCGAGGCTCGTGGCATCCGGGAAGCGATCGGCGGGATCCTTTTCCAGCAGCCGCATGACGCTGCGCGCGAGATCCTCCGGCACCCCCGCGCGCTTGCGCTCGACGGCCACGGGAATCTCGGAGATCTGCTTGACCAGCAACGCCGGTGTGCTGCCGGCCGAGAAGGGCAGTTCGCCGGTGAGCATCAGGTAGCCCACGACGCCCAGCGAGTAGAGGTCGGCGCGCCCATCCACGTCGCGGTCGCCGGCACACTGCTCGGGGGACATGTAATGCGGCGTGCCGATCGCCACGCCGGTGGCGGTCAGGCGCGAGTCGGCGCCATCGGAAATCGCGCGCGCAATGCCGAAGTCGGTGACCATGGCGCGCCCGTCTTCCTTGTTCAGGAGGATGTTGTCGGGCTTGATGTCGCGGTGCACGACAGAGCGCGAATGGGCGAGGGCGAGCGCGGAGGCGACTTCGCCCATGATGCGGCGCACGTCGGCGACGTCCATCGGGCCGGTCGCATGGATCCGCTTCCCGAGGTTGTCGCCGTCCACGAACTGCATGACGAAGAAGACGAGGCCGTCCTTTTCGTCGACCGAGTAGATCGGGACGATGTTCGGATGCGACAGCGCCGCCGACGTCTCCGCCTCGCGCAGGAAGCGCGAGCGGATCTCGGACCGGAAGGCCAGCTCGGGGGGCAACAGCTTGATCGCCACCGCACGCTTGAGCCGCTTGTCGCGGGCGCGGTAGACGATCCCCATACCGCCACGGCCGAGCTCATGCTCGATCTCGTACGTGGCGGCGAGCGTGCGTTCCACATGGGAGCGCAATTCCGCGTCAGACGCGGACGTAACCGGATCGGGCACCGGGCGGTGTCGTCGAATGGTTGAAGTCGGACCGTCCAAGATAGTACGCATCCCACACCCGGGCGAGCATTTGATCGGGCCGGAGTGGCCCTGTGTCTGGCTGCCACGCCGCTCTGACAGGGTCCTACGTCACCAAGGCGGCAAAAAGTTGCAAAGCCCGTCGCCTTGGCGCATATCAGTGGGACCGAGCCATGCAATAGAGAGGCTCTCACGGCCTCCCACTCGTGGCGGCGGCCGTTTCCCCGGGGTCGGGGGCGCAGCGAGCGCAGACGACCCGGGCCTGGGACCTTTTCGGAGCCCATGCCGATACCATCCCGAGGCCTTTTCACGTCTACCATGACTCAGCGCCAGACCCTTCCGGTTCTGCCCCTCCGCGGAACCGTCATGTTCCCCGGGCTCACCAACCCAGTTGCGGCGGGCCGACCCGGCACGCTCCGCGCGATCGAGGCCGCCCTGAAGACGGATCGCCTCGTCTTCGCGGTGTCGCAGCGCGACAGTTCGGACGAGCCCAATCCCGAGATTCTGTACTCCATGGGCGTCGTGGCCCGGATCGGGCAGATCCAGCGCGGCTTGGGCGGCGTGCAATTGCTGCTCCAGGGCGAGCAGCGCGCCACCGCACTCCAGTACGGCTCCACCGACGGGTACATGACCGCCGTGGTCGTCACGACTGACGAGATGGGGCCACTGGACGAGCACGATCCGGCCTTCGAGGCCCTGCACAAGGAGACGCGCGAGCGTGCCGCCGAGCTGGGCGAGCGCCGTGGCCTGCCGGAAGAGGTCGTGCATCAGGTGCTCGACCAGGTGACCGATGCGGGGAAGTTCACCGACCTCGTGGCCGGCTACATCGACATCCCGGTCCCGGAAAAGCAGGGGCTGCTCGAGACGCTGAGCGTCGAAGATCGGTTGCGGAAGGTCCTGGTGCACGTGCAGCGACAGATCGGCCTCCTCGAAGCGCAGGAGGAGATCAAGTCGCAGGTGCAGGAAGAACTGGGCGAACGGCAGCGCGAGATGTTCCTCCGCGAGCAGATGAAGGCGATCCAGAAGGAGCTCGGCGAGGAAGACCAGGCCAAGGAAATCACCGAACTGCGCGACAAGCTGGCCAAGCTCGTGCTGCCCAAGGAGGCGCGCGCCGAAGTGGAGCGCGAGCTCGGGCGCCTGGAGCGCTCCGGCCGCGAGTCCATGGAAGCGCAGGTGATTCGCACCTATCTGGAGTGGATCGCCGAGTTGCCGTGGAACAGCCGGTCGGACGACCAACTGGACCTCAAGCGTGCCATCGACGTGCTCGACGACGACCATTACGGACTGGGCGACGTGAAGGATCGCGTGCTCGAGTTTCTGGCGGTCCGTCAGTTGCGTGCCAAGCAGTTGGCCGACGAGCTCGGCCGGACTGGCGAACTGCCCGTGATCAAGCTGCACACCGACCGGGAGCCGAGTGCGGGTGACGGGTCCGACGCGACGATCACGGACACCAAGGAAGCCAAGTCGCGCGCGATGGCGAAGGGGCCGATCCTGCTGTTCGTGGGCCCGCCGGGCGTGGGCAAGACGAGCATCGCCAAGTCGATCGCGCGCTCGCTGGGACGCGAGTACGTCCGCGTGGCGCTCGGTGGCGCGCGTGACGAAGCCGACATCCGCGGCCACCGGCGCACGTATGTGGGCGCCATGCCCGGGCGCATCATTCAGGGCCTCAAGCAGGCGGGGACGAGGAATCCCGTCTTCCTGCTCGATGAAGTGGACAAGCTGGGCACGTCGTACCAGGGGGACCCGTCGAGCGCGCTGCTCGAGGTGCTCGACCCGGCGCAGAACGACTCGTTTACCGATCACTACGTGGGCGTCCCGTTCGACCTGAGCGAAGTGCTGTTCGTCGCGACGGCGAACTTCATCCAGAACATTCCCGGTCCGCTGCTCGACCGCATGGAAGTGGTGGACTTTGCCGGCTACACGGAGCGCGAGAAGCAGGAGATCGCGAAGAAGTACCTGATTCCGCGCCAGCTCGAGGATGCGGGACTCGCCGACAAGTCGGTGACCTTCACCAACGAGGCGGTGGCGAGCATCGTGACGCGTTACACGCGCGAGAGCGGCGTGCGCCAGCTGGAACAGCGCATCGGCGCGGTGGCCCGCAAGGTGGCGCGCCGCTTGGCCACGGGCGATCCGGTCTCGCCGTCGAACGCGACGGGCGAACTCTCGGTGGAGGACGTGCGCGAGTTGCTCGGGCGCCCGAAGGTGCACCCGGAGCACGCTGCGGAGCAGAACGAGGTGGGGACCGCCACGGCGATGTACTACACGCCGGCCGGTGGCGACATCATGTTCGTCGAGGCGGCCATCCGGCGACTCGGCTCGGCGCCGGCGCAGGACGACAAGGTGCAGGTGAGCGGGATGGGCAACGTGTCGCTCATCCTCACCGGGCAACTGGGCGACGTGATGAAGGAGTCGGCGCGCGCGGCGCTCACGTATGCGGCCACGCATGCGCAGCGGCTCCGTATTTCCGAGGACAAGCTCGGGCCGATCGAAGTGCACATCCACGTGCCCGCGGGCGCGATCCCGAAGGACGGGCCGAGTGCGGGCGTGACGATGGCGACCGCGCTGGTATCGGCCATGTCGGGACGGCTGGTGCGCCGGGACGTGGCCATGACGGGCGAGATCACCCTCCGCGGCCGGGTCCTGCCGATCGGCGGCGTGAAGGAGAAGGTGCTGGGTGCGCATCGGGCGGGGATCACCACGATCATCCTGCCGAAGGACAACGAGGCGGATCTCGAGGACATTCCGGATGATGTGCGGTCGCAGCTGACCTTCCATTGCGTGGAGACGCTGGACCAGGTGTTCGCGATCGCCCTGGTCCCGGGGCTGCCGGGGTCGGCGGACGGTGGCAGTGCGGAGGCCGGGCTGCGGGTGGCGGCGAAGGGTGCGTAGGCCGGTGTCGTCCTGATCGAAGCGAAGGCGCTGCGTCTCCCGCCCGTTTGGAGGGGGTGAGCAGGTCCTTCGCTTCGAGCACGACGTCGGTAAGATTCGGGCGTGACGACGGATCTCCGCGACCAGTTGCAGCGAGCCCTCGGCTCCGCCTACACGCTCGACACGGAACTCGGCGGTGGCGGCATGTCGCGCGTCTTCGTGGCGCGCGAGAACGCACTGGGCCGCGAGGTCGTGGTCAAGGTGCTCCCCACCGATATCGCGGGGGTGAGCGTCGAGCGGTTCAAGCGCGAGATCATGACCGCCGCGCGCTTGCAGCATCCGCACATCGTGCCGCGGTTGAACGCGGGCGAGATCGACGGCGTCCCGTTCTTCACGATGCCGTACGTGAAGGGCGAGGGGCTGCGGCAGAAGCTGCGCTCGGGCGGCCGGTTGGGTACGGCTGAAGCGGTGCGCTTGCTGCGTGACGTTGCGTCGGCGCTGGCGTATGCCCACTCCGAGGGCGTGGTGCACCGCGACATCAAGCCGGACAACGTGCTGCTCTCGGGCGGCTCCGCCACCGTGACCGACTTCGGCGTGGCCAAGGCGATCCGCGAAGCGGCGGCCGCGCCCTCAGGCGACGGTGCGCTCACGCAGATGGGCATCGCGCTGGGGACGCCGATGTACATGGCGCCCGAGCAGGCGGCTGCCGATCCTGGGGTGGACCACCGCGCGGACATCTACGCGTTCGGCATCATGGCGTACGAGATGCTCGTGGGCCAGCCGCCGTTCCACGGGCGCCCGGCGCAGGAACTGCTTGTCGCACAGCTGATGGAAGTGCCGGTGCCGCTCGACGAGATGCGCGGCGACCTGCCGGCGGAGCTCGTGGCGCTGGTGATGTCGTGCCTGCAGAAGAATCCGGACGATCGGCCGCAGACCGCCGACGCCGTCGTGACGGCGTTGGACCACGTGACGTCGTCCGGATCGATCTCCGGCCGGGCGCGGCTGACCACGGTGCTGCTCGGGCCGCTCGCGTCGTCGGAGCCCAAGGGGGGCACCGCGCGGCGGGCCATCGGGCTCTATCTGACGGCGGCGGCGCTGACGGCCGGCATGGCGCGCGTCGCCGTGCTGCTGTTCGCGCTGCCCGACTGGGTGTTCACGGGCGCGGCCGCGCTGTTGGTGCTCGGCCTTCCGCTGTTCGCGGTGACGGCGTGGCGGCATCGCGCCGCCGCCAACACGGTGACGCCGCGCGGAACACCGGCCCCGAAGATTCGGCCGACCTGGCGGCAGGCCGCGGTGGCCAGCGCCGGGTCGTTGGTCGCGTATGGCCTCTTCGTGTCGGGCTTCATCGTGCTGCGCACGCTGGGGATCGGACCGGGGGCGTCGCTCATGGCCGCGGGCAAGCTGCGCGACCACGAGCAGATCCTCGTGGCGGACTTCTCATCGCGTGGCACGGACTCGTCGCTCGCGGACGTCGTGACCGAAGCCCTCCGCACGGACCTGCGCCAGTCGAAGGTCGTGACGCTGACGCAGGACGGCACGATCCGGCTGACGCTGCAGCGCATGCAGCGCACGAGCGCCGCGCGCCTCGACACGTCGCTCGCGCGCGAGGTCGCCCAACGACTCGGCATCAAGGCGATCATCAGCGGCGAAGTCCAGCAGGTCGGCACCGCGTACCTCGTGATCGCGCGGCTGACCGATGCGTCGAGCGGCAACGAGCTGGCCGCGTTCCGGGAGAGCGCCGCCGACGGTGCGCAGCTGATCCCCGCGATCGACCGGCTCTCGAAGAAGATGCGCGAGCGGATCGGGGAGTCGCTGCGCGAGCTGCGGAGCGACCCGCCCCTCGAGCAGGTCACGACGGCGTCGCTCGATGCGCTCAAGGAGTACGCCACGGGGGTGCAGATCATCGAACGGCGGGGCGACGTGCGCGAGGCGATCGGCCATCTCGAGGCCGCCATCAAGCTCGACACGACCTTTGCCATGGCCTATCGCAAGCTTGGCATCGTGTTGAGCAACTACGGCATCGACCGGCCGCGCGGCGACAAGCTCATCACGCGCGCGCTCGCGTACGGCACGCGTTTGCCCGAGCTCGAGAAGTACCTGACCGAAGCGACGTACTACATGAACGTCGCCAATGACCCGGAGAAGTCGCTGTCCGCCTACCGAGCCGCGTTGGCGCTCGATCCACAGAACCTGATTGCCCTCAACAACTCGGCCGTCGTGTTGCTGGACCAGCGCCAGCCGGGGGCCGCCGAGAGCACGCTGCGGCGCCAACTGGCACAGGACTCGAGCCGCGCGCAGACGTGGTCCAACCTGGCCGCTGCGCTGGCGGCGCAAGGCAAGCTGGGCGAGGCGCGGAACACCCTGTTGGAAGGACGCAAGCGGATTCCCACCGCGATCGTGTTGACCGCGCAGCTCACGGGACTGCAGTTCATCGATGGACAGTACGACAGCGCGGCCGCCACGCTGAGCGCCTTCGAGAAGACGATGGCGCGCACGCCGGAGAACGAGGCGACTATCGAACAGTTCCGGACGTCGCTCGATCAGGCACGTGGCCGGCTTGGTGCTGCCGCGGCTCGCACGCGCGAAACGCTCCGGATCGCGACCCAGCTCGGCATGAAGTTCACCGCCATCGACACGGCGGCCGGCTTCGCCCTCGACGATGTCTGGTTCCGCGCCGACACGGCGGGGGCGCGGCGACGCCTCGATGTCGCGCTTGCGGCGTCGCCGTTGTCGAGCCTCGAGCCGGCGCGCCGCCCGTACTACGCGCTCGCCGCGACGCAGACGATCCTCGGGCGCCCCGGCCTCGCACGCGCGCTCATCGCCGAACACGATGCCGTGATCAAGGACTCGGTGACGTTGCGGGCAGAACGGAACGACCGCACGATGACGTTTGGCGCCATTCTCGCCGCCGAGGGCAAGTACGCCGAGGCGATCGCCGAGATGCGCAAGGGCGACGTCGGCGGGTGCACGTCGTGCGCCCTTCCGTACATCGGCTTCACGTACGACCTGGCCGGTCAGACCGACTCGGCGATCGCCGTGCTGGATCGGTATCGCCGCTCACCGGACTTGAACCGTGTGCGCGTCGACCCGCGCTTCCTGGCGGCGTCGCTCAAGCGACTCGCCGAGCTCTATGATGCCAAGGGCGACGCGAAGCGCGCACTCGAAGCGTACGATGCGTTCACGCGACTGTGGAGCGACGCCGACGCGGAGTTTCAGCCGCGAGTGAAGGCGGCGCGGGCGCGGGCGGAACAGTTGCGCAACAAGCTGGGCGCCTAGCGTCGTCATCGAGCAGGCGGGGCAGGTTAGAGTTCGAGATGCTCGATTCCATGCGCGGCTTGCTCGGCACCGACGTGACGTTTCGCGACGTCTATGGAAAGTGCGGCGTCTCGTCCAGCGGATAGCGCCACTTCTTCCAGTTCTCGAGCGCCACCGCGCGCGGTTGCGTGCCCGGCAGGAAGTACTCCGTGTAGCGGCGCTCGGGCGGCGTGGCGTCGGTGGCGAGTTCGCGCGTCTCGCGGTCATAGGTGCCCGGCGCGACCATCGAGGGGGGAACCGACCAATCGCGCGAGCCGCGCCCGGCCGCGGCCATCATCCGTCCCCAGATCGGTGCGGCGAGCGTACCACCCGCGGCTCCGCGGGCGATCGTCTTGGGGCGATCGAAGCCGAGCCAGACCGCACCCACCATGTCGGGGGTCATGCCGACGAACCAGACGTCGGTGTTGTTGTCCGTGGTGCCCGTCTTGCCGGCGACCGGCACCTGGGGTCCCACGTAGCGGCGCACGGCACCGCCCGTGCCGCGGTCGACCACGTCACGCATCATGTCGCGGACCACGTACGCGACCGCGGAATCCATGGCCGGTGGCAGCGACACGCGTGCGGGGCTCCAGACCGTGCGACCGCGCGCATCGTCGACGCGCTGCACGAAGCGCGGGCGCACCGGCGTGCCGAGGTTCGCGAAGGTGGAGTAGGCCGCAACCATGTCGAGGGGCTGCACGGCGCTCGCACCCAGCGCGCTCGAGGGGTACGGCGCCATCGGCGCGTCAATACCGGCACGCTTGACCAGCGCGACCACGGAGTCGGCGCCCGCCTTCTCGAAGAGCTGCACGGCCACCGGGTTCCGCGACTTGGCGAGCGCTTCGCGGAGCGGGATGAGGCCGAGGAACTCGCCGTCGGCGTTCTTGGGGGAGTAGGGCGGACTCCCCGCGAAGGTGAGCGTGATGGCCGTGTCGCCCACGATATCGAGCGGCGTCATGCGCGCGCCCGCCATGGCGGCTGCGTACACGAACGGCTTGATGCTCGACCCGGGCTGCCGCAGACCATCGACCGCACGATTGAACGGCCCTTCGGCGTAATTGCGCCCGCCGACGAGGGCGCGCACGTCACCCGTGGAGGCATCCATGGCAATCGCCATCGCTTGCAGGTAGTCGGTCTTGCCGCTGCCCGCTTCGCGCTTGGCGCGCGTGTACTTGGCACCGCCCTCGATGGCGAGGGTGCCCTCGACCACCGCCGCGACCGCCGCGCGCTGGATCGAGGGATCGAGCGTCGTGTACACGCGGTAGCCGCCGTTCATGACCGGCACGCCGGCGCGTTCGGCCTGCTTGCGCGCGACGTCGATGAAGTACGGTGACGGCGCACTCATGCCACCGTTGGGCACCGTCACGACCGGCGTCCCCTTGAGCCGATCCGCCTCGACTTGCGGGATGAACCCCTGCTCCGCCATGAGCTCGAGGATGATGTTGCGACGGCGGAGGTTGAGCCCCGGTTTGGCCGCAGGATCGTACGTCGCTGGTGCCTTGGGCATGGCGGCCAGCGACGCCGCTTCGGCGATGGTCAACCGTGCGGCGTTCTTGCCGAAGTAATGGCGTGCCGCCGCTTCGATGCCGTACCACCCATGCCCGAAGTTGATCGTGTTCAGGTACCCTTCGAGGATCTGCTCCTTGGTGTAGTGACGCTCCATCTCGCGCGCGGCCGACTGCTCCTTGAGCTTGCGACCGAACGACATGTCGCGACGACTGATCAGGTCGGGGTGCATGTTGCCGACCAGCTGCTGCGTGATGGTGCTGGCACCGCCGCGGTTCTGGCCGAGGATCTTGCCCTTGATCGCGCTGGCAATGCCGACGACGTCGACCCCGTCGTGATTGTAGAAGCGACGGTCCTCGACGGCGATGAACGCCTGGCCGACGTGCTTGGGGACGGTGGCGAGGCTGACCGAGGTGCGCCACTGCTTGCCGATCTCACCGATCAGCGAGCCGTCGCGGGCGTAGACGAGCGACGACTGCGGGAGCGGAATGATCTGCCAGGCTTCGCCGGTGGAGGGCGGCTGGGCAGGAGCGCCTGCGGTCGCCTGCGCGCGGATGAACGCGGGCGTCGCAGCAAGGGCGCAGCCGGCGAGGAGCGAAAGGGTGGTGCGGCGTGTCATGGCGGAGTGGAAACTAGCCACCCGCGGCCGGGGAGCGCGTCTCGCACGCGGCGAAACCGCCGCGGTCGTGGTGCCGTAGGGAGAGCTGTCCCACGACCCCCGGAGGGGGCACCATGATTACCGGCCTCATCTCGCTCGCCATCACCGCCGCCGCCGGCATGTTCGGCCACTCGCTGGCCCGTGATTACACGGCCTCGCGGCTCAAGTTCGTCGACGCCGTGCAGAAGCCGAGCGCCGCCTGGTTTGCCGGGCTCGCTGCGTTCGGGGTCGGCATGCTGCTGACGCCGTTGCCGCTGGTCACCGCCGCCACCGCCATCTGCCTTGGCGCCGGCGTTGGCACCGGGGTGGCCTCCGGGGCGCGGCGTTCGCGCGGGTACCTGCCTCCGGGCGCGTAACGTAGGTAGCGGTCGCTCCCCGCTTTGGGTGGGGTGACGGACGCCCCGGTGTTCCCGATCGTGGGAGCACCGGGGCGTTGTTCGTTTGGTGCCCGCCAGCGAGCTTTCGACATGGCTCCAACGCTGACGGTCGCCGTGGCGCAGTTCGCCCCGGCCAAGGGCGATATCAACGCGAATCTGGACCGCGTGCAGGCGGTCTTCGCGCAGCTGGACGCGCTCGCGGTACGCCCCCAGCTGCTCGTCTTCCCCGAAACGACCACCACGGGCTACTTCGTCGAGGGTGGCGTGCGCGACCTGGCGATGACCGCCGGTGCGCTCGCCCGCGCGCTCGACGAGCGCTATCGCGCGGCCGTGCGCGGCGCGCACGTGATCGACGTCGTGATCGGCTTCTACGAACGGTGGCGCAACACGCTGCACAACTCGGCCCTCGTCGTGCGTCTGGGAGCGGCTCCCGGTGGTGAGGTGCTGCACGTGCATCGCAAGAACTTCCTTCCCACGTACGGGATGTTCGACGAGGAGCGGTTTGTCGAGCGTGGCCACGAGATCCGTGCCTTCGAGACCGGGTGGGGTCGCGCGGCGGTGCTGGTGTGCGAGGATGCGTGGCATTCGATGAGTGGCACGGTGGCCGCGTTGGACGGGGCGCAGGTGGTAATGGTGATCGCGGCCGCGCCCGCGCGTGGTGCGTGGCCGCGCGATGACGCGATTCCCGGCCCCGCGACGGTTGCGCGATGGGAGCGGCTCGTGCGCGACATCGCCGAGGAGCACGGCGTGTTTGTCGTGTTGGCCAATCTCGTGGGCAGCGAGGGCGGAAAGTCGTTTCAGGGCTCGAGCACGATCGTGGGACCGCGTGGTGACGTGCGGCTCAGGGCGCCCGTGTTCGACGAGGCGGTGCTGACGCTCACGCTCGACCTGGCCGATCTTGATCGCGCGCGTGCGGATGTGCCGATGCTGGCCGACCTGCGCACGGCGCTGCCGTTCATCATGCGCGGGCTCGACGACGCGGACGGGCTCGAGAAGCCACCGGTGTTGTGGGATGACGATCCGATGCTCGCGCCCACCGACGTCACGGCGCGGAGCGGGCGTGCACGTCCCGCGAAAGACGCGGCGGGCGCGCTGCCCGTCGTCACGCTGCCGTTCGAGGAGCACGGCACACCCAGTTCGCTCTCGCTCGACCCGGCGATGCTCGAAGGATGGCTGGTGCGCTTTCTCCGGCAGGAGTTCGCGCGGCGCGGATTCCACGACGCGGTGCTTGGCCTCTCCGGTGGCGTGGACTCGGCGGTCGTCGCCTTTCTCTGTGCCAAGGCGTTCGGACCCGGGCGTGTACACGCCGTCCGCATGCCGTACAGGACCTCGAGCGCCGACTCGCTCGCGCACGCGCAGTTGGTGATCGACCAGCTGGGCATTCGCGCGCACACGGTGGACATCTCGCCAGCGGTGGATGGCTACCTGTCGCTCGACAGCGACGCGGATCCGGCGCGACGCGGCAACGTGATGGCGCGCACCCGCATGATCGTGCTGTTCGATCAGAGTGCGAAACTGCGCGCGCTGCCCGTGGGCACGGGGAACAAGACGGAACGGTTGTTCGGCTACTTCACCTGGCACGCCGATGATTCGCCGCCGGTGAACCCGATCGGCGACCTCTACAAGACCCAGGTGTGGGCACTGGCGCGGCACTTGGGGGTACCAGATGCGATCATTCACAAGCCGGCGAGTGCCGACCTGATCACGGGGCAGACGGATGAGGGTGACTTTGGCATCAGTTACGCCAAGGCCGACACGATTCTCAACTGGCTCCTGCACGGATACGAACCTGCCGCGCTGCGTGCGCGCGGCTTCGATTCACACGAGGTGGAACTGGTGCGGAAGCGACTCGAAAGCACACACTGGAAGCGGCGGCTGCCGGCCAACGCGATGGTGAGTCCGACGGCCATCGGAGAGAGTTATCTCCGCCCGGTGGATTACTAGCAGATGCGACATCTGCCAGACGTGCGCACGCGTGGTCATCGGCGCTCGACGCGATACGCAGCGCGCACGGCGCTCGTCGGCGCCCTTGTCATGCTGTCGGCGTCCCGAGGCGACGCGCAGTCGGGGAAGCCCCGCGTCGAGACGCCGCCGAGTGCGCCCCACAGCCGCACCCTTCGCGAACGGTTTCCACGCGACACGACGCAGCGTGCGCGACTCAAGGCACCGCGCATGACATCCGAAGAGTCGCTCTTCTCGGCGGCCGGCGCCGGCCCGCTCTGGGTGCTGGCGATTCGCCGTGACTCGATCGTGCTGACGTTGGCGAAGACGCCCGACGGACTCGGCTTCCCCAGTGTCAAGTCGGATACGCTCCAGGGCCTGGTGCGCTGGCGGACACGGAACGGTCGACATTCGTTGCAGGTGATCGCAACGGAGAAGCCGTGCCGACCGGGCGACCCCGGGGTCGTGCTCACGCACAGCGTGGATGTCCGGCTTGATGCACGCCTGATGCGCGGGTGTGGTGGGACGCGCGCGGACCCGTAGCGATGATGTACGAGCACAACCGACAGCCGCCACTGAGTCGCCACTTCTTCATCCAGCGGCTCGTGCGCCATGGTGCCGTCGCGGCGGGTGTCATCGCGGGGTCGCTGGCGATCGGTGTGATGGGGTTCCATCTCACCGAGGGGTACAGCTGGACAGACAGCTATCTCAACGCCGCGATGCTGCTCGGCGGCATGGGTCAGGTGAACCCGATCATGACCGGCGCTGGCAAGCTCTTTGCCGGCACGTACGCGTTGTATGCAGGACTCGCGGTGATCGCGATCACGGGGCTGATGCTCGCTCCCGTGATCCACCGGGTGCTGCACAAGTACCACTGGGACGCGGACGGAACGCGGTAGCGCCGGGCGCCCGTCACCGCGTTGCTGTTCCGGTCCTGGTCGCACGTTCAACGAGCATCCGGTCGCGCCAGGCCACGACCGCATCCGCCACCGCGATGCGCACGGCAGCGATTCCGCTGCGTTCGCGCGATGGGTTGACGCGATTGGTCAACAACAGGACGAACAGGTCGCGCGACGGATCGATCCAGAGCGACGTGCCGGTGAATCCGGTGTGCCCGAAAGCGGGGCGCGTCATGCGCGTGCCGGCGCTGCTCGTGCCTGTTGGGGTGTCCCAGCCGATCGCGCGCGAGCTGAAGGTTGAATCGTCGACCGTGGCAAACGTGCGCCGTGTTGTTGCGGCGATGATCGGCGCGCCGTTCGCCGTGGGTGCGCCGAGCCACGCCTGTGCGAAGCGCACCATGTCGCGCGCGCTCGCGAAGACCCCGGCATGCGACGAGATGCCGCCGAGCGCGTACGCGTTCTCGTCGTGGACCTCGCCGTGGACCAGGCGACCGCGCCACGGATCGCGCTCGGTGGGGGCGATGCGCGGCGTGAGTGTTGGCGGCGGATTGAACTGCGCGTCGGTCATGCCGAGCGGTGTGAAGATGCGCTGCTGCACCGCCACGTCGAAGGGCTGACCGGTGATGCGCTCGACCACGATGCCGAGAATGATCGCGCCCAGATCTGAGTAGACCATGCGCGTGCGGGGTACCGTGTCGAGCGGCGTGGCGAGCACCAGGGCACGGATGGCATCGCGCCCAACGGCTTGCTTGAAGAAGAGCTTGAAGGCCGGCAGGCCGCTGCGGTGCGTGAGCAGGTCACGGATCGTGACGCCTTCGCTCCCTGCGATGCGCCACTCGGGGACGAAGCGGCGCACCGGATCGTCCAGCGCGAGGCGGCCGTCGTCGACCAGCGTGGCGATCGTCGTGGTGAGCGCGACGAGCTTGGTGAGCGAGGCGATGTCCCAGAGGGTCGAGTCGGTGACATCAGGTGATGTCGCCCAGTCGTGCGTGCCGACGGGCACCGTGACGAGCACCGAGTCGCGCGTGCCGATGATCGCGATGCCGCCGGGGAAGACGGAGTCGGTGCGCGCGCGGGCCAGGATGGTGCGCAGCGAGTCCGGGAGCGCCATGCGCACCGGCCACGGTGTCGCAGCGGGGACACCGGCCCGGCACGCGGCGAACCCGCACAGCAGGACTGCGGCGACGACGGACATTCCCGGACTCCGAGTCAGCCGTTCGACGGATGTGCGGCTCGGCGGCATGCCGTAACCTACAGATGGTCGGGCGACTGGCGCGCCCTCGCGTGTGTCCCCCCGTTGGACGGTGCAATGCGATACCTCGTTTCGCTCTTCGTGTTGCTGCATGGCGCGATCCACCTGCTCGGTGCCGTGAAGGGGCTGCGCCTCGGCGAGGTGTCCCAGCTCACGCAGCCGATCTCGACGCGCGGTGGCTGGCTCTGGCTCATCGCGGCGACGCTGCTGATGACGGCCGCCGTTCTCTACCTTGCGCTCCCGCGCTGGTGGTGGTTGCCGGGCGCACTCGGTCTCGTGCTCTCGCAGTGGCTCATCGTCGGCGCATGGTCCGATGCGAGGTTCGGCACGATCGCCAACGTGATCGTGCTCGTGCCGCTCGTGATCGCCATGGCCGAGCTGCTGCCGTCGAGCTTGCGGTCGCAGTATGAACGCGCCTCGGGGGTGGCGCTGGCGGCGTCACCGGGTGGCACGCCGCCGCTCGTGACCGAGGTCGACCTTGCCCCACTGCCGGATCCGGTGCGGCGGTGGCTCACGCGAGCGGGGGTGGTCGGCAGGCCGCGCGTGCGCAGCTTCCGGCTCACGTTCGATGCGAAGATGCGCGGCAGCGAGCAGGACCCGTGGATGCAGGCCACGGCCGAGCAGGTGGAGGTGTTCCAGCCTGCGGCGCGCCTGTTCTTGATGCGAGCGTCGAAGGGGGGCGTTCCGGTTGTCGTGCTGCATCGGTACGAGGGAAGCAACGCGACGATGGACGTCAGGCTCGCCGGCCTCGTGCCGGTGCAGCACCTGAGCGGTCCCGAGGCGACGCAGAGCGAGACGGTCACGCTGTTGAACGACATCTGCCTGCTCGCGCCGGGCGCGCTGTTCGACGTACGGGTGACGTGGGAGCCGATCGATGACCGCTCAGCCCGCGTGACCTACACGAACGCAGGGCACACCGTGCGCGCCGTGCTCTGGTTCGACGCGCATGGCGATCTGGCGAATTTCACGTCGGACGACCGGTCGATGGCGAAGGGGGCGGCGATGGTACGCACCCCCTTCTCGACGCCCGTGATGCAGCTTGGGCAGCGGGAGGGCGTGCGCATCGTGACCGACGGCGAAGCGCGCTACCGCGAGGGTGGGCGCGACTGGGCGTACGGACGGTTCGTGCTCACGAGCATGGCGTACAACGTGCGGGTGCCGTAGCGCGGCGAGGCGGGAGCAGACCGCGGACCGGGACCGCCCTGCGGTCCCGCAGGCATGACCATGGTATCAATCTCGTCGCGCGGGGACGCGCGCCGTCGCGCGTTGCCCCGCGATCGCCCGCAGCTTCCGCGCCATGGCCGTGCGCAGCGTCGGCGGGCCGATGACCTCCGCATCGGGCCCGTACTGGAGTACGTGGCGAATCCCCCAATCCTCGTCGGCCAGCGGATGCTCGAGCGTCAGCGAGCCGTCGGCGTCTGGCGCGCGCCCTTCCCGCTCGGCGATCCAGCGCGCAATGCGCGGCGAATAGCGCACGATCATCGTGGGGGCGCCGTCGTGCTGGAAGACGCGGCCGTCCCGCACGAGGGCCCGGGGATCGAAGTCGTCGGGGCGTTCGAAGGTGGTGCTGCGCACCGTGGCGGCCTCCACGCGATCCAGGCGGAAGATCCGCAGCGCGCTTGCCGTCTCGCACCAGGCCGGACAGTACCATGTGCCTTTCGCGAGGATGACTGCGTACGGGTGGACGACACGCGCGACCGCGACCGACGCGTCGCCTCGCTGGTAGCGAAGGTCCACGACCCGCTTCTCGCGGGCGGCTTGCTGCACGAGCCGCAGGACCCCCGGGTCGGAGGCCTTGTAGGCGGCCAGCTTGCGTCGCTCGGTGGCGAGTTCGTCGCGCGGCGGCTTGGTCGCGAGCTTCGACAGTTGGTTGCGCGCACGCGCGATGGACGCCTGCTCAGTCGGCGGACGTTCGAGCGCCAGCGCGGCGAGACCGAGCTCAAGCGCCTGGCGCTCCGACCAGGTGAGACGCATCGGGCGCTTGAGGTGCGGCGAGCGGGCCTGGACGCGCATCCCGGGCGCGGCCTCGACGTGCAAGGTGAGCCCGGCCATGAAGCCGGCGGGATCATCGGCGCGCTCGCCCAGGGCCATGAGCTCGCGGAGCACCGTGTCGGCGTCGGCGCCGATGCTCGCGGCCACCTCTTCAATCGGGTGCGCCTCCTCGTCGCCAAGCAGGGGCACGAGGGCAAGCAGGCGGCGGAAGACGGCAAGTGCGTCGCTCATGCCGGCCCCGCGTTGGCATAGAGCTTGGTCGTCGCGGCCACCACCGACGTCCATTCGCGCACGACGGCAGCGGGCGATACGGGCGCCGCGGCGCCCGCGAACGACAGGAGCCAGCGCACGAAGGCGTCGGGGCGCCGCACCAGGAAGCGGCGATGGCCTGCGCGCCCTCGCACCGGTGTGCCCAGCGCGATCGCTGGTCGCACAGCGCCCGTGACAGCGCGGAATCGGACGATCACCTCGACGGCTTCGGCGTCACCGAGTTCCCACGCTTCGCGCGAGCGTGCCTGCTCGGCCAGGTCGAAGTCGGCGGGCACCTCGTAGTCGGCGGAGTTGGGCTGCTGCGCACGCACCTTGGCGGCGCGCATGCGCCCGAGTCGGAAGAGTCGGAGCGCGTCGGCGTCGGTGTCGCGGGCCACGAGATACCAGTGGCCCATCTGCAGCACGAGGCCGTAGGGCTCGACGGTGCGTCTGCCGTGGGCGTCGCGTCCGATCGAGTGGTAGTCGAAGGTCAGGCGCTTGCGCCGCCGCAGGGCGTCACTCACGGCGGCCTGCACGTCGCGTGCGGGTTTCGGCGTCGCGGCGGCGATGTGCACGGTACCATCGGTGGCGACGGCCAGCGGTTGGTCGAACGCGAGCTTGCGGAGCGCGTCTTCCGCCTCCATCGCGAGCACGGGGTCGCCGATGTTGCGGGCTCGGTCGCCGGCACGCGCCATGGCCTCGAGCTCGTCGAAGGCGAGGGCGACCACGCCCAAGCCGGCGTACCCGATGCCGCGAGGTGGGCGCTTCGGTATGGCAACACTGCCCGGTGTCGCGCCGTCGAGCGTCGCGCTGATCAGCGGGAGGTAGAAATCGGTGGAGCGGAGGAGATAGCGGTGCGCGTCGGGTTCGTCCTCGTTGCCGGCGGCCACCTGTGACTCGAGCGGCACGCCGCAGGCGCGGAGTTCATCCTTGTCGCGCTCGAAGGTGCGCTTGGCCGATTCCTTGGCCTTGGTCGAGCCATCGTGACGGTAGCCGGGCACGTGCTCGGTGAGTTCGTCGAAGCTGGCGCCATAGCGACGTGCGAGCAGGGCGGCTATGAGGTCGAGCCAGCGCTGGGTCTTGTTGGCCGAGGGCATGCGGGGAGATTGGGGGCGGGGTCTGACGGGGCGCAAGGCGGGCGGGCAGCGCGGGGCGCTCGCCAGTGTCAGTGCCCGCCGGTAACGTACCGTGGTCATGGCGCACCTCGTTCTCGTTACCGGCACCGACCCGCACGCACTCCTCGCGGACGCGGCGCGCGACTATCTCGCCCCGCCGCTCGCGACGAGCGATCCGTTCGCGGCTCCGGCCACGATGCTAGTGCTTCGGCAAGGCGGATTGCGCGACGACCTGCTGCGGATGGCGAGCGCGCGTGGGGTCGCGGGGTGGTTCGATCCGGAGATCCGCGTGTTCGCGGAGCTGGCACAGGTGCTGCATCCGACGCTGCTCCCCGCCCTCGACGCGATCGAACGCACGGTGATCATCGAGGAAGTGCTGCGCCACCGCGCCCCGCAGATTCTCGGACGTCCGGATCGGCTGTCGCTCACCGTGCGCGAGGCCGATGCACTGTTCGGCGAGTTCGCGGCCGAAGGGATCATGCCGGACCGGTTCCGTGCGGCGTGTGAGGCACACGCACACCGGGATGCCTTCCAGGAGCGACGCGACGCAGAGATCGCTGCCGCCTGGGAGGGCTATCGCGCAGCGCTGGTCGATGCGGGACGGCGCGATGGTCGCGATGCGCTCGCGGCGGCAGCCGGCGCTCTGGCACACGACGCTGACCAGCTCGCGCGGGTTCTCGGGGCCCGCCGCACACTGCATATCGTCGGCCTCATGGACCTTCGGGGCGGATGGCGCGCGTTGCTGCGGGTGCTGCGAGCGAACACGACGCTCGAGCGTGTCGCGGTGTACACGATGCACGCCGATCTCTTCTCGGCGGACAGCGACATCACGCCTGACGCACACGAGTCCGTGGGCGACCAGACGACCATGGCGCGCGCTCTCTTTGCGGCAGGCGCGGAGCCGCCCGCGACAGTTGCGCCTCAGCTCCGCGTGCTCGAATCGCCGGATCCACGGCGCGAGATCGAGCGCGTGGCGGTGGACGTTCGTGCGCTGGTGGACGGCGGGGTTCCGCCGCACCGCATCGCCGTCGTCGCCCGGGAAGCCCGCCCGTTCGTGGATCGCATGGCCCCCGCACTTGCGCGCATGGGCGTGCCGGTGACGACGCGTCAGCGTGTGTCGCTGGCGGAGGTACCGGTCGTTCGCATCGTGCGGCAATTGCTGGAGGCGGCGGCAGAAGGCTGGTCGCGCCACGCGTTGGTGGAGCTGGCCGAGCATCCGTATGGAGCAGGCCAGCTGGACCCACTGGTGATCAATCGCCTGGGCTTCGAGCGTCGGGTCGACGGGCTGGCTGGCTGGCGCTCGGCGCACGCGACGCTGCTCGCGCGGGCGACCGCGCGCGACACGGGTGCTGCACCACGCGACGAAGACGAGCGCCGGCATCCGTTGCCAGCAACGGCGCGCGTGACGGATGCGCAGGCCGGTATCCAGCGGTTCGCCGCGTTTGCGTCGGCCCTCGACGGCGAGCGTTCCTTGAGCGATTGGCTCGCGTGGCTGGATGGCTTCCTCACGGACGATCCGTGGACGCTCGAGCAGCACGCGCGTAAGGCTGCGGTGGATGACCTCACCAGCGCGCGTGCGGACATCCGCGGATGGACGCTCCTTCGACAGGCCGTGCGCAGCTGGCGCGCCGTCGTGACGCGGCATGCTCCGCCCGACCTGATCGACGCGGCCGGGTTCCTGCCGCTGTGCGATGCGGTGCTGACGGGTGACATCGTGCTCGCGTCGCCGACCGTCCACGGCGTCGTTGTCGCGGAGGCACTGGCCGCGGCATACCGGGGATTCGATCACGTCTTCGTGCTCGGGCTGGAGGCGGGGCACTTTCCGCGTCGTCGCCCGGTGGGGATCGTGCTCGACGACGAGGAACGGGACGCGCTGGTCGCGGCCGGGCTGCCGCTGGACCGTCGCACGGCGTGGGAGGAGCGCGAGCGTGAACTGTTCCGTTCGCTCGTGGCGTCCGCCAGATCGTCGCTCGTGTTGAGCTGGAGTCGCGAGGACGACGCACAGTGCGCGACGGTGGTGTCGTCGTTCTTCGAGGAGGCGACGCGACTGGGTGGCAGCATCGTGGCAGACCGGATGCGCGCATCAACCGTGATCGTGCCGGCCTACCCGCTCGCGCCCCATCGCGCGGCTGTCGCACGGGGTGCACATGGGGCAGCGATCGAGCGCGCCCGGCTCACGGGCAGCGGCGGCGCGTACGATGGCGAGATCGAGCACGTCGACATCCGCGCGTGGCTGGCAACGCAGCACGGCGAGTCGTACACGTGGAGTCCGACGTCGCTCGAGGGGCTCGCGAAGTGTCCGCATGCCTGGTTCGCACAACGGCTCCTCAAGCTCGAGCGCGTCGAGGAGCCGGACGACGACGTGGCGGCCACGGTGCGCGGGAAGGTGCTGCACGACGCGCTGGCCCGATTCTTCGACCGGCTGCGCGCGGAGCAGGCGCGTCCGGTGTTTCTCCAGACGGCCGATCTTGCCGGAGTGCGTGACACGCTGCGTGCCGCGTTCGACGCCGCGTATGAGGCAGAGGCGGCGGGCACATGGATGGGTGCGCCGGGGCTTGAGGGCGCGCGCCGTGCGGAGTGGTTGCGAACGCTCACGGCATACATCGAAGCCGAGGCTGAGGAGCACGACAAGTGGGTCACCGGCAAGAGCTGGCAGTCGCGACGACCGCTACACGCGGGAGCGGACCGTCATGAGGTCGCGTTCGGTCCGATGACGTTGGCGGTCGGTGACGTTCGCTTCCGCGCGCACGGCCGCATCGATCGCGTGGACGTGGTGACGGATGATCGCATCCCACAGCCCGGTCGCTGGCGCGTCATCGTGGATTACAAGAGCTCGACTGGCGCCGCTCCCGGTGGCGGCAAGTCGGGCGCGTTCGCCGACGGCATCGTGCTACAGGCACCGCTCTACGCAATGGCGCTGCAACACCTCGAGCCGGGCATCGAGATCGCGCGCATCGAGTACCGCAGTCTGCGAACGGGGAAGGCCGTCCTTCCGATCAATCTCGCGGAAGTGCATCACAAGACGAAGGTGCTCGACACGGAGCTTGGCGGTCACGCGGATTTCGCCGCATCGCGAGACGCCATTCCCCGCACGATCGTGCGCGCGCGCACCGGCCCCTTCCCTCCCACGCCGGCCGAGTCGCATCACTGCCCGTCATGGTGCGTCGCGCTCGATAGCTGCCGCATCGTGGGCGGCCCGAAGACCGGTGAGTGGTGAGCCGGCCATGACGCCGCCCGTGCTTCGCCCCCAGCAGCGCGCGATCCTCGACTCGCTCGACCGTCACGTGCTCGTGTCCGCAGGAGCGGGCTCCGGCAAGACGTTCACCGTCGTGCGCGCCCTGCTGCACCGGTTGGGCGTCGAGGTTCCGGGAGCGGGAGCCCTCCCTGCTCCGCTCACGCTCGAGCAGGTGGCGGCGATCAGCTTTACCAACGCCTCGGCGGCCGAACTCGTGCGCAGTCTGCGCGATGCGCTCACCACGGCAGGACGCGCGGACTTGGCCGAGCGCGTGGATGCCGCACGCATCGGCACGATTCACGGGTTTGCGGGCGAGCTGCTGCGCGGCTTCGGTCTCCGCGGTGCGCGCCGGGCACCTGGCCGGCTCGCGCTCGAAGGTGAAGCGCGCGAGTTGCTCGCTGCGGCCGCACGCGAAACGCTGCTCGAGGCGCTCGAAACGAACGAGGTTCCCGGCTTGGGCACCGTGCTGGCCACGTACGCGGTGGACGTGGTCTCGCGCTGGCTCGAAGTGCTGGCCGCGGATGGCGGGCGACTTGAGGCGCTCTCATCGCTGACGCCTCGCGTTCACCCCGACGAGACGCACGCGCTGCTCACGCTGGCAACGCGCACCCGTGAGGCGCACGATCATCTGCTTGCCGAACTGCCGGCGGTGGACTTCGACCGACTGCTGACGTGGACACGCGACCTGCTGCGCGATGCCGACGTGCTGGCGGCCGTGCGCGCCCGCCTGCGCCTTCTCGTGGTGGACGAGTTTCAGGATGTGGACCCCGTGCAGCGCGACCTCGTGCTGGCGATTGGCGGCATCGAGCCGGACGATCCGCGCGGCACGCGACTGCTGCTCGTGGGGGACCCGAAGCAGAGTATCTATCGATTCCGGCGCGCGGACGTGAGCGTCTGGCGTGAGGTCGAGGAGCGCTTTGCCGCGATGCCGACGCGCGCGGCGATCTGTCCGCTCCATGACTCGTTCCGCTCGGTTCCCGGGATCCTCGCCTTCGTGGACCACGTGATGGCGCCGGCGATGAATGCCGAGCCGGAGGGCGGGCGCAAGCCGTACGAGGTCGGATACGCATCGCTGACCCCCACGCGCCCCGCGGTCGGCGATGCGCCGGCCGTGGAGATCATCGCGCCGCGGAGAGTGGGTGAGACCACGGCGAACGCCGAGCGCATCCGCGAAGTGGACGCGGCGGCGGTCGTGGCACGTTTGCAGGTGCTGCAGCAGAGCGGCCTGCTCGCCGTCGATGGAACGCCGCTCAGCTGGCGACACATGGCAATCCTTGTGCGAGCGCGGGCCAGCGCGGATCCGTTTGCGGCTGCTCTCCGATCTGCCGGCGTCCCGTTCTATTTCCTGCGCTCGGCGGGGCTGCTCGAAACGCGCGAGGTGCTCGACGCGATGCTCGCGCTGCGCGCCGTGCGTGACCCGCGCGATTCGGTGGCCATGGCCGGGGTGTTGCGGAGTCCGTTTGTCGGCGTGCGCGACGAGACGCTGCTCGCACTCGCCCAAGGCGGTGGGCTGGATACCGACGTGCCACAGTGGACGCTCGCACCGGACGAAGCGATGCGCCTTGCCGATGGGCGAGCGCTGCTCGCTCGCCTGCGCGCACGGCTCGATCGCGTCCCGGCGCACCAGCTGCTCGAGCAGCTGCTCGACGAGGGCGGCTATCGCGCGCATCTCGCATTGCGTGGTGACGAGGACGCCGCTCAAGCGCTGGCCAACCTTGCGCGCTTCGCTCGATTGCTCGAGGAAGATCCGCGCCGGAGTATCGGAGGTTGGCTGCGCGAGCTCGCCGAGCGCCGCGCGCGCGAGGATGACGTGTCGCCGGCGCGACTGGTCGGCCCTGAGGAGCCGTTCGTGACCATCACGACGATCCACGCTGCCAAGGGGCTCGACTGGGACGTCGTGGTGTGGGCGGACCTGGCGCGCACCACGCCAGGTGATCGGGGCACAAACGGACTCTTCATCACACGCGATGGCATCGCGCTCGCTGAGCCCGGGGTCGACAAGCAGGAGCAGGACCCCGTGGTACAGGCACTCCGGAGTGAGGGCGAGCGCGAGGCGGACGCGGAGCGATTGCGGCTGCGCTACGTCGCCGCCACGCGCGCCAAGTCGCGCCTGATCGTGAGCGGTGTGCTGCTCAAGGCCACCAAGGGAACAGACGCCGCATGGCTCGGCGCAGCGCTCGGGTTGGACGCGGACAGCACGAGCGGCACGCTCACGGTGCCGAGTGCCGGTGGTCAGGCGCATCCGGTGTTGCTCACGGTGGTGGACGTCCGCGCGAGTGACGACGCGAGGAAGGCACCACCCACATCCCCTGCACCGCTGGTCGATGGGACCGCAGACATCGTGCTGCCGCCTGCCGCCGTTGCAGTGCCGATGGGTCGGCTCCGGCACTCTGCGACCGCGCTCATGCTGCACGCGCAGTGTGAGCGACGGTACGCGTGGAAGTACCTGCTCGGCGTCGCCGAGCCGCGCGACGTGGAGGGCGGCGCGCACGCGTCGGCCGGTGCAACGAAGGTCGCGTCGAAGGTCAAGGCACAGCGCGAGGCCGAATCGGTGGATGCGCGCATGAGCCCCGCAGAGCTCGGCACGACGGTTCACGAGATCCTCGCGCGTGCGGATGAGCAGGCCGAGCTCGACGCGCTGCTGTCGCAAGCCGAGGCCGAGTGGAACGAGGACGACGCGGCGCCAGGCCGTGGGTGGCATCCCGACGATCGCGCGGCCATTCGCGCGCAGGTCGAGGCAGCGTTGGCCGGTCACTACGGGCACCTGGCGCGTCGCGAACACGCGCGCCGCGAGCTGCGCTTCCTGCGGGTGCTGCCAGACGGCTCGGCGCTCGAGGGCGCGATCGACCTTGCGGCGCCTGACGGCGACGGCGTCGCCATCGTGGACGTGAAGACGGGACGCGTGCGGGCGGGCGAGGAGAGCGACGTCGCGTCCAAGTACACCGTGCAGCGCGATGCCTACGTCGAGGCGGTGGAGGCCATCTCGGGCCGGTCGGTCACATCGTTCGACTTCGTGTTCACGGCGACGGGGGCGACCGTCGCAGGGGCTGCCGATCGGGCGCGCTTGACGATGCGTGAGCGCGTCGCGGCCGCCGAGCGGACCGTGCCCGACCACGCGTCGCTTGCCGTGGACCCGGCAACGTGCGTGCGATGCGGATACAAGGCGGCGGGTTGGTGCGCGGGGGTGCGCTGAGCCCGCATCGAGCTGGCCTGCAACGTGCCAACCCCTACTTGATGACTTCCAGCCGAATGCCACCACCGACCCCGTCCAGCACCAACACGGTGCGCTTCTCCCCGCTGGCCAGAGTGAAGGTCACGCGGGCCGTGGCACCGTTCCACCCAAGGGCGTTCTCCGACGGCTTGCGCCACGCGCGCACATCCCACGTCCCCGTCGTGCTCTGGTAGTAGGGGTTGGCGAGTGGATCCGTGATGAGCGTGTCATAGTAGAACGGTATCTTCCATCCAACCAGCGGTGGTGCGAGCCAATCGGGCTGCGTGCGGGCCACTTCGATCTCGCCAGCGTTCGGCGCCAGGTGCAGCACGCGCACCTTGGTCGCCCCCGCTGGAACGACGGCGTTGGTATCATCGAAGGTGCTGATGGCGAGCCCGGCGCCGACGCGGAGCGCGATGATGGTGCTCAGCGCGCCGGTCACCGTCCGGACCGGCACGGAGACGATGGTGGTGGTGCCGGAGGTGCGGAGTGCGACCGTATGCGCGCCAGCGGTCTGCGGCAGGCTGTCGATGCGCGCCGGTGCGACGTTCGAGGCGACGAGCGCGCCATCCACCAGCACGTCAACGGGCTGGGTGTACGCGTTGACGACGCGGACACCCTGCGTGGCGCCGGCCGGCGGCTGGCCGGGCGCGGCACTATCTGCGCAACCCGAAGTACCGATGAGCGCCAACAGGCCGAGCGTGGCGACGAACGGGTGAGTCGGGCGCATGGCGGTCAGCTCAGTGGTCACAAACTCGAGCGTACATCGTGCGACTGGCGACACGTTGACATTGAGGTCGCACGGTGCGCCGCGCAAGAAGAAACATGTGACGTCTGCAGGGGGAGGATGTCCTCGGGAGGCTCGAACAGCCCCGAGTGTGCGTGTCGGACAGCCGGGCATTGCGACCGCGCACGGGAAGCCACCGGCACCCGACCGGACGGGCGATCTGCCTCGTCACGGGACTCGGTTCGCGCGTTGGTGCGCGTGCCGATACGCTACTATTCTCTCCATGCGCTCGCTCGAGACCGTGACCCTTGGCGTGGGCGCTCATCGCGGATCGCCACCCCAGCGTGCTGACAGGCCCCCACTTCTCTCATGCCCATCGAGCGCAGCGCAACCGTGACGACCGAGGCTCCGCATCCCCTCCGCGCCGACGCGTCAGCGGGCCTCGTCGTGTTCCTCGTCGCGCTGCCGCTCTGCCTCGGCATCGCCTTGGCGTCGGGTGCGCCGCTGTTCTCGGGCGTGATTGCCGGCATCATCGGTGGTCTCGTTGTCTCCCTGCTGTCGTCGTCCGCGATCAGCGTCAGTGGGCCGGCCGCCGGCCTCGCCGCGATTGTCGCCACGGCCATCCAGACCCTCGGTTCGTTCCAGGCCTTCCTGCTTGCCGTGCTCGTGGCCGGTGTGTTGCAGCTCGCCTTCGGGTTCCTGCGTGCTGGTCGCGTGGCGAACTACGTGCCCAATGCGGTGATCAAGGGCATGCTGGCCGCCATCGGCATCGTCATCATCCTGAAGCAGATCCCGCACGCGCTGGGTCGTGACCGCGGCTACGAGGGCGATTTCGACTTCTTCCGCAGTGCGGATGGCGCGTCGACCACGTTGTCCGACATCTCGGACGCGGTGCTGTCGGCCAACGGCGAGGCGATCGTGATCACGGTCGTGTCATTGGCGATCCTGATGCTCTGGGAGAGCCGCTGGGTGAAGAGCCGCCGGACGCTCGCGATGGTGCCCGGTGCGCTGATCGTGGTGATCGTCGGTGTGGCGCTGAACGAGCTGTTCCGCGGCCTGTTCACCGACTTCGTCCTGCGCGCAGAGGATGGCCATCTCGTGACGCTGCCTGCGGGTGGCGCCCGTGACTTCCTCGCGCAGATCACGGCGCCCGATTGGTCGCGCTGGACGGACCGCCGGATCTACTTGACGGGGCTGACCCTCGCGATCGTGGCAAGCATCGAGTCGCTGCTGTCACTCGAAGCATCCGACAAGATCGATCCGGAGCGTCGCATCTCGAACCCGGACCGCGAACTGATCGCGCAGGGCGTCGGGAACGTGATGGCCGGACTGTTCGGCGGCCTGCCGGTGACGGCCGTGATCGTGCGGAGCTCGGCCAACGTCTACGCGGGCGCGAAGACCCGCTGGTCGTCGTTCATCCACGGCGCACTGCTGCTGACGTGTGTGCTGTTGATCCCGGGCCTGCTCAACCGGATTCCGCTCGCCTGCCTCGCGGCGGTGCTGATCATGGTCGGGTACAAGCTCACGAAGCCGGGGCTCTATGGTGCGGTCTGGCGCTCCGGCCTCGATCAGTTTGTCCCGTTCATCCTGACGATCGTCGCGATCGTCTTCACGGACCTGCTGACGGGCGTCCTGATCGGCATCGTCATCGGCATCGGGTTCGTGATCCGCACCAATCACCACTCCGCGTTCACGCTGGTGAACCAGGACTCGATGTACCTGCTGCGACTCAACAAGGATGCCTCGTTCGTCAACAAGACCGAGTTGAAGCTGAAGCTCGCATCACTCCCGGCAGGATCGAGTCTGATCGTGGATGGCAGCAAGGCCATCTTCATCGACAGCGACGTGTACGATGTCCTCACGGATTTCGAGGAGGGGGCGCGCCACCGGCAGATCGACATCGAGTTCAAGCACTTCTACAACAAGCTGCAAAGCTACCGCCAGAGGAGCACGTCCAATGCAGTCGTATAAGAAGTTGCTGCTCGCCAACAAGGCGTTCGTCGCGGACAAGCTGGCGGTCCGCCCGGACTATTTCGAGCGGATGGCAGACGACCAATCGCCCGAGTTCCTCTGGATCGGTTGCTCGGACAGTCGCGTGCCCGCCGAGGAAGTGACGGGCACCGAGCCGGGCGAGCTGTTCGTGCACCGCAACATCGCCAACCAGGTGATCCACACCGACTTCAACATGCTGAGCGTGTTGCAGTACGCCGTGGAAGTGTTGAAGGTGCAGCACATCATCGTGTGCGGGCACTACGGGTGCGGCGGTGTGAAGAACGCGATGTCTAACCGGCACTTGGGGCTGATCAACAAGTGGCTGCGCAACATCAAGGACGTCTACCGGCTGCACAAGCACGAGCTGGACGGACTACCGGATGGCAACCGGCGCCTGCGTCGCCTCGTGGAGCTCAACGTGCAGGAACAGATCTGGAAGCTGGCCGAGACGTCGTTCGTGCAGCATGCGTGGCAGACGGGCCATGCCATCCATCTGCACGGCTGGGTGTACGACCTGCACACCGGCTACCTGAACGACATTCTGATGCTGGAGCCTGGTGCGTCGATCGACGAGATCTACCGGTTCAAGTTCGACGATGTGCCGGAGCGCTGAGGTGGCGTGAGGATCTGACGTCCATGACGCGACGGAAGCGGGTCACTACATCCGTTCAGACGCTGAGAACCGCACTCGCGTGAGACCCGGGCATGAGCGTGGTGGCCGCGACGCTATACAGTTGTGGCCTGCGCGTAGGTCAGCACGCGACCGGCCAGCGCCACTCCACTGAGCAGCGCACCCTCCAGGCGCGGCCCACCGCACCAGTCGCCAGCCGCGCCGAGTCCGATTCCAGCATCGAACAGGGCGGCGTCGGGGGCGACAGGATCAGGGAGCGCGTACTTCCAACGATGGGCGACACTGCGGACGGGCACGATGGACGTGCCGATGACACGCTGAAAGGCATCGGTCATCAGGTGCGCAATCTGTTCCGTGTCCGTTTCCAGGTGCGCCGCGCTCCACGCGCGAGTCCCGTGGAGCACCCACGCTTCATCGGCGGCGCGACCTGGCTTGCTCGCATCACGACTGATCCAACCAAGCACGGGATCGTCGTTGAGAAAGGCCCCGTCGAACGCAAACCCGGGACGCTCGGGCAGGACCAGCATGGTGGCCATGGTGGCGTGCATGATCGCACGCGCCGCCTGACCGGCCAGTCCAGGGGCCACCTCTGCCAGCAACGCGGTCGCTTGCGGCGCAGGCACGCAGGTGAGCACGGCATCAAACACGCCGAGTTCGGCGCCCGAGTCCGAGAGGAGCCGCCACTGCTTGCCCTCGTGCTGCAGCAACGATACGGGGGTCTCGAGCCGCACATCGAGATCATGCGCGAGGTGGGCGCCGATCGCGCTCATGCCCGGCGTGCCGACCCAGCGTCGCACTCCGGTCTTGGCCGGCTGCCACCGGCCGTCTTGATGCGTTGCCAACACGCCCGTCCACTCGGCGATGACCTGTTGCTGCTGCCAGCTGGCAATCAACGGCGCGAGGCGGCGATCGCGTGACGTGAAGTACTGCGCCCCATGGTCGAAGCGCCACGGTCCGTCGCGCCTGGTGGCACAGCGACCGCCGAACCCCCGCGACTTCTCGAACACGGTCACGTCGATGTTGTGATCCGTCAGTGTGCGAGCGCACATCAGGCCAGAGAGTCCTGCGCCGACCACCGCCACCCTGCGAGGAGTGCGATACGCCGCGCGCTGTACATGACCCGTGTACTTCTCGACATTGATGCGCGCGGCCTGCTCCTGCGTCGGGCGACCGCGGACCGTGCCAAGGACAGGCGTTGGTGGTGTGAAGGCGCGATCGAACTGTCCGAGACACCAGAGCAGCCCACCGTACGATCCGGGATCGCGTCCATCCAGGGCGTAGCGATGATTGAGATCGATGGAGCGTGACAGGGCGCGCGCGGCATTGGGCGTCCAGCCGCTGAACGCCTTGCCCCATGTCATCCGCACGTTGTTGTGCAGCTCGCCGTGCGCGAGCAGCGACCGTTGCATCGCATTCCAGAACGGGTCCGACGTCTGACCGCGCGCGAGCTGCTCCCAGGCGTAGAGTGTCCGCGCGTCCCCTTCGTGTCGCTGCAGCGTGGCGCGCGCCCAGTCGGGAATGGCGTCGATGGTGCCGTGATCGGGCCGATGGAAGCAGAAGGTGTAGGCCAGCTCCCGCCAGACCAGGAGCTCATCGAGCCACTTCGCCGCGCCCTCGGACGAGCGCGCCGCGGCCTCAAGTGCAAGCCTGAACGGCGAGACCATGCCGTAGTGCAGGTATGCCGACATGCGACTGACGCCAGCGCCGTTGGTGGGGTCATTGCGCGTACGGTCATACCGATCGAGTCGGCCCGAGTCCACGAAAGTGGCCCAGCGCGCGTAGCCGGCGCGCGCGCCCCCACGCGTGTCCGACACGGGTCCCACTGCGTGATCGATGTCGCACGCGCTGACCAGTGCGGCAATATCGGCGTTGGCAAGATCGATGGGAGTGAACGGCAGATCCGGCACGAAGGGCGCACCGACTGGCGTGAGCTCCGGCCACGCTCGGCGCACCCGCTCGGCGCGCAACGCAGTGGTCGCCTGACGATACACGAAAGCGCGCTCGTACGCCTTTGTTGTCAGCGTCATGGGCACGACACATGCCGTGTCGACCTGCCAGAGCGGCGCGGAGATTGATGAGCGCACGCGGTCCGTCCACGCCGCCAACGGGGCTACCGGCATCAGCTCGGTGACGACCACGCAGGCCCGCTGTGCGAGCGTGATCAGGTGTGGTCCGCGATGGCCTTCACGCTCCAGATGAAATGCCGTGCCGACCCCGCGCGCTGCCAGCTCGGCGGCGAAGTCGCGTGCGCCTTCGAGGATGAAGACGTGGTGTCGGTCACTCGCGTACGGGTATCGCTCCGAGAGCGCGTGGTACACGAACACGGGCACGCCGAGTGCGGCGCCGAGCCCGATCGCGGTGTCGAGGGCAGGATTCTCGTGCGCCCGCACGGCGGTGCGGGCCCAGTAGAGGACGTACTGCCCGGATGGCGGCACCTCGTCGTTCGCGGGTGGTGCGTGGATGCGCTCGGCGAGATGTGCCGGGAGGAGTGATGATCGGATGTGCACGGCGCGCTCAGGAGGTGAGGCTACGGAATGATCGGCGGAGGGCTCCATCTGTGACTGTGAGAAGGTCCGCACGCTTCGTGATGACTCGCGGGGCCTACGGTGCACCATGGTGAGCACGCCGCCCGCTTCCCTCGTGAGTAGAACAACGCCTGATGTTGCAAAGTTTCTGACATTCACTCGCGGGACGCTTCGGCGCCATCGGTTGCGGCCGTCACCGTACCTCTGCAGCTTCACGGAGTCGCGTCCCGTCGTGCATTCGGCGACCTCCCTCGGCGACGGTACTGTCATGCGCACGTCAGGCGATGATCGGCGGCAGTTCTTGGCGACGCTCGCGGAGTTCGGGTTCAGCGGGATCCGGTTCTCGATGCACGAGTTCAATGCGGGCTCGGGAGAGCATCCGAGTACCTCGTGTTCGTCTACAGACCGCCCCGCTCCAATTGGAGGCCTGCCAGAATGCCCAAGATGTTCCTCAACGGCACCGCCATGTCCGGCCAGAAGGACCACGGCTGCCTCGCAGGCTCGGCCTTCCTCGGCCCGGCACGTACCGCCGCCAAGTACCGGTTCTTCGTCCTGCGCGACGAATTCCCCGGCCTCTTTCCCGTGGACCACGGTGGCCGCATGATCGTCGGCGAACTCTACGACATGCCCGAGCACGTGCTGCGTGATCAACTGCTGCCAGGCGAACCGCGCGAGTTGGCACTGAGCGAGATCGAGTTGGAGGACGGTGAGCGCGTGAACGCGATGCTCCTTGTACCCGATCGCATCACCCCGGGCGACAAGCTTGTGGATATCGCCGAGCTCGGCGGCTTCCGAGCGTATCAGGCGTTCATGCGCGCAAACGCCAACAAGGGCATCGTGCTCGGGCGAGGCGACCTCTGATCCACTGATGCGGACCAATCAGCTCACTCGCACCTCCCCGTCCGCCGCCGCTCAGCCGCCGAGCGGCGCGAGCTTCTTCAAGATCGTCGGAAAGAACTCCGTCACCGTCGGATGTACGGGCAGCGCGTCGCGCAGCACCTCGTACGGCGCATCCGCCGCCATCTGCGCACCGATTACCTGCACGATCTCATCGGCGCCGATCCCGAGCATCGTGATCCCGACGAACCGGTGCGTCTCGGCGTCGACGAGCACCTTGATCATGCCGAGCGTCTCCCCTTCTTCCTTCGCCCGCGACACGTTCGCCATCTCGAATGTCGCCTGCAGGAAGCGCCGTCCGCTTAACATCGCTGCGCGCGCGTCAGTTTCGTTCATGCCGACGCGGCCGAGCGGCGGGTCGGTGTACATCGCGTAGGTGCTGACCCGTCCCTCGACGGTGCGATCGCCGCCAGTGTGATTGGCCAGCACGATCTCGTAGTCCTGGTACGACGTGTGCGTGAAGGCGCCGCGACGGTTGACGTCGCCGAGCGCAAAGATGCCTGGCACGCTTGTCTCGAGTGCGCCATTCACAGGGACGTAGCCCTGAGCGTCCATGGCCACTCCCACGGTCTCGAGCCCGAGCCCCTTGGTGCTCGGAACGCGCCCGGTCGCAACGAGCAGGTGCGTGCCGGTCACCACAACCGGCTCGCTCGCGCCGGCAGGCACCAGCGAGACGGTGACCCCCTCCCCAGTGCGCGCCACCGACACGATGCGTACCCCCGCGTGCACGGCCACTCCCTCATCCGACAGAATCGTCGCGATGCGCGCCGACACATCGGCATCCTCGCGTGCGGCGACCGCAGGCGCGGCTTCGAGCACGGTCACCGCGCTGCCGAGCCGACGGAAGAGCTGCGCGAACTCGAGGCCGATGTAGCTGCCGCCGATGACCACCAGATGCGCCGGCAGTTCGGTGAGGTCGAGCAGCGTCTCG
This sequence comes from Gemmatimonadota bacterium, assembly GCA_031372565.1. Taxonomy (GTDB): domain Bacteria; phylum Gemmatimonadota; class Gemmatimonadetes; order Gemmatimonadales; family Gemmatimonadaceae; genus JACPPC01. The sequence continues at coordinate 48,736 of JANMLN010000020.1, read as the reverse complement.
TTGGTGAGCGGCTTGGCCTCCGCGAGGCCCGGGATGGAAGGAAGTGCAGGCCGCGTGCCGACGTTCAGATAGACGTGGCGCGCGTGATAGGTGGCGGCACCCGCACGCACCACGAACCGGTCGTCCGCGCGGCCATCGAGGCGCGCCCAGTCGCGCACGAGCGCGAGGTTGGGCGTGCGACCCAACCACCCCGTGAGCCCGGCGGTGCTCTTGCCCACCACCGCATGCATGCGCGTCATCACGGCGCCGAAGTCCACGCGCACCTCACCGGTGTGCACACCGAAGTCGGCGCTCCGCCGCGCGAGATGCGCGATGCGCGCACTCTTGCGCAGCGTCTTGGTCGGCGTGCAACCGACGTTCACGCAACTACCGCCGATCCGGTCTCCCTCGAAGATGACGACAGTCTCGCCGAGGCCAGCGAGCGACGTCGCGAGTCCCGGACCGGCCTGCCCCGTGCCGATGACCACCGCGTCGACGAGCACCGGCGCGCCGGTCACGGGGAGACGTCCACGCCCTTCCAGAACGCGACGCGCCCAGCCACCGCTTCCGCGCCCTTCATCGGCGTGGCGTAGTACCACGCCGCGTTCGGATTCTCGGCGTCACCCACGCGCACGGTGTAGTAGTTCGCCGTTCCCTTCCACCCACAACGCGTGGTGTGGGCGCTCTCGACCACATGCTCGCGGTTCAACGCGTCGATCGGGAAGTAGTGATTCCCCTCGACCACGACCGTGTCGTCGGACTGTGCGATGACGGTGCCTTTCCAGGTGGCTTTCATGTCAGCTATGAGTGGGAATGGTGAAGTCGAATGACAATCAGACAGGCACGAGCCACGCGACCCAGAACCAGTCGCGTTCGTCGGTGAACAGCGTGTGTACCGTGAATCCTCCAGTGGCCGCGAGCACATCGAGACGCGACCGGTCGTACTTGACCGACACCTCCGTGCGAATGCTCTCTCCGGCAGCGAAGTCGATCGAGAGCCCCGCGACATGCACATGCTGCGGCGATACCGCCTCGAGGTGCATCTCGATCCGGCTCTCGGCGCCGTTGAAGAACGCGCGATGCCGGAACGCCCCGCGATTGAACGTGCCCCGAAACTCCCGGTTCACGTGCGAGAGCACGTTCAGGTTGAACTCCGCCGTCACGCCCGCCGCGTCGTTGTAAGCGGCGTGCAGCAACTGGGGTGACTTGCGCCGGTCCACGCCGAGCACGAGGCCGCCCGCGTCGCCGACCATCTCGCGTACCCGACGCAGGAACGCCGCTGCGTCGCCGGCCTCGAGGTTCCCGATGGTGGAGCCCGGGAAGAAGGCGACGCGACGCGCGTCATCGGTGATGAGCGGCAGCGTCAGCTCGTCCGCGAAGTCGGCCCACACGGGGAGCACTGGGACATGCGGAAACTCGAGCGCGCGCTCGGCGGCGACCGCCAGCAGCTGCTCGCGCGAGACGTCGACCGGCACATACCCTCCCGGCTGCACCAGCTTGGGCAGCAGGTGACGCACCTTGGTGGCGGCGCCGCTCCCCAGCTCGATGATCACGGCCTGCGGACCGATGAGGTCGGCGATGTCGCCCGCGTGGCGCGCGAGAATCGCGTGTTCGGTGCGCGTGGGGTAGTACTCGGGCAGATCGCAGATCGCTTCGAACAGCCGGGCACCGCGGGCGTCGTAGAGCAGCGCCGCGGGGAGTGTGCGCGGGCGCGTGCGCAGGCCGTCCTCGACCGCGTCACGCAGCCGCTCGGTCGGCGAGCTCGTATTGTAGAGGAGTTCGGGCGCAGCGCTCATGGGTCAGTCGCGAGACGGATGCCGGAGAACTGCCACCGGGCATCGCTGGGAAAGAAGTTGCGGTAGGTGTGTCGCGCATGACTCGCGGGGGTGGCGCACGAGGCGCCCCGGAGTACCCACTGGTCGCTCATGAACTTGCCGTTGTACTCTCCGAGTGCACCCTCGGCTGCCGTAAAGCCGGGATACGGCAGGTACGCGCTCTGCGTCCACTGCCACGCATCGCCGTAGAACTGCTGTGGTCCGGGTGCAGCGTTGGCGCCGGGGTGCAACAGGCCCGCATCGGCAAAACGGCCGGTCACCGGCTGGTCGCGGGCTGCCACTTCCCATTCTGCTTCGGTGGGAAGCCGCGCGCCTGCCCAGCGCGCGAAGGCATCAGCTTCATAAAAGCTGACATGCGTGACGGGCGCGTCGGGATCAAGCGGCTGGTCACCGGCGAGCGTGAATTCGACCCAGGCATCCTCCACGCGCTGCCAGTAGAGCGGTGCATGCCACGCGCGCTCCTGTGCCGCGGCAAAACCCGCGCTCAACCAGAGCGCCGGTTTGCGATAGCCACCATCGCTCACGAACTCGGCGAACTCGCCGTTGGTCACGAGGCGGTGCGCCACGCGCGCGCCAGAGAGCCAGGTGCGATGGCGGGGCGCTTCGTTGTCGAAGTGGAAGCCGGACCCGGCGAACCCGATCTCGGCGAGCCCCTCGGGGACGGTGAGCCAGGACTGCGGCACGGCGTTCACTCGCCCGGGCACCACCGCGTAATAGGCGGGGTGCACCGGATTGGTCCAGAAGACGTGCTTGATGTCGGTGACGAACAGCTCCTGATGTTGCTGTTCGTGGTGCGTCCCGAGGTCGATGACCGTCCACGCAGGATGGTCCGCGTCGTGGGCGAGCTGCGCGAAGAGCGTGTCCATGGCCTCGTCCACGTGCGCACGGTAGGCAAACACCTCGCGCACCGTGGGGCGCGTCACGAGCCCGCGCTGTGCGCGGCAGTGGCGCTCTCCCGCCTGCACGTAGTACGAGTTGAACAGGAAGGCGTACTTGGGATCGCGCGGCGTGTAGCCCTCCAGGTGCGGGGCAAGCACGAAGGTCTCGAAGAACCAGGTCGTATGCGCGAGGTGCCACTTGGCCGGGCTCACGTCGCTCATGCTGCTGACGACGTAATCCTCGGTTTCCAGCGGCGCAGCCAGCCGCTCGGTTGCGGCGCGCACGGCACGAAAACGCACGACCGCCGCAGCGGAGTCGCGCTCAGGAACCACCGCGGTCAGTGGGGACATCGTCATGACGCGAACAGTATGTTTGAAACGGCCGGATAGTTCCCGTCAGCACGCGCCGCTCGGGCCACGGGCACAGCGGGCGACGTCCAGACACGGAGGATTGCTTGGCGTACCGCCTGTCGGCAACGGGTGTTTCGCACCGGATCGGTCCCATCGTCGCCCTCGACAACGTATCGGTCGAGGCGCCCGCGGGGAGCGTGCTCGCGATCGTTGGCGAGAGCGGCGCGGGCAAGTCCACCCTGCTCCGCTGCTTCAACGCCCTCGTGACGCCCGACGCGGGCGAGCTGCGCGTGGGGGATGACGACGTGCGCCTGGCGGACCCGGTGGCCCTTCGCCGTCGCATCGGCTACGTGCCGCAGCACGGCGGACTCTTGCCGCACTGGACGATCCTCCGCAACGTCGCGCTGGTCCCGCGCTTGCTCGAACGCGCCGACGCTGAAGACGCCGCCCGCGCCATGATGGTGCGCTGCGGGTTACCCCCCGCAACGTTCGCGGACCGGCTGCCACACACCCTCTCCGGCGGACAGCGGCAGCGTGCATCACTCGCTCGCGCCCTCGCAGCGGGACAGGCGGTCGTGCTCCTCGACGAGCCCTTCGGTGCGCTCGACGCGATGGCGCGTGACGAGCTCTACGAGGCCTTCGCTGCCTTGCGACGCGACCTGGGCTTCACGGCCGCCTTCATCACGCACGATCTGGTCGAGGCGGTGCGGCTGGCCGACGCGGTGGCCGTGATGCGCGCGGGACGCATCGAACAGTGGGCGCCGGTCGCCGAACTGCTCCGCGCACCCGCAACGCCGTACGTGGCGGCCCTGCTCGCGCGTGCGCGAAGCGCGACCGCCGCGCTGTCGGCGGTGGCCGCACTGCCGAGCGCCGATGGCACCGTGACGTGATGATGTGGCATACCGCAGGTCGACGCGCGCTCGTCACCGCGCTGCTGCTGGGCTCGGCGCAACTCGCAGTCGCGCCGTTGGCCGAGGCGCAGGCGAGCGTCGTGGTGGCGTCCAAACCGTTCGGCGAGTCATACCTGCTCGCGGAAATGTTCGCGCAACAGCTCGAGGCCGCCGGCGTCCCCGTGGTGCGACGCCCGGGGTTCGGCGCCACGGAGCTCGTGTTCGGCGCGCTGCGCCGCAACGACGTGGACGTCTATCCCGAGTACGTGGGCACGGGGCTCGTGGCGATCCTGCACGACACCGTGACGGCCGAGGAGCGCCGCGACCCGCGGCTCGCGTACGCGCATGTGGCCCGTGAGAGTCGTCGGCTGCATGGCGTCAGTTGGCTGCCGCCGCTCGGCTTCCAGAATGGGTACGCAATTGCAGTGGCGCCGGCGCTTGCCGAGCGGCTACACCTGCGGACGCTGTCCGACGTGGCTGCGGCGGGGCCAACGTTGCGCGCGGGCTTCACCTCGGACTTCATCGGGCGCGCCGACGGCTGGCCGGGGGTCTCGGCGGCGTACGGCATGCGGATGGCATCGGTGAAGCCGCTGGCCGCGTCGCTCAAGTACCAGGCGGTGGCCGCGGGCGCGGTGGACATCATTGACGGGTACGCGACCGACGGACTGCTGGCGCGCTACGGCCTCGTGGTCCTCGAGGATGATCGTCGGTTCTTTCCGCCGTATGACGCCGTGGCGGTGGTATCGCCTCGTCTCGCGTCGACCAACCCGCGTGCGATCGCTGCGCTCGTGCAGCTGAGTGGCCGCTTCACCGAACGTCAGGTGCGTGAGTGGAACCGTCGTATCGAGGTGGACGGCGAGGCGGTGCCGGTCGTGGCCGCGAGCGCGCTGGCGGCACTGGGGCTGGGACCCGCTGATACCTCGCGAGCCACGAGCAGCGGCAGCGTGCGCGCAACCAGGTGGCAGCGTGCATGGCAGCGTCGCGGCGAGACGGGACGGCTCGTGCTCGAGCACCTGGGACTCGTCGCGCTGGCGCTCGGGGCCGCCATTCTTGTCGCGGTGCCAGGCGGACTCTGGCTCGCGGCGCGCCCGTCGCTCGCCGATCCGCTGTTGTTGGTGCTGGGAAGCGTGCAGACGATTCCGGGCCTCGCCCTGCTCGCGCTGTTGGTGCCACTTGTTGGCATCGGCGCAGCGCCCGCACTGCTCGCGCTCTGGGCGTATGGCCTGCTGCCGATCGCGCAGGCCACGATCGCCGGGGTGCGCGCCGCCGACCCCGAGGCGGTCAGGTCGCTCGAGGCGATGGGCGCGACGCGCAGGCAGCTCCTCTGGTGGGCGCGCGTGCCGCTCGCCGCGCCGGTGATTCTGTCAGGCATCCGAACGTCGGCGGTGCTCACCGTGGGCACCGCCACGCTCGCAGCGTTCGTCGGTGGCGGCGGACTGGGAGAACCGATCATCACCGGTCTCGCGCTGGCCGACATGCAGTTGGTACTCGGCGGCGCGGTGCCCGCGGCCGTCCTTGCGCTCACGGTGGACGCGATGCTGGCGTGGGTCGCGCGACGGTTCACGCCGGCGCACGTGCGCACGTAGACGAAACACTCCGCGCGGCTGTCGCACCCGGTGGAAGTCGGTAACTTGCGAACGGTAATCCGCAGTGCGCGGTCGACCTCCCCGACAGATCGCCATGGACCTCCGAGCGCCCTTCGACGACAGCACCACCCCGGCGGACGAGCACCTCGACGTGCTCATCGTCGGTGCGGGGTTGTCGGGCATCGGGGCCGCGTACTACCTGCAGCGCGAGCACCCGTCCCGGACGTACGCCATCGTCGAGGCGCGCGGTGCGACGGGCGGCACCTGGGACCTCTTCCGCTACCCCGGCATCCGCTCCGATTCGGATCTTCATACGTTCGGGTACGAGTTCAAGCCGTGGACGAGTGAGAAATCGATCGCCGGTGCCAGCGACATTCTCGCCTATCTCCGCGAGACGGCCGCCGAGCATGGCATCGACCGCAAGATCCGTTTTCATCAGAAGGTGCACGGCGCGTCGTGGTCCACCGCAGAGGCGCGATGGCTCGTGGACATCGAGCACACCGAGACCGGCGAGCGCTCCACGCTCTCCTGCCGCTGGCTCTTCTGTGCTGGCGGCTATTACCGCTACGACGAGGGGTTCACGCCGCGCTTCGAAGGGCGCGAACGGTTCGCGGGCCCGATCGTGCATCCGCAGCACTGGCCCGAGCACCTCGACCATGCGGGCAAGCGCATCGTCGTGATCGGCAGTGGCGCAACGGCTGTCACACTCGTGCCCGCCCTGGCGGAAACGGCGGCGCACGTGACGATGCTGCAGCGCACGCCGAGCTACATCCTCCCCACCCCCTCCGTCGATCCCGTCGCGACGCTCGCGAAGAGGCTCTTCTCGAAGGAGCGCGCGCACGCGCTCATCCGGCGCAAGAACATCGCGATGCAGCGCGCCGTATGGACGTTCTGCCAACGCTTCCCGCAGGCGGCGAAGCGAGCCATCCGCTGGATCAACGCGAAGCAGCTCCCGCCTGATTTCCCGATTGACGAGCACTTCAACCCGCCGTACGGCCCGTGGGACCAGCGGCTGTGCGCGGTGCCCGACTCGGATCTGTTCAAGGTCATCACGAGTGGCAAGGCCTCGGTCGTGACGGACCATGTCGAGACGTTCACGGAGCGGGGAGTGCTGCTGAAGTCGGGCCGCGAGCTCGAGGCGGACATCATCGTGACCGCGACCGGGCTCAACCTCCTGCTGCTGGGCGGCATGACGCTGACGGTGGACGGCACCCCCGTGCGCCCTGCGGAGACCGTCGCGTTCAAGGGGATGATGCTGAGCGGTGTCCCCAACTTCGCGATCGCCATCGGCTACACCAACTCGTCATGGACGCTCAAGATCGGTCTCTTGTGTGAGCACTTCTGCCGATTGCTCGCACACATGGACGCGCGCGGCTTCACGATCTGTCGCGCCGAGCTGACCGATGCGGCGATGCCGACGCGTCCGCTGCTCGATTTCGGAGCGGGCTACATCAAGCGTTCCCTCGACGCGCTGCCGCGTCAGGGCACCGACGCGCCCTGGCTCACCTCGATGCACTATCACGCGGACGTGAAGCTGTTGCGCACGGATCGGGTGGATGATCCGCATCTGGTGTTCTCGACGCACGCCGGAGCGGATGCCGGACGCGCCCCGATCGCGGCCGCCGCGACCTGAATTCCCTTCCCTCTTGCCTCGCGCCCATGGCGCGGTCATCACATGATTCTTGCCTGTGACGTTGGCGGCACCAAGACGAACGTGGCCTTGCTCGAGAAGACGGGCAGCGCGTGGCGTGTGCTGCGCCTCGAGCGTTATCCCAGCGGAGAGCACGCCTCGCTCTCCGAGATCGTCCTGGCGTTCCTGGGATCGGGAGCTCCGCAGCTCGAGGCGGCGGGATTCGGCGTCGCAGGTCCGGTCATGGGCAACCGCGTGGTGACCACCAACCTGCCGTGGACCGTCGAGGCGGCCGACCTCGCGCACCTGCTGGGGCTGCCGCAGGTGTCGCTCCTCAATGACGTCGAGGTGCAGGCGTGGTCGCTACCGGAGCTCGGCGCGCACGCGCAAACGACGCTCCAGGACGGTGAGGGCACGGCCGGCAACCTCGCGGTGATCTCGGCTGGCAGCGGCCTTGGCATGTCGGCGCTGCTGCGCGGCGACGGTGCCGTGCGCTCGCTCGCCAGCGAAGGCGGGCACGCCGACTTCGCCCCGATTGACGACGTCGAGATCGAGCTGCTGCGCTTCCTGACCCGGCGCTTCGGGCGCGTGAGCTCCGAACGGATCCTCGCGGGCCCGGGCCTCGTGAACGTGTACGAGTTCCTCCTGAGTCAGAACCCGGGCGAGGAAGCGGCATGGCTCGCGACCGCCTTGGCCGAGGGGAACGCGCCGGCGACGATTGCCGCAGCGGCGCTGAGTGGCCGCAGCGAGCTCGCGGAGCATGCGGTGCTGCTCTTTCTGGGCGTGTACGGTGCCGAGGCCGGCAACTGGGCGCTGCGGACGATGTCAACCGGGGGCATGTGGCTCGGGGGCGGCATCGCACGCAGCCTCCTGTACGGTCCGCCGGGCACCTCGACGGCGTGGCAGGTGCGCGCCCGCGACGCCTTCCTGTCGCGGTTCGTTGCCAAGGGCCGGCTCAGCCCCCTGCTCGCGGCCATGCCGGTGTACGTCATCATGACGGACGAGGCGCCGCTGATTGGTGCGGCGCGTTTCGCGCTCGCGGAGATGGGCCGGTGATCTGAACGGCACCGCGCACCGGGAACCAAAGCGTGGCCCCGCGCACTCACGTGGCGCCATGACATCTCACGCGATTTCCCATCCCGCTGCGGCCGGCGTTCGCGATCACGCGACCTTCGCCCGCCGCCGCCTCCGACTCGGCATCACCGGAGTCGGTGCGACCGTCGTCCTGTCCGCCGCGTGGCTGCTGCTGCTCGTATTCAATCTCGCGCCGCTTCCAGCAGCCCTCCTCGCTCCAGCGTCACCGCTCGTAACCGTCGTGCGCAGCGCCGCACTCGTCGTTGCGGTGTTCGGCATGCACGCGCTGCTCCTGCTCCCCGTCGAGGCGCTCGGCGGACTCGCGGTGTCGCGCGGTCGGCTCGGTGTTGGTGCCTGGGCTGCGGCGTGGCTGCGCGGCGTTGCGATGCAGGGCGCCGTGGTTGCAGGCGTGGCTGCGTCGCTGTCGTTCGCGTCCCTGTCGCTGGGTTGGGTTGGCGCGGTCGTGGTTGCATTCGGTATGGGGGTCGCGTTGCTCGCGCTGCAGGGGATACTCGCACGCGTCGGCGCTCGGCTTACCGTGCGTCCGCTGGACGAATCGCTCCACGCGCTGGCGCGATCGGCGGGCATCGCTCCTGAGCGCGTGCGCGTTGTCCATGGCGCGAGCGAGGCGTTCGTCGGCGGATGGGTCGGGCTTGTGGGGCCAACGGTCTGGGTGCCGGCGGCGTGGACGGAGGAGCAGCACCACGCGCTGCTCGCCGTGCAACTGGTGCGCCGGGTTGCACAGCGCGACACCCTCGCACGGCAACGCGGAGTGCTGCGCGCTGCCCTGTGGCCCGCGTTGGGCGTTGCGTTGCTCGCGCCGCTCCTGCCGTGGGGATGGGACGACGCGCGGCTCTGGCTCGCGCTGCCGGCGGCCAGTACGCTGTGGAGCTTCGTGGCGGTGCTGCTGCTGCCCGCGGCCACACGTCCGGCAGTGTACGCGGCCGATGCGTTCGCCGCGCAGCAGCTGGGCGTCGAGCCCGTGATCGCCGCGGTGCGCACGCTCGACAGCTGGCAGGATGACGAACCCGAGCGCTCGCGATTGGTGGAGTTCATCTTTCATCCGGTGCCATCACGCGGGAACCGCGAGCGAGCGCTTCGGCGGCAGCGTGCGGTCGTGTTCGGCGGCGGGCATCAACAGACGCGACTCACGTTGTACGCGTCGATGGCGGGGCTCGGCCTGCTGGGGCGCATGGTGCACTGCGCGGTGGGGCGCCCGGACCTCTGGGTGCTGTACCCCGGGGATTGAGCCTGCGCCTCAAAGTTCAACCGGGAGCACGCGATGCCATTGCCCAGCAAACGGATCGTCCTCGCCGCTCATGATCCCGCGTGGCAGCACGCGTTTGCGCACGAGGCGGCGCGCATCCGGCCCGCCTTCGGCGCTCACCTGGTTGCGCTGCACCATATCGGCAGCACGGCCATTCCCGGGATTCGCGCCAAGCCCGTCATTGACATCCTCGCCGTCGTCGCGGACGTGCACGCGCTTGACCTGCAAACCCGCCACTTCGAGGCGCTTGGCTACGAGGTCATGGGCGAGTTCGGCCTGAGCGGGCGTCGGTACTTTCGCATGGACGACTCCGCCGGCGTGCGCACGCATCAGGTGCATGCGTATGCCCCGGCATCAGCTGGCGAGATCGCGCGCCACCTCGACTTTCGGGACTACCTGTGCCATCACCCGGACGTCGCACGCGCCTACAGCGCGCTGAAGGAGTCCTTGATCGAACAATGCCACGACGACATGGCGTGCTATTCGCACGGGAAGACGGCGTTCATCCGTGACGTAGAGCAGCGAGCGCTGGCATGGAGACGCGACGCGCCGCATGGGCACCCGATCAACCGTGACGGTTGACCATCACCAGCGATCGCCCCCGTCACCCGCATCATTGATCGCACGCACACCGCAACGCCGCAGCCGCGGTCTCGGCCTGTAGGGCGCCTGCTACTTCTTCGCGCCCGAGCGCGGCTCCCCGCGCATCGCCTCGACCTTGGCCCGCGCCTCCTTCACGCTCGCTTGCAGCTCCGGGTCGGCGTCCTTCATGAGCTCCGCGTACTTCGCATAGTAGTCGGCGGCCTTCACGCGATCACCGCGCCCTTCGTACAGGCTGCCGAGCCGCATCAGCGCGGCGGCGTACCAGGTGCGGTCATAGGCGGCGCCAAGGGCGAGCGATGGCAAATGCTGCGCCCGCTCGAGCAACGCGATGGCAGAGTCGGGCTTGCCGAGTCGTTCCATCGCGAGTGCCGCCTCGGGCAGCCCACGATTGTAGAAGTGGAAGGCAGAGAAGAGCGGCGCCTTGCCCCACGCGAGGAACGCCTGCGCCGCATCGTTCCAGCGCTGTTCTCCCGCCGCGATGCACCCGACGGCCCAGGCCGAGTCGGCTCGGAACGTCGGACCGGTGCCCTTGGTCCGCGTGCGCCACTCGTCGAGCAGCGTGCGCGCATCGCGCAGGCGCCCCACATCGCAGAGCGCCACAATGCTGAACGGATACTGGTCCACCGGTCGCTCGGCCGCGGGCACGGCCATGAAGGCCCTGTAGTCGCGCATGATCCGCGCACTGTCGCCGGTGAGCCGGAATTCGCTGATGCTGGATGCGAGCATCCGCTGCCCGCACGCCTGTGCGGCACGCAGGCGCCCACGCGCCATATCCACGCTGCACTGGAACTCCTTGGCCAGCGGCAGCCCCTGCACGGCTGGCGCTCTCAGCACGGCCTGTGCGCTATCGTACATGTGCCGCACGAGCAACCCGTGCAGGGGGATGAAGTGCGCGTACGGGTTCTCCGGCAGCTTGGCCTGGATGAGCGCGACGGTGGAGTCGAAGGCGGCGAAGCGCTCCTGCCCCGCTTGCGCCTCAGCCAGATTCCAGAAGGCAACCCCACTGTACGGTGGCTTGGCGATGCTGCGACGAGCCATCGCCTCGGCCTCAGGAAGCCGGTTGAGCCGCAGGAGCAGATCGGCATAGCTGGCCTCGCTTCGACCAGCCTCGGTGAGGCGCGCCCACGCCGCCTCTTCTTCCGTGTACTCGGCGCGCATGCCGTGATAGTGCGCTTCGGCTCGCAAGCGCTCGAACTCCGGCAACCGCACGCGCATGGTGTACGCCCGCGTGGCCGCGTCCTCCGCGAGGGGGACCTGCCCCGAGTTGACGTACGACGTGAAGAGCAGGTTCCACGCAGAGGCGAAGGACGTGTCGAGCGCCAGCGCCTCCTTGGCCATCGCGATCGCGCGCGGGCGGTCGCCATTCGCTTCAGCCCGCATGGCGGACGAGTAGGCGCGCAACGCGGGCAGCGAGGCGGTGGTCACGCGCGCGAGCGGCGCGGTCGCGGCCACGGAGCGGAGCGACTCGCCGATGCCGCGCCGGAGCGACGCACCCAGCTCCTCGAGCGCGCCGAGCAGCTTGGAGTCGTCGGCTGCGGTCGCGCGCGCCGTGAGCGCATCACTCCCCGTGGCCGTGGCGACGACCCGGGCCGTGAGTTGATAGCCGCCGCCAATCCTGGCGATGTCGCCCAGCACAAACGCCTTGATCCCCTCGCGCTCGGCCAACTCGCGCACCTTCGCCTCGGAGATCGCCTCGCCCACCGGCAGGTTCATGCGGCGAAACGCGGCTGCCATGGCGGTGGATGACAGCACATTCACCGCGCGCGACTGCTGCAGGTCCACGCGGATCGCATCGGTGATGGTGGTGGCAAGCGTCGAATCGGTGGTGCGGTTCTGGAAATCGGCGACGAGGACCATGTCGTTCTGCGCGAGCACGTCGTTGCCGATGAGCGTGCCCGCGCGGCCGACCTTCGAGTACCACGTCAGGCTGGCAACGCTGAGGACCAGCGCGACGGCAGCGGCGATCGCCCAGCGGAGCCGCCGTGCGGGACGACGCGTGTCCGTACCCGCGCCGGGTGTGGCGGCGGCGGCGTGAGGCGAGCTGGTTGCACCGGATACCACCGCCGCGGCAACCGCACCACTCGGAGTCGCCACCGCGGCGTCGAGTGCGGCCATCACCTCCCCCGCCGTCTGGAACCGATCGGCGGGAATCTTCTCGAGGCAGCGCATGACCACGGCCTCGAGCGCCGGCGATACCGTGCTGCGGTGCAGATGCAGTGGTTCGGGCGCACGGGTCATGTGGCCCGCGAGGATCTGCTGCGCGTTCGCTCCCAGGAAGACGCCGCGACCGGCGAGCAGTTCGTAGGCCATCGCACCGAGTGCGTACACGTCCACGCGATGATCAATCGCGGGATCGGCCATGGCCTGCTCGGGGGCCATGTAGGCCGGCGTGCCGATGGCAATGCCGGTGCCCGTGAGCGACGTCGCACTCGCGGCATCGCTGAGCGCCTTGGCGACGCCGAAGTCCATGACCAGTGCATGGGTGCCGGAGAGGAGGATGTTCTCCGGCTTGATGTCGCGATGCACGACGCCCCGCGTGCGCGCGTACTCGAGCGCGTCCGCGACTTCGCGGATGATGCGCACCGCCTCGTCGATCGGCAGCGCGCCCCCCTTGGTCAGGCGGTCGCGCAGCGACGGCCCCTCGACGAAGGGCATCACGTAGAAGAGCACGCTGCCCGCACCGCCCGAGTCGTAGAGCGGGAGGATGTGCGGGTGATGGAGCCCCGCCGCGATCTCGATCTCGCGCGCAAACCGCTCGACCCCCACCGACTCGGCCAACTCCGGCCGCAGCACCTTCACGGCGACCTGCCGGTGATGCCTGGCGTCGTCGGCGAGGTACACGGTCGCCATGCCGCCGGCGCCCAGCTCGCGGACGACCCGATAGCGATCCGTCAAGACCGTGGCGAGGCTGGCGAGATCGTCGTTCACGTTGACTCGGGCAGTGGAGGCACTCGGCAAGTTAGCCCGATGTCGCGGGGATGGCAGCACCGCAGTCCCATCGCGCGGGCGGTCGCGCCGCATGTCCGGGGCAGCCCCGACCCAGTCGGCCGCCATCGTGGAGGCGCCGATCTCGCCCGTTCCGTCGTCATCGGCGAGGATGACAAGCGCGACGCGGACGTTATACTCGACGCTGACGCTCGGCGGTGGCGTGCATCTCGCCGTGCCGATGCGTGCGCCCCGCGAACCGCCCCCTTCCCCGCGCCCACTCGCTCATGCGTCGTCGCGTCCTCGCAGCTGTCGGCCTCTGCCTGTGCGTCGCCGCAGCGCCCACCGGTGCGCAGCGCCTGACGCTTGATCAGGTCGTCAACGCGGCGGCCATCACCGGCTCGACGCCTGGCGCTCTGGCCTGGTCGCCGGACAGCCGCACCCTCGCGTTCGCGTGGGACAGCGGGGGTCGTGGCACGCGCGAGGTGTGGCTCGTCGGCCGTGATGGCGGCGCGCGCCGAGTGCTCAGGGACGGCAGCGCCGCGACGCGACCGGAGTCTGCGCGGGAGCTGGTCTGGCGTGCGGATGCCAAGGCGCTGTATGTGCTGCGCGGTGAGCAGCTCGTGCTCATCGACGCGGCCAACGCGACGGTCACGGCGCTGGCCACGGTGGGACGCGAGGCGCACGATCTCGCCCTCGCGCCAGATGGCCGGCAGGTGGCGTACGTGCGGGACGGCGACGTGTGGACCGTCGCGGTTGCCGCCGCCTCGACGCCGCGCCGCCTCACCTCGGTAAGCGTCCCGTCGATTTCCACGGCGGGGCTCGGCCGGTACGCCCGCCTCGATCGCGAGATCGGCACCGCAACGTGGGGCGGCGCGGCGCCAACGCTCGCGTGGGCGCCGGATAGCCGCACCCTCGCCGTGCAGCTGGTCGATCGCCGGCAGGTGCGCCGCGTTCCCTTCCCGTCGTATCTGGGACGGGAGACGCAGGCCAACGAGTTGCGTCGATCGTATCCGGGCGACGAGAACGAGTCGCGTCAGGTGGCGTGGCTCGATGTGGCGACTGGTACGCTGACGCCGCTGCCGCTGGACCGTCCCACTGCGGTGGAAATTCTCAACTTCGCCTGGTCGGCGGACGGCGTGCTGCTGGTGGATCGCGCGTCCGACGACGCGACCGAGCGCTGGGTGCACACCGTGCGCGTTGGTGGGGAACCCGTACTCGTCTACGCGGATCGCCGGGACTCGCGCATCTACACCGAGACAGGCAGTGCGTGGTCGACCGACGGCCGGCAGCTCCTGCTCACCACCGACCGCGACGATCGCTATCGCGTCTTCGCGATCACCCCTGGCGACACCACCGCCGTCGCGATCACCCCGGCCACGAGCGATGTGCAAGGCTCGGTGATGCCGCTGCCGAACGGCGCGTGGGCGTGGCTCGCGAACGCTCCTGATCCGTCGCGGCAGCAGCTCTGGCGCGCAGCCGCCGGACAGTCACCGGTCCGCGTGACGACGCGCGCGGGCACGCACCGCATCACGATGGCCCCGGATGGCGCCACGGCGGCGAGCATCGTCAGCGACGACGTCACCCCCGCGCATCTGATGCTTGTCTCGATGCGCGACGGCGTCGAACGGCGCGTGACGACCGGCGGTGGCGCTGGTCTCGCTGCGGCAGGGATCGTGGCGCCGCGCTACGTCGCGTACCCGGGGGCCGGCGTCGGCGAGACATTGCACGCGAAAGTCTGGCTACCGGCCGCTGCACAACGGGGCAAGCGCGTGCCGGTGGTGTTCGGTCCGGTGTATTCGAACACCGTGCGCAATAGGTGGGGCGGCACATATGGGCTCGTGCAGCAGCTCCTCGTGCAGCGCGGGCTCGCGGTGATCCAGGTCGACGTGCGTGGCTCGACGGGATACGGGCGCGCGTTTCGGGAGGCGTTCCTGTTCGAGTGGGGAGGACGCGATCTCGACGACCTGGAGGCGTCGAAGCGGTGGCTTGGTACGCAGCCGTGGGCCAACACATCGTGCACGGGGATCTTCGGCTCGTCATACGGCGGTTTGATCACCGTCTACGCGCTCTTCAAGCGACCGGGGCTCTTTCGCGCCGGTGTGGCCGGTGCGTCGGCCACCGATCCACGCTTCTTCGGAAGCGACGACGTCGCGATCACCCGCCGACCCGCCACGCATCCCGAGGCATTCACTCGCGGCGCCTTGCAGTATGCGGGCGGCCTGCGCGATCACCTGATGCTGATTCACGGACTCATGGATGACGTCGTCCCCTTCAAGACGACGGCAGACATGGCCGAAGAGTTGATGCGCCTCGGCAAGGACTTTGATCTCGTGGTCGCGCCGGGTGCCACGCACGGCTGGACGGCGCGCCCGCAACACGCGCGCTATCTGTTGGGCAAGCTGGTGGCACACTTCGACCGGTACCTCTGCCCAGCGCGCTGACGACGCTGGCAACGCGGGCCGCGCGTCGCGCCGTTACGGCACCAGTTCCAGCCGACTGATCGCGATGTCTGCATCGAACGCCACCTTGCCCGCCACGATCCCGATCCGCTGCACGGTTGACGGATCAAGCGGTGCACGGAGCGATGCGGCCTTGAACGCGTGCCACGGAACAAGGACGTCCTGCCAGCTCGAGGTGACGGCAAGCTCGGCTGCGTAGTACTGCCACGGCGCCTGCGTGTCCGCCGTGCGGAGATGCACCGCGTACGATCCCGCCTTGCCACACACCGCGAGTTGGAGACCGCGGAACGGAGCGGCATCGATCCGGCCGCCGTCGAAGCTGCGTGCGATCTGGATGAAGCCGCCGTTCCGCTCCAACGACACCCGCCCGGACAAGCGCAGCGCCATGCGTCCGGCCACGACCGTACGCTCGGCGCGCGCGTCGGACCTCCCGCCCATCACGCGGTCGCTGAACACGCTCCATAGTCGCGCGACGAGACTGGCGTCGGCGAAATCATCAAGCAGAAGGATCATGCGATGGAGTGTAGCACTCCGTCACCCGAACCGGTCAGCCTGTCTTCATGGTGCGCAGCAGTTCGGCCCCCTCACGCTTGCGGGCGTCATCGCCGATTTCCTGATTGGCGAGAGTCGGCAGCTGCTGCAACACGGTGCGCGCCTCGGGCCCACGGTCGGTCGCGATCAGGACGCGGGCATACTCGAGCTGGAACATGACGAAGCCCGGCCGGAGCTCCGTCGCGCGCTTGAGGTACGTGAGTGCATCGGCGGTGTTGCCGAAGCCCAGGCCCAACGGCATGCGCAACGGACGCGGCGTCTCGGTGAGCTTGAGGTGCGTGCGGCCGAGGATGTAGGAGGCGGTCGCGAGCATGAGCGGCGGCGCGTTGCGCATGGCGATGACCTTCTCGGTGTCCTCCTTGGTCTGCTGCACGTAGTCGGCAGCCTCGAGGATCCCCGCAAAGAGTGCGACCTTGCCATTGGCAGCGGCGCGGCGCACGTAGCCATCGGGCGCGCTGCCATTGGCCTTGATCGCGCGTTCGGCCAGCGCCAGCGCATCGCGATAGAGCTGGTCCTGCGCCTTGCTCTTCTCGGGGGCCGCATCGCCCTGCAGGAGGCGCACACGCGAGGTGCGCCACAGCACCTCGAAGTCACGCGGCATGGCCGCGAGCGCCTGATCCACCAGGGTGACCGCCGGCGCCAGCTGTCCCGTCGCGAGCAGCGTATCGACGCGAGCAAGCGGGGCCGACTGGGCTCCGAGTGCCGTGGGAGCGATCAGTCCGACAGCGAACAGGAAACGGTGCATGCGAGCGGCGGTTGAGTTTGCCGATGGAAGACGTCAGGATTAGGCCGGAGTCTGACAGCGCTCATGCGCCCCCGCAAGGTCCCTCCGTCCCCTTCGCCATGCCGAACGTCGTACTGTCGTCGTCCCGCCACATGACGGCGCTTGCCGTCGGTGCCGTGCTGCTCACCGGTGCGGTGACCCGTCCACTGTACGCGCAGCGCGAGCGCGTCACGGTCCGGATGGAGGCGCTCGGTGGCACGAGCACGACATTGCCGGCAGGGGTTGTCGGCCGCGACGACTTCGCACAGCAGTCACTGCACGTGACGCTCGGCCATCGTTTCGTGCTCGACGAGGGGAACACGATTCTCGTGCTGGGCGGTCAGTGGCGTGCCGTCCGCGCCGCGCTGCCCCGTGATCTCGCGCAGCTCGGGGGTCAGACCACGTTCGACGGGTTCACCACCCTCAACGTGGTGGCGGCCGATGTCCTGATGCTGCGCACCATCGGCACGGAACACACGCTGGTGGGGGTCCTGCGACCTGGCCTCTACGGCGAGGCGGTTCGTGTGGAGGGTGCGGCATTCGTGGACCGGATCGTGTCGTCCGGTACCACGCTCGGTCTCGGCCTGTCGTTCGCCTCGAGCTTCGGCAAGCTGCTGCCGATTCCCGTGCTGCACGTCGTCGCGCGTCCGTCGCGCCGAGTGCTCGTGGATGCGCTGCTTCCTGCGCGCGCCGATGTGTGGTGGATGCCACAGAAGGGGCTCGACCTGGGGTTCAACGCGTCGCTGTCGGGTGCGAACTACGGCCTGACCACGGCGCAGCGCATTGCCGGCGGTGACGCGCTCTGGCTCGCCAACGCCACCGTTGGCCCGCAGGTGCGGTGGGCACCGGGGGGCGGGAAGTGGCAGTTGACGGCGGAGGCGGGCATCACCGTGCTGCGTCGGCTCGAGTACGCGATCGGCAGTCGCAGCGTGGCCGATCTCTCACCGGGGAACGTGCCGTTCGCACGAGTGGGGGTGCAACAGCTGTTCTAGGCGTGCCGTTGGCGTCACCAACTGGGACCTGCACCCGGACGGGAGACTGCGATCGCCCCGACGGCCGCGCCCGCCGGGGCGCCGGGCGGTACCACGCCCGCGTCGCGCTACCTGATCCTGCAGAACTGGTTCGGGGAACTGCGGCGGCTCACGTCCGGCAAGGGGCCGTGAACGATGCACGCATCCCCCCCCTTGCAGGTTCGGCGACGGATCGAGACTTCGGGGAGGCCGGATTGAGGCGTCGCAGGTAGCTTCCCCGTTGCACGCACTGACCCGCCAGCCTGCTCGCCCCCCGCGCACGCAGCGCCACTGCCAGCGCCGCTCCGCGATGGCCGCTCGTCGGCCGTGGGCCTCGCACCGAACAGTCCAGTCCCCCGCATGAACGACGCGTCCCGCGCCGCCGACCTCCCGGCCGGCCACAAGATCGGCCGCTACTCCATCGTCCGGCTGCTCGGCCGCGGCGGCATGGGCGTCGTGTACGTCGCGCTCGACGAACGGCTCGGACGTGAGGTCGCCCTCAAGCTCGTCGATGGCGTCAACGAGGAAGCGACGGTCGAGCGGTTCTGGCGCGAGGCGCGCGCCGCCGCGAGCGTCAGCCACCCGAACATCTGCCAGGTCTACGAGGTCGAGGAATCCCCCAACGGGATCTGCCTCGCCATGGAGCTGCTGAGCGGCGAGCCGCTCGACGTGCGACTGTCACGCGGCTCGCTCACCCCTTCTGACGCGACACGCGTGGCGCTCGAGATGCTCGGCGCGCTCGCGGCGCTGCACGCGCGTGGACTCGTGCATCGCGACATCAAGCCGTCGAACGTCTTCTGCACGCCGCACGGCATCAAGGTCCTCGACTTCGGCCTCGCGCGCGCGAGCGCCATGGCCGTGGCCGATGCGAGCAGTGGGCCGGCGCCGCAGGTGACGCGCACCGGCATGATCATGGGTACGCCGCGCTACATGGCGCCCGAGCAATTGACCGGCGAGCCGCTCGATCATCGTACCGACCTGTACGCGACCGGCGCCGTGCTCTTCGAGATGCTCGCCGGGCGTCCGCCGTTTGCCGGTGCCACACCGCTCGACCAGATGTACGCGACGATGCACGAGCGTCCCCCCGCCTTGCAGGGGCCGCCCTTCGTCGTGGCCATCGATCGCGTCATTCGCCGGTCCCTCGAGAAAGACCCCGCCAACCGGCACGTGGACGCGGACACGATGGCGCGCGAGCTCGCGAACATTGCCGTCACGAGCGGGCCCGCGATGGCCATCCCGGTGCGCGCCCTCACGCGGCTCGTCGTGCCCCCGCTGCGGCTGCTGCGCCCCGATCCTGACCTCAGCTTCCTCTCGTTCGGTCTCGCCGATGCGATCTCCGGATCACTGGCCATGCTCGGCGACATGGTCGTGCGCGCGCCGTCGGTGGCCGCCGCGTGGTCGGAGCCGGGCGCCGACCCGCGACGCCTCGCGACGCAAGCGGACGTGGACCTCGTGCTCGCCGGAAGCCTGATGCGCTCCGGCTCACAGCTCCGCGCCACGGTGCAACTCATCGAGGCGGGCAGCGGCACCGTGCTCGGCGCTTCCACGGCGAACGGTACGATGGACGACATCTTCGCGCTCGAGGACGCGCTCACGCAGGCGACGCTCGCGCTCCTGGCCCCGCACCGCGCACCGGCCCCGGGTGAGGTCGAGGCGCTCCGGCGCGAGGTGCCAGCGAGTGGGCGCGCCTTCGAGCTGTTCCTGCGCGGGCTCGAACTGACGAACTCGCTCAAGCGCGCCCCCGAGGCGCGCGCACTGTTCGTCGAGGCGGTGGACGCGGACCCGTTGTTCGCGCCCGCATGGGCACAGTTGGGCCGCTGTCATCGCGTCGTCGGCAAGTACTTCGAGGAGCGCGCTGAGAACGACCGGCGTGCGGAGGAGGCGTTCCGCCGGGCGCTCGCGCTGTCGCCAGAGCTGCCGATGGCGCACCGGTGGTTCACCCATCTCGAGGCGGAACAGGGGCGCGCGGACCTCGCGGTGGCGCGACTGCTGGGGCACGCGAAGGTGAACCGCAACGATGCCAGCCTCTTTGCCGGGCTCGTGCACGCGCTGCGCTACGCGGGGCTGGTCGATGCGAGCATCGCGGCACACGCAGAAGCGCGGCGTCTTGACCCGACCGTGCCGACCAGCGTCGAGTACTCGCTCATGCATGCGGGGGACGTGGACCGGCTGTTCGGCATGCTGCACCACGGCAGCGCGACCGTGGACCGCGACGCACTGCTCGTGCTGCTCACGATGTGCGGCCAGGACGCGCGCCTCGAGGCGCCGTACCGGGCGCTCGACTTCGTGACGATGCCGAAAGGCTACTTCGTGACCATCGAAGCGCTCTACGCGAGCGCCTTTCGCAGTCCGGACGAAGGGCGCCGTGCGATCGAGATCGGGACCGCGTTTCATACGGACCCGGAGACCTTCTTCCTGATGGTGTGCGCCTACCTGCGCATCAACGATGTGGAGTCGGCCATGGCGCAGTTCAAGCGCGCGGTGGCGGCCGGCTTCGTGCCGATCACGATGGTGGAAGCGCATCCCCTGTTCGTGCCGCTGCGTGCACATGCGGATTTTCCCGCCGTGCTGGGCGATTCACGTCGTCGCGTGGCCATGGCCCGCGCCATCTTCGAGCGCGGCAAGGGTGGCGAACTGCTCGGCGTCTGAGCGCGGACTGGACGCCCCTGGGGCGCCGCAGGTCCCGGTGCCAGCGCGGCGCTACTTCCGGATGTAACCGGCGGTCGCCGAGCGCTTGGCGTTCTCGCGATGTTCCTCGTCGGAGAGTGCGTGCACGCCGGTGGCATCGATCCAGCGGTTATAGAAGTTGAAGAGCGCCACGACGGTGATCGCGTAGTAGAGCTGTTCGTCGGTCCAGCCTGCGGCATGGAGCGGGCCGATATCGGCCGGCGCAATGCGTGGCGCGTCGTGATTCACCTTGTCGAGGAAGCGCCAGAGCACCTTCTCGCGCTCGGGAATCGGCGCCGTTTCGAAGTCATCGAGGACCGCGTGCACGAGCGCCTCGTTGCCCAGCAGCTGCGCCGCGACCGCGGCGTGCGACTTGGTTCAGAACGGGCAGTCGTTCCGCTTCGAGGTGCGCGCGGCAATGAGCTCGCGGAAGCCGGGCGAGAGCGGTGCCTCGTCGCGCAGCACCCCCTGCGTGAAGCGGGCCAGGTGGTCCGTCATCTCCGGCTTGTAGGCGAAAAGATGCCAGATCTGCGCGTAGTTCTTTCCCTGCCCCTGCATGGCGTTGATGGCCGTCGCCCACGGACCCGGCTGCGGGTTCGCTTCGACGTCGGGGAGAAAGATCGGATCCATGGGCATGGGCAGCGCGATTGGAGGGTCGTGGCGTTCGGCTGCAAGGTAATGAGGTCGGCGGCAGCGGCTACCGCCATGGCATCACCCACGCGCGGGCCGCGCTCACACACCGATCACACACCGCTCACGCCGCGATCACCTCGCGATGGAACCGTGCGTCCTGCGCCAGCACCTCGCGCATCCGGCGCAGCCCCGTGCGCGCCCGGGTCTTCACCGTGCCCAGCGGAACGCCCAGTTGCACCGACACGTCCGTGTGCGAATGATCACCGAGATACGCCAATTCGATGACCGTGCGCTGGGCGGCCGGGAGGGCCGACAGCGCGACCCGCAGCACATCGCGCAACTCCGCCTCTTCGAGGAGTCGCAGTGCATCCGGAGCAGGAGACGGGCGATCGCCCTCGCCACACGCAGGGTACTCCGACTCGCGAACGTACCGTGCCACCGTCTTCTCGCGTCGTGAGCGCGCGCGCACGACGTCCAGTGCCCGGTTCCGGGCGATCGTGGTCAGCCAGGCGTTGAGGGTGCCGCGCTCGAGGTCGAAACGCTCCCGCTCGCGCCATGCCTTGGCGAAGGTGAAGTTCGTGACGTCGTTGGCGTCCGCATGGTCGCGTACCACGGCCAGCGCCACCGTATGCACCAGATCGCCGAATGCCTCGAACAGCGACGCGAGCGCCCGATCGTCGCCAGCGGAGAGTTGCAGGGCGAGATGCGCCAACGTCTCGGGCTTCGTGGCCGGCGCCGTGGAGCGTGCGGCCGCCGGGCGGCGCCCAGGCGTGGACAAGCCCCCTGCCCACGAATCGTGGAAAGTCATACGTTTCTCCGGGCATGTGTCTCGACGGCCGTCCTTCGATTCGCGGAATCGGTCGAATCGTGCGCCGTCAGTGTGTGCCCGAATGATCGGCCGCTCGAGTCCGGCCATCAATAGTGACACTCGCTACTGCCGTGACCGATCTTGGGAGCAACATGACGGCCACGAGCGCAGACATCGAACTCGCGAACCTCCGGCGCGCTGGCGAGATCTACGACCGCGTCGTGTCACTCTCGCGCCGCTTCTTCACCAAGGACGCGGTGAAGGACATGGAAGAGTTCGTGCGGCAGGCCGAGCTCCTCTTGCAAGGGGTCAACAGCGCCGATGTCGTACTCGGCATCTTCGACCACAACCGGTACACCCCGGTCGTCGAGGTCGGGGACCGCGAGTTCTGGGGGCCGATGCCGGAGCTCCCGCCGTCACAGCGGATGCACACCATCCTCAGCCTGCTGGAGGCTGACTACGCCGCCTTCCCGGGCGACTCGGTGAAGTGGTTCTCCAGGGCCATGGCCGCGATTCCCGTCGAGGAGCGCCAGAACCTCGTGTTCTACCACTGCGGCATCGCCTACCAGCGCACCGATGGACGACCGATCCGCATCTTCTCGAAAGGCGTACCGATCCAGTACAACGAAGACCGGAGCTTCACCTTCACGTTCAACTACGTGCACAACGTGCACCACTTGCTGAAGCCCGGCTTCCGCGACTACTGGATTCGCGTTGCCTACGGCGCGGCACGTGACAAGGTGCAAACGCTGCATTCGTCGGACCCGACCGACACCGCAGGGCGGGACGTGCTGTCCGTTCGCGAGAAGGAGATCCTCTCCCTCGTCTCGGCGGGCCACGAAACGAAGGACATCGCCGAACGGCTCGACATCAGCGTGAACACCGTTGGCAACCACCGCAGCAACATGGTCCAACGATTGGGTGCGCGGGACACGACGGCGCTCGTGCAGCTGGCCAAGATGGCGGGGCTCATCTAGGCGCGGGGCTACCGCGCCCCCTTGGCCCCCACTCCGGCCAACCGCAGCAGCTCGCCCGCGCTCCCCACCCCCACCAGCCGCGCCCTGACCCGCGCCGCCTCTTCGGGTGTCACTGCCCCAGGATGCGCCGCTCGATTGCGCAGCGGTGCCAGCTCGCCGTTCACGTAGACCGCGAACTCCTCCACGAGCCACTTGCCATCGCCGAGCTTCGACGCCAGCCAGTTCATCCGCGCGTGATCGTGCGTCAGTGCGCGCGCCATCTCACCCAGCGAGAGCGCGCGGCCCTCCGCCAGGTCCACCGACGCGCCATCCACGTTCACCATGCGCAGGGCCGGTGGTGCGTCGCGCAGCGCGGCGGCCACGATCACGGTCAGCTGCACCTCCACCGCCTTCGCGAGGTTGAGCGCGACCACGCCGAGATCGAACCCCGCATCGCGCCAGTGCGCGCGGTAGAGCTGCTCGGCCGTCGCGATGAAGCGACGCGTCATCGGCTCGAGCCTGGTCCACAGCGCTGCGCCAAAGCGGTGATCGCGCAACTCCGCTTCCATGGCCGCCGTACCCGCCATCTCGCCGTCGAACTCGGCCCAGTACCGTCCACCCGTGAGCTGATCGCGCACATCGGGGTCGAACCACGGCGCGGTATCCGCGCGCGTGACGATCAGCGGCAGATCGGCCATCCCGCCGTACAGGGAGACCGGCCGGTCGTGATAGCGCACGTTGCGGAGCTTCGCGAGCTCGGCCTGCACGGCCGGCGTGTCATCCACGACCACGCGACGAATATCCCACAGCTTGAACCAGCAATCGCTGCTGAAGTCGCGTGCCGCGTAGTACGCCGGCATGCGGGTGGTGTCCTGCAACACCGACGCATCGTCGCCCGCTCGGACTTCCGCCAAGTGGGCGACATACAGCGAGCGATAGTCGGTGAGGTACAGGTGATGCTCGATCCCCTGCTCGAGACTCGCCGCGATCTCGCGGTCCAATGCAAGCAGATCGGCCAGATGCGGCAGCGGCGCCTGTCGGTTGCGCGACCGCACCTTGCCCCACCACACGTAGGCGTCGTCCTCGTCGTCACCCGCAGCACGCACCGCTTTCATGCGCGCGAGCAGCACGTCGAGATGCAGCGCGAGCGCGTCGCGTTCGTACGAGGGGTTCCAGACAGCGACGAGATGATGGGGGCTGGGCATCGCGGGTGAGATTGGCGCTGGGCGCGCAGCGGCGCAATGCCAGCCGCGCACACAGCACGCGCCCGGCCAGATCGGCCGGGCGCGCGTGGATCACGTGGTCTTGGGCTTCCGCGGCCGTCGCAGCGGGCTCGGCGGCGCACCCTGCGAATCGTCCGGCAGCATCGGCCGCGCCAGGATCGCGTCATACGACGCCTTGCCGCGTCGCTGATTGTAGGCGCGCTGCTTCATGTACTTCATGTCATGCTCGCGCACGCCGTGCGACTCGATCTCGCGCGCGGTGTGCTCGAGGTCGCTGGCCTGCGACATCACCATGGCGTCGTCGAGCCCGCTCTCGCGCATGGCACGCGCCTGATGGCGCAGCAGGTGACTTGCCGACTCCGCGTCGCCGGCCCGCGCGCGCGCCACGGCCTCGTCGCGCGCCTTGGCGGCGGCCAGCAGCACCACCTCGCGACGTACCTCCGGGTGCATGCTCCCCTGTCCCGCGAGCGTGAGCACCACCGGAAAGGTCACCACGCGCAGTTCGATGCCGCCGTCGGCCAGCAGCACATGTGCACTCAGCTGTACACTGGCAACCGAGAGGTCGGCGCGCACATCGGGCGTGAGCGCCGGCAGCACGAACTCCACCAGCAGTTTGCGTGGCTCGCGGGCATACAGATCACCGAGCTCGATGCGCGTGCCGTCGGGAAGCACCGATGCGGGGTAATCGTGCACCACCGCGAACGACCCCACGCTGTCTGATGGGCGCAGCTCGACGGCCAGGTTCTGCGCCGAGAGGGACTGCAGGCCGGCGAGTTCCTCCTGGAAGACCTGCTGCGTCTGGTCGGCGCGCTCGATGTGCCAGAGGTTGCCGCCGCCAGCGTCGGCCATCCCCTTGAGCAGCTCCTCGTCGTAGTCATCACCAAAACCGATCGCGCTCGTCGAGATGCCGAGGGCATGCGCCGCACGCGCCATCGCGGCAAGCTGCCCGCGGTCCGTGATGCCTTCGTTGGCCTGACCGTCGGTCAGCAACAGCACGCGACGGATGCCGCCCGCGTTGGGCAGGGGGACCATCTGATCGCGGCCACGCAACCAGCCACCGCTCAGGTTGGTGCTGCCCCGGACCTCCACCTGCGCGAGCTCGTGCAGCAGCCCGGCCTGCTCGGCGCCGGTCACGGGATCGCTCAGCGTCTCGACGGTGTCGTCGAACAGGACCACACCAACGCGATCGTCGGGGTGCAGACGGCGAATGAAGCCGGCCGCGGCATCGCGTGCCGCCTCGATCTTGCTCCCGCTCATCGAGCCGGATCGGTCGATGACGAGCGCCATCCCCAGAGGGACGCGCTGGGCGGCCGTGGAGGTGCCTCTGATGGTGAGAAGCACCCGCACCCGCCAGCCGGGCAGTGCGGGGTCGAACTCGTGTTCGGTCAGGATCTGCTGTTGCATCGTGCCGTCTCCAGTGAGGGACGACACAAGGATGGCGGGAGGGTCTGACAGGACCCTCGGACGCGGGGCGCTACTGCACCCGCTGCCCGTTGACGTCGATGAAGCCGGCCGCGTGCCGCCCACGTGGATCACGGTGTGTCCAGTGCATCACGCCGCCCTTGTCATTCCAGACGTACTCACCGCGCATCCGCACCACATCACCCACCTTCACCTGCGCGCGCTCCGCCAGGTCGATGTTGTGCGCCACCAGAACCGACAGCCCGGCCGCCTTCACGAGGAAGCGCTGGTGCGAACTCCCCTCGCGGTCATCCTTGAGCAACTTGACCACGGTCGCGGAGAACTCGATCGGCACGTTGCGGCGCTGCGCCGTGGCCGCCGCGCGCAGGGCGACATCACCCGTGTCGCGCGGAGGACCAAGCCGTACTGATCCGCGGCCAGCGCGCGGTGCTGCAGCCGTGCCCTGCGGGACCACCTGCTGCGCCGCGAGCGCCGTCGTGGCGAACGACAGCACCCACAGGGCGCGAACGAAGGAGTAGCGCATCAGCGCAATATAGGCCGTGCCGCCACAGTGAATAACAGGACCAGGAAGCCCACGATGAAGCCGAGGGCCACGCACACCGACGATCGCGGTGCAGAGCGCTGGTCCGCAGGGATGGCGTACTCGAACGTCTCGGTCATCTGATTGTCGCTCCGACGGCTCATGAGATGGCTACCTTACGATATAGCAAGAATCGGGTTTCATCCGCGGAACGGTATCGCGATCCTTCGCGTGTCCCCCAAGTGGAGCCTGATGCCATGATCATGACGACCGCTTCAATGCCGACCCGCGCTGCCCAGCACGCCGAGCGTGCCGACGAGACACATCCCACCGATTACGCGCGCGTCGAGCGCGCCATCCGGTGGCTGGTGGCCCATCAGCGTGAACAGCCCTCGCTCGACGATGTGGCGCAGGCAGTCGGCCTGTCGCCCTCGCACTTCCAGCGGCTGTTCACCCGCTGGGCGGGGGTGAGTCCCAAACGCTTCCTGCAATACCAGACAATCGCCGAGGCCAAAGCGTTGCTGCGCACCGATCACGCCGTGCTCGATACCGCCTACGAAGTGGGCATGTCGGGCGGTGGCCGGCTGCACGACCTCTTCGTGCAGGTCGAGGCGATGACGCCGGGCGAGTATGCGGCGGGCGCTGACGGCTTGGTGATCCGACAGGCCACGCACCGCACCCCGTTTGGCGACTGCCTCGTGGCCGTCACCGATCGCGGCATCTGTGCGCTGACCTTTCGCGCGTCCACGGGTGGCGAGAACCCGCTGGCCCAGCTCAAGGCGCGTTGGCCTGGCGCGCGTTTCGTCGAAGATGCCGCCGCCACGCGCGGTGTGGCGGAGCAGGTGTTCGGCGTGATCACGGCCGGCGCTGCGGCTGCGGCGCTCGGTGCACCCCCGGTGGGCTTGAGCGTGCTGCTCAAGGGGACCAATCTCCAGATGCGCGTCTGGCGCGCCCTGCTGCGCATTCCGGGCGGCACGGTCGTCAGCTACGAGGACTTGGCCGCCGCCATCGGCTCACCGTCGGCGGTTCGCGCCGTGGCGAACGCGGTCGCGCGCAATCCGATCCACTACCTCATCCCGTGCCATCGCGTCATCCGCAAGTCGGGCGAGCTCGGCGGCTATGCCGGTGGTCTCGAGCGCAAGCGCGCCATGCTCGGCGTCGAGCTCGGTCGGTGGGCCGGGAACCCGGCGGCATAGCTCCTCACCGCTTGGCAGCACGCCGCGCAGGTCAGTAGCGTACGGGAGTGGCCATCATGGTCACTCCCGTTTCATCTGCCCCCACGCCCGATGTCCATTCGTCCCGTCAAGCGCATCGTCACGGCCACCCCCACCATCGAAGGCGCGGGGGTCCACCTGCGCCGAGCCTTCGGCTTCGGGGAGACGTCCGAAACGGATCCGTTTCTCCTGTTCGATGACTTCCGCAACGAGCGGCCAGAGGACTATCGCGCGG
This sequence comes from Gemmatimonadota bacterium, assembly GCA_031372565.1. Taxonomy (GTDB): domain Bacteria; phylum Gemmatimonadota; class Gemmatimonadetes; order Gemmatimonadales; family Gemmatimonadaceae; genus JACPPC01. Next base: position 21,253 of record JANMLN010000020.1, on the reverse strand, counting down.
GCTTCCCGTGGCACCCGCACCGGGGCATCGAGACCATCACCTACGTGCTCGGCGGCACGGTCGATCATGCCGACTCGCTCGGCAACACGGGCTCGCTCGGAGCGGGCGACGTGCAATGGATGACCGCCGGGCGCGGCATCCTGCACCAGGAGATGCCGAAGGGCGACGCGACGGGCCGGATGCATGGCTTCCAGCTGTGGGCCAACCTGCCGAGCGCGCAGAAGATGACGGCGCCGCGATATCAGGACGTTCCGTCGACGGCCATTCCCGAGGTGACGGACGATGATGGCACCACGGTGCGCATCATCTGCGGCGACTTCTGGGGCAAGACGGGCCCGGTCGATGGCATCGCCGCCGACCCGCGATACCTCGACGTATCGGTACCAGCCGGGAAGCGCAAGCGGCTCCCGGTCCCGCTCGGGCGCAGCGCGTTCGCGTACGTGTTCGAGGGGAGTGGCCGCTTTCGCGATGCATCCGACCCGTTCGGCATCCTGACGGAGCAGAACGGCGACGACCACGACCTCAAGCGCGAGATGACCGGCAATCGGTCGCTGGTGCTGTTTGATGGTGGCGACGAAGTGGTGGTGACGGCCGGCGAGCATGGCATTCGTTTTCTGCTCGTGTCCGGCAAGCCGATCGAGGAGCCGGTGGCCTGGTACGGTCCGATCGTGATGAACACGCAGCGTGAACTGCAGCAGGCGCTGAGCGAACTCCGCGACGGGACCTTCATCAAGTCGTGACCATGTAGTAGCGCGACGGGGACCGCGCCGTCGCGGGCGCTCCCTAGGGTAGAAGGGAGCGTGATTGCGCCCGCCTATCCGCCGCCGAAAGCCAAGGCCGATGTGTTGTTCGCCCTGTCGGATACCGGCGGCGGACATCGGGCTGTGTCGAGCGCGTTATCTGCCGAGATCGGGCATCAGACAAGCGGCGCCGTGCGCTGTGCCATCGCGGATGTGCTCACGCACATCCGGCTCCCCTTCGTGCGGAGCGCCCCGGGCATCTACGACCGACTCTCCGTCGACTTCGGCCGCGTGTACGATGCCGGCTTCGCGATCACCAACTCGCCGGCACGCGTGGGGTGGATCGCGAAAACGATCTACGCGCTCGGCCGCGACGCGATCGGGGAGCTGCTGCAGGAAGCGGCGCCCAAGCTGGTGGTCGTCACGCACCCGGTACTGCTGGCGCATCTGGCCTGCTGGGCACGACGCGACTTCGGGTTCAACTTCCGGATCGTGACGGTCGTGACCGATCCGGTGTCGTTCCACGCGGGGTGGAGCTGCCCGGACGTCGATGCCTGCATCGTCTTCACCGAGGCGGCGCGCGACCGGTTGGCGGCGCTCGGCGTGCCGCGCGCGCGGATCCAGCTGGGCGGCTTTCCGGTGCATCCCACCTTTGATCGCGATGCGATGTCGCGTGCCGAGGCGCGTGAAACGCTCGGCCTTCCGGCGGACCGGTTCACGGTGCTCGTGACCGGCGGGTTGGCGGGGGTGGGATATCGCGCCTCGCTGGTCCAGGCACTCGACGCGCGCCGCGACACGCAGACGCTGGTGGTGGCCGGCCACAATCAGGGGATGTTGCGTACCCTCACGGAGACGACCGACGCCGCGCGCACACGCGTGTACGGCCCCGTGTCGAACATGGCGACGCTCATGGCCGCTGCCGATGTGGTGGTGACCAAGGCGGGCCCGAGCACGCTCATGGAAGCGCTCGCGCTGCGCAAGCCGTCGATCATCACGCGGGCAGTGGGGGCGCAGGAAGCCGACAACGTGTCGTACGCCGAGTCGCAGGGCTTTGCCCGCTGGCGGCAGCGCGACACCGAGATCATGTCGGCGATCGACGAGGTACGCACCGGCGGCTGGTCGTGGGCCAAGCTCCGGCTCCCCGAGCTGACTCGTGAGGACACGGCTCGGCTGCTGCTGGCGCAGCTGCCCGTCGACGCGCTGGTGTAGCGGCGTTCGGTCGAGGGACGTACTGTTGGCGATGCCATCGCCACTCTGCTCCCTCGAGGTTGCTCCCGTGCACCACCGTCCGACATTCGTGCGCCCCTCTGCATCGAGCGTGCGTCGCCGCGCCCGACAGCTGGTGGCCGTGATCGCCGCCGCCGCGTGCAGCGTCCTGCCCGTGCACGCGCAGGACGCGGCCCAGCGCTACGACCTCGTGATCGCCAACGGCCGCGTCGTCGATCCCGCGTCGAAGCGCGACGCCATGGTCAACGTGGGCATTCTCGATGGCAAGATTGCGGCGATCTCGCGCACGGCGCTGACCGGCAAGCGCACCATCGACGCCACCGGACTCGTGGTGTCCCCCGGCTTCATCGACCTGCACGAGCACGTGAACGACGACGCCACGTTCGGACACCAGGTGCGCGATGGCGTCACCACGGCCTTCGAGATCGAGGCCGGCACGGCGGACGTCGCGGGCTGGTACCGGAAGCAGGGCGAGGCGCAGCGCATCAACTTCGGCGTGGCCGTGGGCCACATACCGGTGCGCATTCGTGCGTTCAACGACACGTCGGCCCTGACGCCGTCGGGACCGTCGGCGCACAGCCCGGCCACGCGCGCGCAGCGGGACGTCATGATCAAGCTGCTCGAACAGGGGTTGGCGGAGGGGGCGGTGGCCATCGGTGCGGGGTTCGCGTACACGGATGGGATGACGACGGAGGAGATGGCCGATCTGTTCAGCGTTGCCGCGCGCGCCCATGTCCCGGTGTGCGTGCACGTGCGCCCGGGGATCCGCGGCGTCGAGGAAGCGCTCGCGGCCGCTCGCGCGAACCGGAGCGCGATCCACTTCTCGCACATCAACAGTGTGTCGCTGCAGGACACGCCGCTCACGCTCAAGGCGATTGCCGATGCGCGTCGAGCGGGGCGCGACGTGACCACCGAGGCCTACCCGTATTCGGCCGGGATGACCGGCATCCAGTCGGCGATCCTCGACAAGTACGAGAACGCGAGCGACTCGATGTACCAGACGTTGCTCCGGCCGGAAACCGGCGAGCGGCTCACGCGCGAGAGCTTCGCGAAGTACCGGAAGATCGGCGGCACGATCATCATCTTCATGAACAGCGAGGCCATGGTCGACACGGCCATGATCAGCCCGCTGACGATGGTCGCGAGCGACGCCTTCATGATCGACGAGAAGGGACACCCGCGCACGAGCGGCACCTACTCGCGTTCGCTCAAGCGCTACGTGCGCGAGCTCAAGGCGGTGCCGCTCATGGAGATGATTCGCAAGATGTCGCTGATGCCGGCGGAGCGGTTGGCGGCGCGCGTGCCGAGCATGCGAAAGAAGGGGCGCATCGCGCTTGGTGCGGACGCCGACCTGACGCTCATCGACCTGGCGACCGTCGAGGACAAGGCGACATATATGGAGCCGACGCTGCCCCCGGTCGGCATTCCGTACGTGGTGGTCAACGGGGTCGTGGTCGTGGACAAGGGCGCGCTGGTGGAGGGCGCGCGGCCGGGGCGGCCAGTGCGGGCGCGCGTGGTGGAGTGAACCACGCGGCAGCTGTCGTCCTGAGTGAAGCGCAGCGAAACGAAGGACCTGCTTGTCAAGAGGGTGACAAGCAGGTCCTTCGCTTTGCTCAGGACGACATCAGGGGGTGACGGTGCACCCCTCCACCTTCACGCAGTGCGGATCGACCGGCGGCAGCTTGAGCCGCTTGAGTTCGCTGTTCACCTTCGCGAGATCGGTCTTCCACACCGTGTCGAGCCGCCGGGTGTAGCCCGCGAGCTCGGCGTCGAGAATGCCGAAGATCGCCGGCATCCCGCTCACCGGCCGACCATCGCCGCGCTCCGCCATCGAGAGGAGCGTCGCCAACCGGTTGTTCACCTTGATGGGGAAGTTGAGCGGGTCCTGTCCGCTCTGGTTCCGCACCTGGTACACGTTCTCCTCGACGCCGCTCGCGTTCGTGACCAGCGTGCCCGAGGCCGACTTGAGCGCCGCGTCATCGGCACGCTTCAGGCGATCCTCCACCTGCGCCTTCACGCGACGGATGTCGACGACGCTCTGGTTCGCCGCGTTCACCTTGTCACGCACCTTCACGCCGAAGGTGTATTGCGCCACGAGATCGGCGTCGGTGATCCCCGGAATGAGCGGGTTCTTCCTGACCGTGACCGGTTGCGTCAGCGCCCTGCCGTCGACGGTGAGGCGCACGGTATACGTGCCGGGCGGCACCGCAGGGCCCGCCATGCCCGCACCCCACAGGATCATCCCGGGAAAGCTGACTGCGCTCTGTGCCCGCAGATCCCACGCCACCCGGTTCATCCCGGCGGCGTTCGGCAGCAACGGTCCGCTCCCTTCGGCGCGACGCGCGGTCGTGTCGCGCTTCTCCGGTGGCGTCGTGTCGGGCTCGAAGGTGCGCACCACCGTGCCCTTCGCATCCACGATCTCGAGCAGGGCGCGCTTGGCTGGCGTCTTGAGCCGGTAGCTCACGGTCACCCCCGGCCCCGACCGAATCCCGACCGGCGGCGCAAACAGGTGCGCATCCGCTGCGGCCACGGCCGCCGTGTGCTGTCGCAGGGGCGCGATGTTGTCGAGCACCCAGAAGCCGCGGCCATGCGTGGCGATCACGAGCTCGTTCCCCTCGACGATCAGGTCCGATACGGGGGCGTCCGGCATGTTGAGCATCAGCGACTGCCACGAGGCGCCGTCGTCGTAGGACAGGTACACGCCATGCTGCGTGGCCGCGTAGAGCATCCCGGCGCGCGTGGGGTCCTCGCGCACCGCATGCACGTACGCGTCATCGCGCAGCCCGGTCGTGATCTTCGTCCACGTCGTGCCGAAGTCGGTGGTCTTGAAGAGGTACGGCGCAAAGTCGTTGAGCAGCGGGCGCCGCACGCTCACGTAGGCGGTGCCCGAGTTGAACGCCGAGGCGTCGATCTGGCTCACGCGTCCGAACTCGGGCATCCCCGGTGGGGTCACGTTGCTCCACGTCTTGCCGCCGGTGCGCGTGACGTGCACGAGCCCGTCATCGGAACCGGTCCAGATCACGTTGCGATCCTTCTTGCCGGGTGCGATCGAGAAGATGACGCCGTAGACCTCGGGTCCGTTCATGTCGCCCGTGATCGGGCCGCCCGACTTCTCCTGCGTCTCGGGGGCGTGGCGGGTGAGGTCGCCCGAGAGCACCGCCCACGTCTGGCCGCCGTCCGTGGTGCGCCAGAGCCGCTGGCTCGAGACGTAGAGCGTCTTCGGATCGATGGGCGAGAAGACGATCGGATACGTCCATTGCCACCGTTCCTTGATCTCCTTGCTCGGTTCGCCCGAGTAGAACCACGGATACGGATTCACCTCGCGCGAGGCACCCGTGCGCCGGTTGTACTTGTCGAGGTAGCTGCCGTTGTTGGTGCCCGAATAGAACTGGTCGGGATCGAGCGGATCGGTGGCGATGTAGCCCGGCTCGCCGCCGCCGGCCTGGTAGCTCACCGCCATGCCGCCGCCCGTGATGTCGCGCGCCGGGCGCGTGGCGAGCCCGGGAATGCCGTTGCCCCCCTGCCCGTTGAACGCGCTCAGGTTCCAGTCGGACGGCGTGCAGAGCGTCGTGTTGTCCTGCTGGGACCCGCACACATGAAACGGGATGTGCTTGGTCGTGATCACATGATAGAACTGCTCCGTCGGGAAGTCTTCCTCGGTCCACCTGGTGCCGGTGGTGGTGGAGACTGCGCCGCCGCCGTCATTGCCGACCACCAGATGCGTCGCATCCTCCGGATCGATCCAGAGATCGTGGAAATCGCCATGCGTGAAGTTGTCGATCGCGGTCATGGTCTTGCCCGCGTCGGTTGAGCGGAACATCGACGTGTTCTGCATGTAGACCACGTCCTGGTTCTTCGGATCGGCGTAGACGTGCGTGTAGTAGAACGCCCGCTGCCGGATGTCGCGCTTGTCATTCACGAGCGACCACGTGGCCCCCGCATCGTCCGACTTGAACAGCCCACCCTTCTCGTTCTCGACGAGTGCGTACACGCGACTGGCGTTGGCGCCGCTCACCGACACGCCGATGCGCCCCACCAGGCCACTCGGCATGCCGGGATTGCGCGTGATCTCCGTCCACGTCTCGCCGCCATCGATGCTCTTGAACAGCCCGCTCCCGGCGCCGCCGCTCGACATCTGGTACTCCTTGCGGTACGCCTCCCAGAGGCTCGCGTAGAGCACGTTCGGGTTGGTGCGATCCACGCTGATGTCGATGGCCGCGGTCTTGTCGTCGCGATACAACACCTGCCGCCACGTCTTGCCGCCATCCGTGCTCTTGTAGACGCCGCGCTCGCGGTTCGCCACGGAGAACTTGCCGAACGCCGCCACCCAGATGATGTCGGGATTGGTCGGGTGGATGCGAATGCGCGCAATCCCGTGCGATTCGCGGAACCCGACGTGCGTCCACGTCTTGCCCGCATCCGTGCTCTTGTAGACGCCATCACCCGGCATGATGTTGCCGCGAATGCACGTCTCGCCCGTCCCGATGAAGACGACGTCCGGATTCGACTCGCTGACCGCCACCGAGCCGACGGACGCCGACGTGATCTTGCCGTCGGTCACCGGCGCCCAGTTGTCGCCACCGTCGGTGGTCTTCCAGAGCCCCCCACCCACCGCACCGAAGTACGCCTCGTTGCGGCGTCCCTTCACGCCGCTCACGGCAATCGAGCGACCGCCGCGATCCGGACCGATGTTGCGCCACCGGTAGCCGGCGAGCAGGACCGAGTCCGCGATGAGGCTCGCGGCGCGCGGGGCGAGGTCCTGCGACGAGAGCGCGCCCGGTGCGCGCAGCGACAGCGGCGTGACAGCGAGCACCAACGCGGGCACCGCAAGGAGAACTCCCAGACGAACGTGTGACATGGCGGAGGCGGTAGGAGGACGCGCGACAACGACCGACATCCCGGGCGACCGGGACGCGGCGACCCCATACGATGCCGCCGGAACCAGCCCGCGGCAATGCATCGCGTCGCTGCACCGCGTCCCTGCACCACAAGGGGGCGCAGACCGTGACCGGTCGTGCTATCTTTTCAGGATGGCGAACGCCGTGCACCGTCCCTACACCGTCGGAGAGGAGCTCTCGCACGCCATCAGCCATGGCGCGGGACTCGTCGCGGCACTGGCCGCCACGCCGTTCCTCGTCATCGCGGCCACCGGGCGCGATCGGTGGGCCGTGCTTGGCGCGGTCATCTACGCGCTCTCGCTGGTGCTGCTGTACACGACGTCCACGGTGTACCACGCACTCCGCGACGAGAAGGCGAAGCGGCTGTTCAAGCGCCTCGATCACGCCGCGATCTTCGTCCTCATTGCCGGGTCGTACACGCCGTTTGCGTTGGGCGCCATGCGTCCCAACTGGGGCTGGACGATGTTCGGGTTGGCCTGGGGCATCGCCACCGTGGGGGTCGTGCTCAAGCTGAGCGGGCGGCTGACCCATGCGGGATTGTCGAATGCCGCCTACCTGCTGCTCGGCTGGATCGCCGTGGCGTTCGCGTACCCCTTCTGGAATCAGGTGCCACATGCCGCGGTGGCGTGGATTGCCGCGGGCGGCATCCTGTACACGGCGGGGGTGCCCTTCTACATGGCCAAGCACGCCAGGTACACGCACTTCGTCTGGCACCTGTTCGTACTCGGCGGGACGGTCTGTCACTTCATCGCCGTCCTCAAGTACGCGACGTAACGCGTCTGCGCGTACCCTCGCGAGCCATCACCCTCGAACGCGTGGTTGTCGAATGTCGCGTCACCCTGTGAGCCGTCTGCTCGTCCTGTACGCCTGCTGCGCACTCGTGAGCGCCGAGACGGGCGCGCAGTCGCGTGTCGCGATGCCGACCGTGGCGATTGACCACCTGATTCTGGGCGTCGACGATCTCGACCGGGGGATGACAGAGTTCGCGACCAGGACCGGCGTGAAGCCGATCAAGGGCGGCGTGCACCCCGGTCGCGGGACGCAGAACGCGCTCGTATCGCTCGGCGGCGGACGCTACATCGAGCTCATCGCACCGTCGCACGAGCCCGGTACCACGGGTGGGCCGATGACCGCATTCGCCGTGCTCACGCCGGCGGGCTGGGCACTCCACACCGATGACGTGCGGACCATCGTCACGACGCTGCGGGGCGCCGCGTTCAAGGTGTCGGATGTGCACCCCGGCGCGCGCACCCGGCCCGATGGTGCCAAGCTGAGTTGGCAGACGGCGGAGGTCGACGGCGCCGGCCTCGAGAGCGCCCCGTTCTTCATCCAGTGGGGCGCCGGAACACCGCACCCGAGCACCGATGCCCCCACGGGATGCACCTTGGCGTCGGTGCGCATGGCGCAGCCTGACCCTGCCCCGCTCGCGCGATTCTTTCGTGCCGTGAAGCTGGACGTACCCGTGGCCAAGGGCGCCTCGCGCCGCATGAGCATCGCGCTCGTCTGCCCGTCGGGCAAGGTGTTGTTCGGCGAGTAGTCTGTCGGCGTGCGGCGCCGTCGTCCCGCGCAACGGCGACCGCTAGCTTCCCTGCATGCAACCTCCCGTCACGATCATCACGGGCGCCTCGGCTGGCATTGGCGCTGCGCTGGCACGTTCGATGGCCGCACAGGGTCACGCACTGGTGCTCGCCGCGCGCCGGTCGTCGGCACTCGACACCGTGGCCGCCGAATGCCGCGCGGCGGGAAGCCCGGACGTCCTGACGGTCGTGTGTGACGTGACGCGGCGCGCCGAGGTGGAGGGCTTGGCCGACGCGGCCCTCGCGCACTTCGGCCGATTCGACACGTGGGTGAACAACGCCGGACAGGGCATCTAGCGCGATGTGGTGGACCTCACCGAGGACGATCTGGACCGCATGTGGGCCGTGAACGTGAAGTCCGCCATGTTCGGCATGCAGGCAGCCGTGCGGCACTTCAGCGAACGTGGCACGGGGCATGTGGTCAATGTGTCGTCGGTGCTCGGCCGTATTCCGCTGGCGCACTTCCGCTCGGCGTACAGCGCGGCCAAGGCGGCGCTCAACTCGCTGACGGCCAACCTGCGCATGGAGATGCGCGCACGGCATCCCGGGGTGCACGTGTCGCTCGTGATGCCCGGTGTCGTGCTGACCGACTTCGCCAGGAATGTGGTGGGGCCGCCGCGCCCGCCGCTTCGCCCGTCGCCGGCGATGGGCGCGACGGTGACGCAACCGCAGACGGCGGAGGAGGTCGCCGCGGTGATCGCGCGCGTGATTGCCGAGCCCGAACTCGAGGTGTATACCAACCCCGGCTCGGCGGCGCAGGCGTTCGCGTACGCCACCGATCTGGCCGCGTTCGAGGCACGTCTCGTGGACGGGATCCGCGAGTAGTCGCCAGCGCGTACTCCGCTGGTCACTCACTCCACGCGTCATGGACGAACTCGCGCTCTATCTCAAGCTCGGTTTTCACCACATCGCCGATTGGCGCGCAAGCGACCACATCCTGTTCGTGGCCGCGCTGACGGCCTCGTACGGGCCGCGCGAGTGGGCGCGACTGGCCTGGCTGGTGACCGCCTTCACGGTGGGACATTCGATCACGCTGGCGCTGACCACCCTGGACGTCGTACGGGTGTCCGGGCAGGTGGTGGAGCCGCTGATCGCGCTGACCATCGTGCTCACCGCGTTTGCGGCCATTCACGATCAGCGCGCGGCGGTCGCGCCAGCCGAGGGGGGCGCCCCGACGATCACGCGAGGGGCGATGATCCGGCGGTACGTGATTGCCGGGGGATTCGGCCTGATCCACGGGTGCGGGTTCGCCAGCGGCCTTCGGAGTTTGCTCGGTGGGACCGAGGGAATCGCGGTGCCGTTGTTGGGGTTCAATCTGGGACTCGAGGCTGGGCAGTTGCTGGTGGTTGCCGCCATCTTTCTGCTCGGCCTGGGTGTCGAACGCCTGCTGGGCTGGAGCCGCCGCGACTGGGTGCTGGTCGTGTCGGGGGGGGCCGCTGGCGTGGGCCTGTCGATGCTGGTCGAGCGAATCTTTGGTGGGGGCGGCGCGTAGGCCCCTGCACACTCTCGTCTATGGAGCGATACGCATGTCGAAGTCTGGTTCGTCGGTCGTCATGAGCGCAGCGAAGGACCTGCTTCCCCCGGTCGTCCTGAGCGGAGCGAAGGACCTGCTTCCCCCGGTCGTCCTGAGCGGAGCGAAGGACCTGCTTCTCGTCGTTGCCCTCGCCACCGCGCTCGCCACCCCCGCCCAGGCCCAGCAGCCGACCGCCGGCCCGCAAGGCCCCCAGTGGCTCAACGCCGACACCTCGAAGAAGACCAACCAGTCGAACTTCCGGATGCTGGAAGAGTTTCCGGCGCCGAACGAGTACCGCACCGGCTCCGGCTCGCCCGGTCCGAAGTACTGGCAGCAGCAGGTCGATTACACCGTCAAGACGGCGCTCGACACCGCGAACCACCGGGTGACGGGCTCCGAGCGGATCACCTACCACAACAATTCGCCGGAACAGCTGGGCTACATCTGGCTGCAACTCGATCAGGACATCGACAAGGCGGACTCTCGCGCCGCCTCGGCTGCGCGCGCGCTCCCCAAGGCGATCCCCGAACGGATGCGTCGCTTCCTGTTCCCCGAGGAGGTTCAGGCGCCGGGCTACACGATCGCGCGCGTGCAGTTGGTGGACGCCAAGGGGAAGAAGACCGACGCGAAGACGTACCAGAACGGCACGCAGCTGCGCATCGACCTGGCCGAGCCGTTGGCGACCGGCAAGACGGCCATGGTGGAGCTCGATTGGTCGTACACCGTCCCTGAGCGTGGCCGCAACGGCCGCGGCGGGCGCGAGAAGCTCAAGGATGGCTGGCTCTACGAGATCGCGCAGTGGTTCCCCCGCGCGGCCGTGTACGACGATCACAACGGCTGGCAGAACGTGCAGTTCTACGGCCAGGGTGAGTTCTACCTCGAGTTCGGCAACTACGACGTGAGCATCACCGTGCCGCGCGATCACATCGTGCAGGCGACCGGCGTGTTGATGAACCCTGCCGACGTGCTGACCGCGACACAGCGCGCACGGTTGGCCACGGCCATGGCGGGCGACACGGCGGTGTTCATCGTGCGCCCCGACGAGATCAACACCCCCGGGACGCGTCCGGCCGGCAGCGGCTCGCTCACCTGGCGGTTCAAGGCCGACAAGGTGCGCGACTTCGCCTGGTCGAGCTACCGCGGCTACGGATGGGATGCGCGCGGCTATCGCTATGCGTCCAACCCGAAGCGCACGATCGAGCTGCACTCCGCCTACCCGCGCGAGGCGATTCCGCTCTGGAGCACGGTGAGCACCAAGGCGATCGCCGTCACGATGGACATCTACGGCAAGCTCGCCTTCGAGTATCCGTACCCCGTGGCGCGCAACGTGAACGGCCCGGTGTTCGGCATGGAATACCCGATGATCGCGTTCTGCGGCGGGCGGCCCGGCCCGGACGGCAAGTACGACAAGAGTACCGAGTACACGGTGGCAGGCGTGACCATCCACGAGGTTGGCCACAACTGGTTCCCGATGATCGTGGCCAGCGATGAACGCAAGTGGACGTGGATGGACGAGGGGATCAACTCGTACCTCGAGTACTACGCAGAGCTGGCCTACGACCCGGCGTGGCCGAAGAACACCATGCGTGGTCCGGCGCGCAACCTGGTGGGCTACATGAAGTCGGCCAACCAGGTGCCGCTCATGACCGAATCCGACGCGATCTACGCCAACTTCGGGAGCAACGGCTACTCCAAGCCGGCCACGGCGGTCGTCATGCTGCGGGAGAACGTGATCGGCCCCGATGCGTTCGATCGCGCGTTCCGCGAGTACAGCACCAAGTGGATGTTCAAGCATCCGGAGCCGGCCGACTTCTTCCGGTCCATCGTGCAGGGGACCGGCGAACAGCTCAACTGGTTCTGGCGCGGCATGTTCTACTCGACGTACGCCAACGACCAGGCGCTCTCGACGGTGGAGTCGCAGGACGCCGAAGCGCTGGCCGGCGAGAAGCGGAAGGGCGAGTTCTACCACCGCATCACCGTCGACCAGAAGGGCGGGCTCATCATGCCGCTGCAGCTGGGTGTGACCTATGACGACGGCACGAGCGACGTCATCAAGCTGCCCGCCGACATCTGGCGCAACAACGAGAAGACGTTCACCTACGGCTACTTCGCCAAGCGGCCGTTGACGCAGGTGGTGGTCGACCCGAACGAGCTGTTCATCGACATCAACCGCGAGAACAACACGTGGAAGAAGCCGGCGACGCCGCCCACGCCGGCCGTACCGTGAGTGTCAGGCAGGCACCCGTCGTCCTGAGCGCAGCGAAGGACCTGCTTCTTGTCGTCCTGAGCGCAGCGAAGGACCTGCTTGTGCCGTTTGGCAAGACAAGCAGGCTCTTCGCTCCGCTCAGAGCGACAATCGGCTTCGCTCCCCTCATTGCGATCACCCTCTCCGCCCAAGGCCCCGGTCCGCAGTGGCTCAACGCGGACACCACGAAAAAGACCAACCAGTCGAACTTCCGGATGGTCGAGCAGTGGCCCACGCCGAACGAGTTCCGCACCGGAAGCGGGCGCCCGGGCCCCAGGTACTGGCAGCAGAAAGTCGATTACGTCATCAAGGCGTCGCTCGACACCACGGCGCACCTGATCCGCGGCACCGAGCGCGTCACGTACCACAACAACTCCCCCGACGCGCTCGGCTACCTCTGGTTCCAGCTCGACCAGAATGTCGAACGGCCGGACTCGCGCGCCGCGCTGTCGGCACGTCCGATCCCCAAGTCGGTCGCCAGTCTGTCGGCCAACGCGCAGCGCCTGCTCGGGCTCGTCCCCGACACCACGACGCTGGGCATGAAGATCGACGGCGTGCGCGTCCTTGGCGCACGCGGCGCTGCCACCGAGGCGCGGTTCAGCGAGAACGGCACGTCGCTGCGCGTCGATCTCCCAGTCGCGATTCCGACTGGTGGCAGCGTGCAGGTCGAGGTGCGGTGGCATTACACCGTACCCGAGAACGGCCGCAACACGCAGCGCAACGCGCGCGACAAGGTGAAGGACGGCTGGCTCTACGAAATTGCCCAGTGGTACCCGCGTGCGGCCGTCTACGACGATGTGAGCGGCTGGACCAACGATCAGTTCACCTCGCAGGGCGAGTTCTACCAGGAGTTCGGCGACTTCGACGTGACCGTCACGGTGCCACGCGACCATATCGTGCGCGCCACGGGGACACTCGAGAATCCGGCGCAGGTGCTCACCAGCACGCAACGCGCGCGCCTCACGCAGGCGATGGCGGCGGACACACCGGTCTTCATCGTGCGCCCGGACGAGGTTGCCACAGCCGCCAACCGTCCAGCTGGCGCTGCACCGCTCACCTGGCACTTCGTCGCGAAGAATGTCCGCGACTTCGCATGGGCCAGTTCCCGCACCTTCGTGTGGGACGCGTCCGGATTCCGCTACCGGCCTGGTGAGCGGTTGATCGAGCTGCACTCGGTCTATCCGCGCGACGCCATGCCGCTGTGGAGCAAGTACTCGACGCGCGCCATCCGTCAGACGATGCTGACCTATGGCAAGATGGTGCTCGAGTATCCGTATCCGCAGGCGAGCAACGTGCACGGGTCCGTCGGCGGCATGGAGTATCCGATGATCGCCTTCTGCGGCGCGCGCCCGCGCCCCGATGGCACGTACGACTCGACGCTCGCCTTCCGCCTGATCTCCGTGACCATTCACGAGGTCGGGCACAACTGGTTCCCGATGATCCTCGCCAGCGATGAACGCCGCTGGGGCTGGATGGACGAGGGCATGAACTCCTTCATCCAGTACTACGCCGAGCAGGCGTGGGCGAAGGACTACCCGACGCGACGCGGACCGGCGAAGAACATCGTGGCGTACATGCGCGACCCGGAGCAGGTGCCGATGATGACCGAGTCGGACCTGGTCTACGCGAACTACGGCAACCAGGGCTACAGCAAGCCGGCCGCCACGCTGGTCATGCTGCGCGAGCAGGTGCTCGGCGCGCAGGCCTTCGACCTGGGGATGCTCGAGTACGCGAAGCGATGGGCGTTCAAGAAGCCGCAGCCCGCCGACTTCTTCCGCACGGTCACCGATGCCGCGGGCGAACAACTCAACTGGTTCTGGCGCGGGATGTTCTACACCACGTATGCCAATGATCAGGCGCTCGGCACCGTCGAGAGTCAGGACGCCAAGACACTCACGGGCGACACGAAACGAGGCAATTTCTACCATCGCGTGACGGTCCAGCAGAAGGGCGGGCTCGTGATGCCGATCCAGATCGGCGTCACGTACGACGATGGCACCTCGCAGCTCATCAGGCTGCCCGCCGATGTGTGGCGCAACAACGAGAAGGAGTTCACGCACGGCTTCTTCAGCGAGAAGGCGCTGCGCGAGGTGGTGCTCGATCCGAACGAGGTGTTGGCGGATGTGAAGCGGGCGAACAACAGCTGGAAGGCCCCCGCGCCGGCTGCTGTTCCGTGAGGCGTGTCGTCCTGAGCGCAGCGAAGGACCTGCTTGTGCAGTTTCGCACGCCCGCGAAAAGCAGGTCCTTCGCTTCGCTCAGGACGACAACAAGCAGGTCCTTCGCTTCGCTCAGGACGACGGTGGCCCTCGTCGCCACGCTCCTCATGGCCGCCGCCCCGCACAACAAGCACTTCTCGCACACACGCCTGGTCCTCGACGGCACCGCCCTCGTGGCCCGCGTTCGGCTCTTCAAGGACGACCTCGAGAAGACGCTCAAGCGCCCGCTCGCCGACGATGCCGCATCGAAAGCAGCGGTCGCCGCCTACGTCACGCGACAGCTCGCCGTGCGGGTCGACGGGACCGCGCTCACGGGCGATGTGATCGACCAGGGCGGCGACAACGAAGGCGACCAGCCGGTCTGGTGGGTCCTCGTGCAGTGGACCGCCAAGGGGCCGCCCAAGCGGCTCGGCATCCGCGACGCCCTCATGTTCGACCAGTTCGACGACCAGCAGAACCTCGTCATCCTGTCACGCATGCCCGGCGACGAGCGGCGCACGCTGTACTTCCAGAGCGGCGACAAGAGCGAGCAGGTCGTGAGCTGGTAGCCTGCCGAGCGGGCTCCCGCGCTATCTTGAGCCATGGCCGACTCCCCGCTCCACCTCGAGACGCTCGCCATCCACGCGGGCCACCAGAATGACCCGACGACCGGCGCCGTCACGTCGCCGATCGTGCTCTCGACGACGTTCGAGCGGGCCCCGGACCTCTCGTTCCCGCACGGGAACATCTACACGCGCGACCAGAACCCGAACCGCCGTGAACTCGAAACGGTGCTGGCCGCGCTGGAAGGGGGCGCGCAGGCTTACGCCTTCGCCTCGGGATCGGCCGCAACGTTCGCCGCGGTGTCGAGCCTCGCCCCCGGTGACCACATCATCGCGCCGCTCGATGCCTACTACGGCACGCGCGCAGTGATCGCGGAGAAGGAGCGCTGGGGACTCACGGCCTCCTTCGTTGACCAGACGGACCTGGCCGCGGTGCGCGCCGCCGTGCGCCCCACCACGCGCATGATCTGGATCGAGACGCCGAGCAATCCGCTGCTCACCGTCACCGACATTGCCGCGCTCTCCGAGATCGCACATGCGACGGGCGCCGTCACCGTCGTGGACAACACGTGGCCATCGCCGGTCGGGCAGCGTCCGCTTGAGCATGGCGCAGATCTGGTCATGCACTCGACGACCAAGTTTCTGGGCGGCCACTCCGACCTGTTGGGCGGAGCGCTCGTGACGCGCGTGGCCGACGAACGCTGGGCCCGCATCCGCGCAACGCAGAAGGAATCAGGCGCCGTCCCGAGCCCCTTCGACTGCTGGCTGCTCCTGCGCGGCATCCGCACGCTCCCGTGGCGCGTTCGCGCGCACTCGGCCAACGCCCTCGCCGTGGCCGAGTTCCTCGCGGGGCATCCGAAGATCGAGGCGGTCCACTATCCGGGACTCACGTCGCACCCGGCGCGCGCCATCATCGAGCGGCAGATGCTCCTGCCGGGCGGGATGCTCTCGATTCAGGTGAAGGGCGGCATGGAAGCCGCGGTGGCGATGACCAACCGGCTCACGATCTTCACGCGCGCCACGAGCCTTGGCGGCGTCGAGAGCCTGATCGAGCACCGGCAGTCCATCGAGGGGCCGACCACTCGCGCGCCAGCCAACTTGCTGCGCGTGAGCGTCGGGCTCGAGCATCCGCACGACCTCAAGGCCGACTTGGCGCAAGCGCTCGCATAGGCCAGCGCCACGCTCGCGCCCGGCACGCGCTCAGCGGAACAGCTTGAAGAGCGTGATCATGAGGGCGCCCTGTGCAACCAGCGAGCCGCCAAAGAGCACATACATGCGCACGGTGAGTCGCGTCTCGAGCTCAGTGAGCCGTCGGCCGAGGCGGGCGTCCTGCTCTGCAAAGCGCTGCTCGATCAACGCGTCCTGCTGGGTCAGCCGCTTGTCGATCAACGCGTCCTGCTGAGCCAGCCGCTTCTCCAGCAACGCGTCCTGCTGGGCCAGCCGCTTGTCGATCAACGCGTCCTGCACGCCGAAGCGCGCGCCCATCGTCACCTCCAGCACGGCAATCTTCACGTCCAGCGCCGCGAACCGTCCGTGCATCTCCGAGCGCAACTCCGACAGCCGCTGCTCGAGCTTCGCGTCGAACCGCGCGAAGTTCAGCTCGTTCACCTCACGCAGGTCAGCGCGATACGTGGCATCCACGTCGTTGAACCAGGTCACGAGTTCGGCAGCGATGTCCTCGCCGAGGCGTTGGTAGAACGCTTCCGAGAGGCGGGCAGTCACGGGCATCTGAGGCTCCACTGGAGGGTCAGATCCGAGTGTAAGCGTACCCTCGGCGAACGCTGGCATCAATCCAGCTCAACCCTTGCCATTCCCTTGCTGCAATGAGCGGGTACACCGGCCGATGGGCGCGACCCCCTGCCCTCCTATCGCACGTCCGGCTGACGCGTAGCTTTTCCCCTGTCCAACACCGACCGCGCCCATGGAAACGCTCGACCGCCTGCAGAAGTCGCTCAGCGACCGCTACACCTTCGAACGAGAGATCGGGCGCGGTGGCATGGCCACGGTGTACCTGGCCCGCGACCTCAAGCACGACCGAAATGTCGCGGTCAAGGTGCTCGACCCGGAACTCGGCGCGGTGCTCGGTGCCGAGCGGTTTCTGGCCGAGATCCGCGTCACGGCCAACCTGCAGCATCCCAATGTGTTGCCGCTGTTCGACAGTGGTGAAGCTGACGGGTTGCTGTTCTACGTCATGCCGTTCGTCGAAGGGGAAACGCTGCGCGGTCTGCTCACGCGCGAGAAGCAGCTCCCGCTCGACGACGCGGTGCGGATCACGGTGGCGATCGCCAATGCGCTCGACTACGCGCACGGCCATGGCGTCATCCACCGGGACCTGAAGCCGGAGAACATTCTCCTGCAGGCGGGGCAGCCGGTGATTGCCGATTTCGGCATCGCGCTGGCCGTGAGCAATGCGGGGGGCGGACGCATCACGCAGACCGGCCTCTCGCTCGGCACGCCGCTCTACATGTCGCCCGAGCAGGCCACCGGCGACCGCGGCATCGACGGCCGCACCGACGTCTACTCGCTCGCAGCGATGACCTATGAGATGCTCACGGGCGAGCCGCCGCACGCCGGGGCCACATCGCAGGCCATCATCGCGCGCCTGATGACGGAAGACCCGCGCCCGATGACGACGCTGCGGCGCAACGTGCCTCCCGCGATCAACGCCGCGGTGATGCACGCGCTCGAGAAGCTGCCCGCCGACCGGTTTGCGAACGCCCGCGACTTCTCGGCCGCACTGACGGCGCCGGGGGCGATGACCGCGGGGGCGCCGTCCGTCGCGACCACGAGCGCCGATCCGGGAGCTCGCATGAGTGCTCCCGCCGCACGCACCTCGCGACTCGTGGCGCCGATGGCCGTGGTCGCGGTCGCGGCACTCGCGGTGGCCGGGTGGGCACTCACGCGGCCCGCACCACCGCAACGGGTGACGCGCATCAACATGGCGTTTCCGGACTCCGTCGCGCCGTTCCCCTTTTCCCAGTTCGCCCTCTCGTCCGACGGGTCGCTCGTTGCGTACGTGGGCGATGCAGCCGACGGCGAGCAGGTGTACGTGAAGGCCCGAGAACGCTCGGCCCCAACCGCGCTGGCGGCGACCGCCAATCGTCGCCTCGGGAACTCCCTCACGTTTTCGCCCACCGGGCAGGAGGTCGCCTTCGTGTCGGAGGGCAGCCTCCGCGTGGCGGCCTTGGGCGGCGGATCTGCGCGAAAGCTGGCCGATACCGTTGGGCCGAATCGAGGCGTCGCGTGGCTGAACGATGGGTCGCTGGTGTTCGTCCGCGATGGCGGGATGCATCTGCGACAGGTTAAGGCAACCGGTGGCGCAGTGTCGACACTCTGGTTGTCGGACAGCGGAACGCTGTACTTCCCGACGCCTCTCCCCGATTCACGCGGCGTACTCGTCGTGCGCTGTGCTGGCCAGCAGTGTACCCGTGAACTTGATCTCTGGGCGGTGGATGCGCGAACCGGAGCGCGTGCGCTCGTGGTCGCCGACGCGGTCAAGGGCTGGTACCTGCCCAGCGGGCACATCGTGTTCGTTCGGAGGGACGGCGCCCTGTACGGCGCGGCATTCGACCTGGCCTCCCTCAAGATGACGAGCACCCCGACTGCGGTCCTCGACAGCGTGTCGGTGTTCAACTTGGGGCCGATGATCGCGCTTTCCCCGGAGGGGACTGTCGTGATGCGATCCGGGCGTTCCGAGGTACGCGCCGCCACGCACACGCTCGTGTGGGTGGACCGGAGCGGCAACGAGTCGCCCATGGATTCGACCTGGAATTTCCAGTTGACCGTATCGGGAGGCAACGTTGGCTGGTCGATTTCGCCAGACGGCCAGCGGCTCGCCATCGGACTCAACACCCAGTCTGGCGATGACATCTGGATCAAGCAGCTGCCGACGGGGCCGCTCTCGCGTCTGTCGTTCGATTCGGCAGCCGAGGTGAGGCCGCGGTGGTCGCGCGATGGACGGTTCGTCAGCTACACCTCCTGGAACGCCCAGGTGTCGACCATAGGAGCAGGCTCCTGGCAGGCCCTCGTCCGGCGCGCTGCCGACGGAACCGGCGGGGACAGCGTGCTGGTACCGCGGCGGACCAATGGCGTCTTTGAGCACGCCGTCTCCCCGGACGGGGAGTACCTCGTCGTCCGCATGGGAGGAACGGTGAACGTGGTGGGTGGCCGCGACATTTCGATCATCCGCCCGAAGGGCGATACCACACCTCGCCCGCTCCTCGCCAGCAAGTCGTTCGACGAAGCGGCCTTCGCCCTCTCCCCCGATGGCAAGTGGATCGCCTTCGAGTCCAACGAGACCGGCAACATCGAGGTGTACATCCGTCCGTTCCCGGAGGTCGACAGCGGCAAGTGGCAGGTTTCGAATGGCGGCGGGCGCGCACCACTCTGGAACCGAAACGGCAAGGAACTCTTCTATGTGAACGCCGGTCGCGAGATGATGGTCGCGCCGGTTGTGCCTGCGGGTAGCTCGCCGGGCATCGGCGAACGCAAGGTGCTCTTCCGCATGAAGCAGGAGTGGTATCTGACCGATCGCGAGAACTACACGCCGTTCGACATCTCGCCCGATGGCAAGCGGTTCCTGATGGCGAAGAACGTCCAGACGGTACAGGCGCTGTCTGGCCCGCTGATCTTCATCGACAACTGGTTCGTGGAGCTCAAGCAGAAGCTGGGGAAGCGGTAGTCCGCATCTGTCTACCGATCGCGCACTGCGCGGGGCCCTCAGCTGTTCAATGCAGCTCCTGAGACGCAGAAACTCCCGTGCCGGTGGCACGGGAGTTCGTGTGTTGCGTGAATCCAACAGTTTCTACGCCGCCAGCGCCAGGCTCACGGCGCGCCGAGCCCCCCGCTTGAGCGCCCGGTGCACCGCGCGCGCGTAGCGCATGAAGTTCGCCCCCGCCCATGGGTGCCGCGCGAAGAACTCGATCGGCAGCAGGTCTCCCTTGAGCGCGTTACACCCCCGACAGGCGGCCACGAGGTTCCCCGGCATGTGCGTGCCGCCGTGGGACAGCGGGTAGACGTGGTCGAGGGTCGCCGTTTCCAGCTCCAGCGACTGGGCGCAGTACACGCAGCGGCGGCTGCAGTCGCGCATGGTCGCCCGCTTGATGGCCTTCTTCTGGCCGCGGGGGAGTTGGTGCCGGCGGAACCGGCTCATGCCACGGGAGGACCGAGGCAGGGGGATGCGATGCGCGCTCTGACGGGGCACGTCCACCTCACCGGAAAGAGAAAACCCCCCGCGTCGGCGGAGTGCCGACGAGCGGGGGGCCAACGGAAGAACCTTCCGAACGGAAATGACGGGGGAGGCGCGAGGTCGCCCGCTCAAGGAGCGGGGATCGGTGCGGGTGCGGCGCTCTCGCGTGCTGTCGTCCGGGGGCCACGAGCCTCCTAGAAGAAACAGTCCGTCCGTCGCATCAGGGCAGGCGGGGGTCGACTTGCCTGCTCCCACGTACCTATTCACTCCTGGGACGAATGGCGCAAGAGGGAGTCACGTGCTCTCACGTCACGCGTATGTCTCCGTCGTCACGAGCGACCGTCGTCCTGAGCGCAGCGAAGGACCCGCTTTTCGGGCTTCCCTCTACCGCGTCGGCCGCGGCACCGCCTTCCGCGTCACCGTCTCTCCGGTCTTCACCGCCTTCATCGGATCGCGGAACGTCGACAGGATCCGCGCCGCCATCGCGTCCAGCTGCTGCCGGTTGGGCATCTCCGACCCGGGGAACGGGAGCGGAATGTCGAAGCCGTCGCCGTGCTTTCGTGGAATCAGGTGGAGGTGGTAGTGCATCACGTTCTGCCCCGCCGCCTTCCCCGAGTTGACCACGATGTTCATGTCATCCGCCCCAGCCGCCTGTTGGATGACCGGAATCAGCTTGGTGGCCACCGTATAGAGGTGCATCCCGATCTCCTTGGGGACGTCCTTGAGCACCTCGAAGTGTTGGCGCGGGACCACGAGCACATGCCCGGCATTCACGGGCTGGATGTCCATGAACGCGACGGCGTCCGAGTCCTCGTAGCAGAAGGACACCTCGGCGGCGCCCTTCATCAGGTCGCAGAAGACGCAGTGGGACTGGGAGGGGCTCATGGCCTGCATGGCGGTCCTGTCGTGGAAAGGGGCAGCGCAGTAGTGATGCGGTAATCTGTGGAGGGCTCGCCGGATGGGGAATCCCGGTCACCACCTGTCGTGGGGGGGGGGAAGGAAGGACCGCGGTTTGGGGTTGGGGGGAAAAAAAAAGGACGAAGGGGAGCGGCAGGACCCCAAAAGCCAAACCCCCGGAAGCCGGGAACACCGCCCCCGCGCGCGTGA
>JANMLN010000007.1:0-25927 GCA_031372565.1 Gemmatimonadota bacterium | reverse complement strand
GGCGCGCGTCATGGGTGACACGGCCAATTACGGCTCGATCGCGGTGGGCAAGATCGCGGACCTCGCGATCGTGTTGGGGAAGCCGTACGAGCGTGTGACGGATTTGCGGAAGACCGAGCGCGTGGTGCGGGCGGGGCGCGTGTACCGGACGCGGGATCTCTACGTGGCGACTGGGATCAACCCGAAGTTCTGAGGTCGAGCGCTTTCGCGTCACGCCGAGGTACGCCTCCAACTCGTGCGCGGTGCGAAACTGCGTGATCTCATCGACCGTCGCCACGAACGCGCTCACCGTCACGGGCGACATGAGGCCGGGATCGTGAAGGCCGGAAGCGCGGCCCAACGCTCACCGCGCCCGGCCCGTATGCAATCGTGCTAGCGCTTTGGGCCGTCAAGCCGTGGTCAGCGACTGGTTGATGCGTTCACCGCTCGCGTGCCGGTCCACCGCCTCGCGCCGCCCCACCGTGCTCCTTCGCCCGCTTCTCGCGCTCGTCCTCCTGCCCTTCTCCCTGCTCTCGGCCCAGCCGGGCACGGGCGAACTCCGCGCCCGCGTGGTCGCCGAGGGCGCGCTCACGCCCATCGTGGGCGCTCGGGTCGAGGTGCTGCGCGCCGGCACGCTCGCCCCGGTCGCGCGGACCGCGGCGGGCGAGGACGGCGTGTTCCGCGCGCGCGTGGCCAGCGGCCGCTACCGCGTGCGCCTCCTCGCCATCGGCCACGCCCCGCGGGAGGTCCCCGGCGTCGAGGTGCGCGATGGCGAAACCACCGACCTCGGCACCCTCGCCCTCGTCGTCCGCCCACCCGAGCTCACCAAGGTCACCGTCTCCAGCGAGGCCGACCTCGTCACGCTCGCCCCAGACCGCAACCAGTACGTCGTCAAGGACATGCCGTCCGTGCGCGGCGGCAACGCCCTCGACGTGCTGCGCAACGTCCCCTCGGTGGACGTGGACATCGACAACGTCGTGAGCCTCCGCGGCAACTCCGGCGTCACCCTCCAGATCAACGGCCGCCCGAGCCCGCTCAAGGCGCAGCAGCTCGGCGACTATCTCGCCTCGCTCCCGGCCGACATCGTCGAGCGCGTCGAGGTCATCCCCAATCCGTCCGCCAGGGACGACCCCGACGGCAGCGCCGGCATCATCAACATCGTCCTCAAGCGCGAGCCCGATGCCGGCACGAGCGGCGGACTCACCGTCTCGAGCGCCACCACCGGCAACTTCACCGCCGGCGGCAGCGTCGGCGTGCAGAAGGGCAAGTGGACCATCTTCGGCAGCGCGAGCGGCAACCGCACCGCGTGGCTGCGCACCGACATCATCAATCGCGACAACCTGCAGGTCTCGCCGCTCACCTTCTTGGCGGAGCACGCGCAGCAGGACACGCGCCAGTACGGGACGACGCTGACGGGACGCGTCGCCTACCAGGCCACGAAGCAGGATGAGCTCAACTTCGACGTCCTCTTCTCCCATCGCTACGAGTTCGAGGTGGACAGCAACGTCTACCGCAACCTCGACGCCGCGCACGCCGTCGCGTCTGCCAACGACCGCATCACCATCAACGGCAATCACCGCTACAACCTCGACCTCAACACCGGCTGGCGGCACCTCTTCGAGGAGAAGGGGCACAAGCTCACCGTGGACGCGCGCCTCTACCGCGCAAACGAAGAAGGCCCGCGCGACGTCAAGGCGCACACGCTCGCGCTCGACTTCATGCGCACCGGCCTCCCCACCGTCGAGCAGCAGTACGGCCTCGAGGCGCCGAGCGAGACGTTCGTGAAGGTGGACTGGGTCAAGCCGCTCACGCCCTGGCTGCGCGTGGACGCCGGCTACAAGTGGCTGCGGCAGGGCTGGGAGACGCTCTACGACGTGCAGATGCAGAACCTCGGTACGGGCCTCTACGCGCCGGACTCCAACCGCATCAGCAACTTCGAGTTCTCGCAGCGCACCCACTCGGTGTACGGCGTGTTGAACGCACAGGTCGGCCACTGGCTGCTGCAGGCCGGACTCCGCCTCGAGGACGCCGCGACGTCGTTCCACCTCCGCACGCGCGACTCGACCTACGACAACCAGTACCGCAGCCACTTCGCGAGCGCGCTCGTCGCGTACAACCTCACCGACAACGACCAGCTGAAGGTCAGCGTCTCCGAGCGCATCCGCCGCCCCGATCCCGGCTTCCAGGTGGATCCGTCGCTCGTCTACACCGACCCGCTCAACGTCTCGCGCGGCAACCCGTACCTGCAGCCCGAGTACACCCGCGCCTACGAGGCCGGCTACCAGCACCAGAGCGGCAACGTCACGGTGCAGCTCTCCCCATTCTTCCGTCGCACCACCGACGCCATTCGCCCCATCCGCACCATCGACTCGCTCGGCGTCGCCACGCGCACCTTCGCCAACGTCGCCACGAGCGACGCCTACGGCGTCGACCTCACCATCGGGCGCAGCGTCGGCTTTCTCACCGGCTTCGTCGGCGCCAGCGGATTCCGCCAGGTGAGCGACGCCGCCAACCTGGGAAGCGGCCTCTCCGCCGATGCCTTCGTGTGGACCGCGCGCGCCAACCTCGCGTGGCGCGTCTCGCGCACCCTCGACGTGCAGGGCCTCGTCACCTACCGCGCGCCGCAGACGGTCGAGCAGGGCACGCAGGGCGCGCAGCTTCGCCCCAGCTTCGCCATCCGCCAGAAGCTGATGGACGACCGCCTCGCGCTCACCCTCCGCATCATCGACCCGTTCAACTCGGCCACCGACATCTCGACCACCATCGATCCGCGCTTCATCCAGCAGTCCAACCGGCTGCGCGTGATCCGTGGTCTGCTGCTGAGCGCCAACTGGACCTTCGGCCGCCAGCGCAAACAGCACGAGGAGCTGCCGGGCGACCCGGGGTGACGCCGACGATGCTGACGGTGCGACGGCGGGGCGCTCACCCGCGGACGCGGACCCCCTGCAGGGACGCGAGCACCAGAAACAGGTTGATGGCCAGAAGCAGAGCGGCGGGAACCGCCTCGAACCACGGGTCCCGGACGCGTAGGCGCGTGATGACTCCCAGCAGCATGAGGAGTGCGAGGCCGCCGGCGGCGGGCACGGTCAGGACCGGGATGAAGACGCCGGCGAGCAGCCCCAGCGCGCCCAGCACTTCAAGGAGGCCGACCAGGCGCCGGTACTGTCGCAGGTTATAGCGCGCGAACTCGTCCACCATGGCGTCCATGAACAGGCAGCTCACGCCGTAGTACAGGAACAGCGCGACCGAGAGCACAAAGGAAACGCGAACTGCGAGCGTCATGACGGCGTTTAGTTATCAGGAGTGGGTTCGCGCGCGAGATACGTTCATTCAATCGAGTTACCTATGCCGTCATTGTCGATCGTCGGAATCGTGCAGGTAATCGTCGGCCTCGGCCTGCTGAACGTCTGGCTGGTGCGGAGGGGGCGACCAACCGCGTATCGCGGCGGACAGGCGCAGACCCTGCGTGGTGAGTTCGAGGCGTACGGCTTGCCGGCGTGGATGTTTTTTGCGGTGGGGGGGCTGAAGACGATCGCAGGCCTGGCATTGATCGTCGGCCTCTGGGTGCCGTCGCTCGTACGTCCCGCCGCGCTGGTGGTGGCGGTACTGATGGTGGGCGCGCTGGCGATGCACCAGAAGATCAAGGATCCGCTGCGACGCTCCTTGCCGGCGCTGGCCGTGCTGATCCTGTGTCTCTGGCTGGCGACCCAGCGTTGACGCCGATTTTCTACTGAACGAAGGCGCTCGGCCGAATCGTTCCGTGTATGAACGAGGTGCTGCACAGCGCCCCGGGGGTCGGGCCGATCACGAGCGCCATCTTGATCGGCCGCCTCCCCGAACTCGCGACGGCCACCCCGCGCGCCCTGGCGACGCTGGTGGGCGTCGCGCCGCTCAATCACGACGGCGGCGACCCGAGCCGGGCACACACGCACCGTAACTACCTTCCCACGACCCCTCACCCCGGATCCACCGAATGACGAACGCCTACGCCGCCTTCTCCGGCGACACGCCGCTTGCGCCACACACGATCTCCCGTCGCGCCCCCGGCCCCACCGACGTCGCCATCGACATCCTGTATTGCGGCGTCTGCCACTCCGACCTCCACTTTGTGCGGGGCGACTGGGGTCCGATTCCCTACCCGGCGATTCCCGGCCACGAAATCGTCGGCCGCGTCACCGCCGTCGGCAGCGGCGTCGGGGGGTTCAAGGTCGGCGACACCGTCGGCGTCGGCTGCATGGTCGACTCCTGCCGCACCTGCCCTTCCTGCCAGGAGCACCTCGAGAACTACTGCAGCGCCGGGATGGTCGGCACCTACATGGGCGTCGACAAGCACACCGGCGGGCCCACCTACGGCGGCTACACCACCGACATCACGGTGGACCAGGACTTCGTCCTTCGCATGCCGACGGGCCTCGACCTTGCCGGCGCCGCGCCGCTGCTCTGCGCCGGGATCACCACCTACTCGCCGCTGCGCCACTGGAAGGTCGGCAAGGGATCGAAGGTCGGCGTCGTCGGCTTGGGCGGCCTCGGTCACATGGGCGTCAAGCTCGCTGTCGCGATGGGCGCCGAGGTCGTCGTCTTCTCCTCGTCCCCCGGCAAGGTCGCCGACGCCAAGCGGCTCGGCGCCCACGACGTGGTCATCAGCAGCAACGCGGACGACATGGCGCGCTACGTCGGCCAGCTCGACTTCATCCTCAACACGGTCGCCGCGCCGCACCAACTCGACCCGCTCGTCATCTGCCTCAAGCGCGACGGCACCATGTGCCTCGTCGGCGTCCCGGCGGCTCCGCATCCGTCGCCCGGCGTCTTCCCGTTGATCATGGGACGCCGGGCGATTGCCGGCTCCCTCATCGGCGGCATCAAGGAGACGCAGGAGATGCTCGACTTCTGCGGCACGCACCACATCACCGCCGACATCGAGCTCATCCCGATGCCCGAGATCA
The DNA here is from genome assembly GCA_031372565.1 of Gemmatimonadota bacterium. Taxonomy (GTDB): domain Bacteria; phylum Gemmatimonadota; class Gemmatimonadetes; order Gemmatimonadales; family Gemmatimonadaceae; genus JACPPC01. The sequence goes on along the minus strand of JANMLN010000007.1, from coordinate 21,005 downwards.
ACTCCGCCTACGAGCGGATGCTCAAGAGCGACGTGAAGTATCGCTTCGTGATCGACATGGCGTCCATCAAGTAGCAGGGGACCGAGGACGGGGGATCGGCGGCCGATGAGGTTCGCGAGACGGGGCGAACTTCCCGTCAGGCGACACGCTCGGTCCTCGGTCCATTGTCCCGGATCTCCCCGATCGAAATTCTCTCCCGAATTCCCATCCCGGACGAGCCGATAGGCGGGACGCCGCAACCCACCGGGCCGATGGCCGCGCCGGGCAAGGCATCCCAGTAACGCCCACGGCACCGTATTCACAAGCACGGTACCGCCACGCAGATTGGCAACTGGTCGCGGCTGACGTCCCCCCCAGCTGGTGAGTCGCACTGATGGCACGTGAATCGGCTCCCCAGCGGGTCCGGTCCGCCGCTCGTCGCGCGAGCGCCGAGCCCGACGCGGCGCGCCTCGAGGCGCGCCGCGACCTGTTCGCGCTGCTGCACGAGGCGCGCGTCCGCCGGGCCACCGACCTCCACATTGCGACCGGGATGCCCATCTCCGCACGCATTGACGGCGTGCTCCAGCCGATCGGCGAGAAGGTGCTGGACGCCGCCGGGGCGCGGCGGCTCGCCTGCGCCCTGCTGGATCCGGCCGAGGAGGAGCGCCTCGAGGAAGCGAAGGACATTGACGTCATCCGGCTCGATCCCGAACGGCGCCGCCACCGGATGAACGTCGCCTTCCACAACGACGCGGTGGGCGCGGTCATCCGGCTCCTGCCCGTCTCGCCGATCCCGCTGGCCGAGCTGCGCCTCCCGCCGATCGTCGACGAGCTCGCGCACCGGGGCAAGGGGCTCGTGCTCGTCACCGGGAGCACGAGCATGGGCAAGACGACCACGATGGCGAGCCTGCTCGACCAGATCAACCGCTCGCATGGACGGCACATCATCACGATCGAGGATCCGATCGAGTACTGGCACGAATCGCTGCGCTCCGTGGTGCGGCAACGCGAGGTCGGCAAGGACATGCATTCCTTCGCCGACGGTCTGCGCGCGGCGCGGCGCCAGGATCCGGACGTGATCCTGATCGGTGAGATGCGCGACTTCGAGACGATCGAGATCGCGCTGCGCGCCGCGGAGTCCGGCGTGCTCGTGATCTCCACGCTGCACATCATCACGGTCGAGCGGTTGATGGACCGCGTGCTCACCTACTGCCCACCCGGACGCGAGGGGTTCCTGCGCGGGATGCTCGCCGAGGCGCTGCAGGCGGTCATCCACCAGGAGCTCCTGCCCACGCGGGATGGGGGAAAGCGCGTCGCGTGCGAGATCCTGGTCGCGAGCCGTGCCGTGCGCAACATCCTCAAGTCCGGGAGCGACGCGCAGCTCCGCAGCCAGATGCAGATCGGCCGCGGCATCGGCATGGTGTCCATGGAGCAGAGCGTGAACGACCTGCTGCTCGAGGAGGCCATCACCGAGGAGGTCGCGGAACGCGTGCTGCGCACGTACGCGTCGCTCGCCTGAGCGACCGGATGTCGCTCGACGCCGATCCGCTCGCCCACGCGCTCGCGCAGTCGCTCGGCGCGGGCTATCGCCTCGAGCGCATGGTGGGGCACGGCGGGTTCGGCCAGGTCTATCGCGGGTACGACGTGCGCCTCGACCGCGCGGTGGCGATCAAGGTGCTCCGGCCCGAGATGGCGACGGCGCCGGAGTTCCTCGAGCGGTTCCATCGTGAAGGGGTCGCCCTCGCCAAGCTGCGGCACCCGGCGATCGTCCCGATCTACGACCTGCGCGAGGAGGGCGACCTCGTCTACCTCATCATGCCCTTCATCGAGGGGGAGACGCTGCGCTCGCGGATGGCGCGGCGCGGCACGGTGCCGCCCAAGGAGGCGCACCGGATCCTCCTCGAGCTGTGCGATGCACTGGCCGCGGCCCACCGCGCCGGCATCGTGCACCGCGACATCAAGCCGGACAACGTCATCCTCGAGGGCACCCTGCGGAAGGTGCTCCTGCTCGACTTCGGCATCGCCGCGCTGCGGGGTGACGTGGACGCCGAGGACGCCCCGCAGGTCGGCACGCCGCTCTACATGAGCCCCGAGCAGGTCGCGGGCGACACGGTGCCCGACCATCGCACCGACCTCTACGCCCTCGGCGTGCTCGGCTACCAGCTGCTGTGCGGGTCGCCGCCGTTCGTCGCGTCGGACGCGGGCGGCGTGATGGCGCTGCACCTGACCGGGCGCGTCGTGCCGATTCGCGAACGCAACCCCTCGGTGCCGCCCCCGATGGCGCGGGTGCTCGAAGCCTGTCTCGCCAAGCGCGCCGCGGACCGGCCCGCCGAGGCGCTCGACGTCGCGCGCGAGTTGCAGCGTTGCGAGTTCTTTCCGACGCTCATCGCCGAGCCGACCGACGTACCACTGGTGACCCCCAACAGCTGGCTGTTCGGCTGGGCTGCCGTGCTTGCGCTGCTCGCTGGTCAGACGGGAGGCGGTTCGCTCGCCGAGCTCAGCGCGTCGTCCTGGTACACCATCGCCACCGCGTTCGCGGGCTTGGCCGCCGCGACGAGTCCGCGAGCGCGGCGCTGGATTCGCGACGAGGTGCTCTCAGCGCTGCCCGGACGACGGCAGCAGCCCGTGGAGTCGCTCCCCTCGACCACGAGCACCGAGCTGGCGGTCCCCGAGGAGCTGTCGCCTGACACCGCGGCCCTCTTCGACGGGCTCACGCCGGTCACTCGGCAGCGACTGGCTGACGTTCCGGGGGTCGTCCGCCGCCTCGAGAACGGCGCCCTTGCGCTGCGCGCCCGGATCCAGGCGCTCGATTCTGCGCTCGAGACACCGGACGCGGCGGCCGGCGTGCGGGAGGAGCGCGAATCGCTGCAGGGGCGGCTCGACACCGCGCAGGCGATCCTTGAGGCACTCCGCATGGACCTGCTCTCGCTCACCGCCGGCGTCGAAACCCCGGGGGTCGTGACCGACGCAGTGGTGCGCGCCAACGAGTTCCACGCCGAGGTGGACCGGATGATCGAGGCACGGCGCGAGGTCCGGCGGCTGACGGGGGAGCACAGCGCGTGAGGGGTTTTGCCCCGGCTGGCTTTCACGTCGGGGCGATGCTGAAACGATCAGGCTCACCAGACGACGTCTCGGCATGGGCTGGCTCGGGCGCACCCGGCTGCGCGAGACTGGAGATTCTGCCATAGGTTCTTCATCTTCACTCCGTCGGCATCCGACGTTGCAGTCCAACCTCGTTGACACATAGGTCCGAATTCAGCTCCGAGCCACCGACCACACCAACGATGCAGCCTTCCCGCTCGACACTGACGGCACCCGACCGCCCGGCGTATCCACTCGCTGAGGCGGCGCGGTACGTGCGGGTGGCGTCAGCGACGCTGCGCGCCTGGGTTGTGGGTCGAGCCTCCTCGTCAGCGGCGGGGACTCGGCGCAGCCAGCCGCTGATCCGCGCAGCTGACACGCGGTCGCACGTGCTCTCGTTCAACAATGTGGTCGAGGCGCACGTGCTGCGGTCACTGCGGACGACGCACGGGATGGCGCTGCCCGAAATCCGGAAGGCGATTCACTACGCCGAGTCGGAGCTCAACATCGAGCGGTTGCTGCTCAGCGTGGAGTTGAAGGCCAGCGCGGGTGAGCTGTTCATCGAGCGCTACGGCAAGCTGATCAACCTGACCAAGTCCGGGCAGTTAGCTATGCGGTCGGCGCTGGAAGCGTATCTGCGCCGCGTGGAGTGGGACGCGAACGATCTGCCTCACCGTCTGTTTCCGTTCGCCGTTATGGACGAGCGTCCCGATGCGCGGCCGATCGTGATCGATCCCGCCATCGGATTCGGCCGTCCGATTCTGGCCAGCGCAGGCATCGCCACGCGCATTCTGGTGGAGCGGATCGACGCCGGCGAGTCAGCGGACGACGTGGCAGCCGACTACGGAATCACGACGGCGGACGTCAAAGAGGCTGTGTTCTACGAGCAAGCGGCGTAGGGACGCGCCACCGACGACCTTCTTTTCCGACCGAAATCTCGGCCGGGGCTTCCCCGTCACCCTTCGGGAGGCCGGGTTCGCCGTGGAATCACATGACGACCATTTCGGCCCGACCACGCGAGACGAGGAGTGGATTCCTCAAGTCGCTAAGCGCGGATGGGTGGCGCTGACGCACGATCGGCAGATCCGACGGCGGCCCAACGAAGTTGCAGCGGTCGAGGCCTCGGCGCTGCGGCTCATTGTGCTGGTGAGCAAGCTCCCGTTCCCGGTGCTTGCTGCGCACGTGGCGGACGCGCGCGAGTTGATCGAGCGCTTCGTTGCGCGGAACGATACGGGGCCGTGGATTGCGCGCTTCTACCCTCCAACGCCAAGCGAACTGAAGTCGAAGGTGCGGCCGCGCGGACGAGTTGAGCTGTGGGTGATGGGGTAGGCTGTCGCGGATCAGCCGACGCGTTGGGCCAGCGCGAACTGCCCCGTCGGTGTGCGCGTGACCTCGCCCATCAGGGCGAGCGTCTCGAGGTGGCGCTCGATCAACTGAGGCCGAGCCCCACTGAAGCTCGCGACCAGATCAGCGGAGGTGCGTGGGCGCTCGGCCAACAGGGCGGTGATCGTGGTCAGTTGCTCCACCGCGGTGGGCGCCCACTTGGCTGGTTGCAGGGTGGGCGACGCAGGGACGAAGGCGGGGAGGTCGAACTCGGCGGGCGCGGCGGCCAAGTCTTTCCCGAATCGGGGGATCTGGTAGTCGGGGCGGAGCCAGCGCACGAGTCCGCGCTGCTCCTCGGCGACGCGCTCGTCGTGAAGGGCGACCAATCGTTCGAGGATCTCCTCACGCTGCATCGGCCACGGCCAGCCGTAGGCCTGTGCGACGAGTACGTCGAGTTCGTCGTGCAGGTCCTTGAGGACGCCGCACGCGGCGATCTCGTGGATGCTGCGCTCCTTAGGTGTGAGCGCGGCGCCGGAGCGGAGCTTCTCGACGACGTTGTACATGCCGGTCATGGTGACGCGTTCGTCGCGGGCGAGGGCGGCGGTGCGGTGCGCGTCGAGGCGCGTTGCCACGTCGCGAATTGACGCGGTCAGCTTCAACCCCGCGGCCGGGAACGGATACGGGTCAAAGCACGTCGACTTGTTCCATCGAGGATCGTCGCCGACTCCCAATCGTCCACCTGACGCAATCGACCATGTACGGTGAATCAACGAGGATAGGACGCCAAGCACGTAGGCGTCATCCGACGCGACCTGGACCAGCCCATCGTCCGCGAGAACGGTGTCGTCTAGGAATACGAAATAGCGGTGCGGAGACGTGTCCACTGTCGCGATAAAGCGCGCAAGGCCAGCTGAGGCCACGCGCCACTCGGGCCGAGGCCTACCAAAGCGCCACCAGTAGCGAGCGTAACTCTCGCTCCGATTTGCCAAGCGGGTGGGAAGCACGCGATCGCGCACGACATCGAAAAGGACCGGATACGCACGAGCCTCGGACTCGGTCATTAGGCCAAAGTCGATCGCGTAAACCCCTCGCGGGCGTGCGGCAATATCGCGCCCGTTGCGCAATGGGCGCAGCACCGCAGCGTGCGAGCCATCCGACTTGAGGAGATCCGCCGCCTCGACTGGCGATATCTGGAAGCCGCGACCGTGTAGCTTGACGCCGTCATGGGCCAAGTCAGCATTGGCCCAAAGAACAAGCCTGCTCGCAGTCGCGACGTCAGCAAAGCCGGTCAGATCGGAGTGGATCCGGGCCACGTACTGCTGCGATACAACCAGTCCGTCATCGTCGACGTGTACGAGTGCGGCTCGCGAAGCGCCGCGAGTCACGACCGTCATTGCAACGCGCACAGCCGCCGCGTCGCCATCACCGACCCACGGGTGATTGGCGCATACCCACACGATGCTGGCACCGCGCGCGATGGCTAGCTCAATCGCGAGTCGATTCTGGCCTTGAGCGATCGAGTTGGTGGTGATCAGTCCTGCCGCTCCGAGTTCGCCCGCCGCCACCAACAGAGCCGCTCGCTGCCACCAGTACAGAACGAAGTCCGCCGTGTCGGGAAGGTCGGGATACGCATTGCGCAGTGCGTCGACGTACCCGTCATCGAGCACCGCTCGCTGGCGGGATTGACCTAGGTATGGTGGATTCCCGATCACAAAGTCCGCCGTCGGCCAACTTGCGACACGCGGGTTGACACGCTCGAAGTAAGGGATCCTCGCCGCCGGATCCGGCACCAACTCCCCCGTCACCGGATGCTTGATCCGCGGCGTTGGATCCGGCCGATCGCGACTCGGATCATGCCGCGTGCTGTCCCACGCCAGCACCGCATCCCGACACTCGATCGTCCCCGTGTCCTCGAGAATCGGATCCGGTGGCGTCCGCCCACCATGCGTCTCCCGCCACCACTGGTGGTACCCGATCCAGAGCGTCAGCTCGGCGATCTCGCGCGCCCACGGCTTGATCTCGATCCCGTGGAACTGGCGCGGGTGCACCTCGTCGAGCACAGCCGACTCCTGCCCGCCGGAGAGCCGAGCGATCTCGCGGAGCACTTCGAGCTCGATGTGCTTCACGATGTCCATCGTGACGTACAGGAAGTTGCCGCTGCCACAGGCGGGATCGAGGAAGTGGAGGCCGCGCATCCACGCGTGGAAGTCGCGGAGACGCGCCATGGCGGCGTCGAGCTGCTTCTTCTGTGCGGCGGTCGGCTTCTTCCCATCAGGAACGCCGGCGGCTTCCTCGAGTTGCAGCACATCGGCCTGCACAGCCGTCCACCGCTCGCGGATCGGCTCCTCCACCGTGGGACGGACGAGCCGCTCGATGTAGGTGCGCGGCGTGTACTCGGCGCCCAACCGGTGGCGCTCCTCGGGGTCGAGCGCCCGCACGAGCAGGGTGCCGAAGATGGTGGGCTCCACCTGGGACCAGTCAGCCTTGGACGCCTCGATGAGCAAGGCCATGTCGGTCTTGTCGAGCGGCAGCGCCTCGACGGTCTTGAAGAAGTGCCCGTTGAACCGGTTCAGGATCTCGGCGCCGAAGCGGCCGCCGGTGTCCATCGTGCGCCAGAGCGTCGTGAGCGCGTCGGCGAACTCGCTGGGGTCGCCCTTCCGCGCGGCGGCTTCGAGCGTCTGCCGAAACAGGTTCGCGCGCAACAGCCCAACGTCTTCCGCAAAGCAGCAGAAGACGCAACGCATGACGAACCGCGCGACCTTCTCGCCGTCGTGACCGCGATCTTCCAGCGCCGCAGCGAAGCGCGCCAACTGGCCGGCCAGGTCCTGGGTCACGGCCTGAGCCTTGGCGCGGGGGTCGCGCTCCGCCGGCGCCATCCACATGTCGCGGAGGAGGGCGATGTCGTCGGGGCGTTCGTGCAATTTGGGCAGCGGGATGACCCGCCCGGCCTGATAGTCACCATAGCGTCCACTCCATCGGTCCCACACGATGAGTGTTCGGGCGACATCCAGCACAACCAAAAACGGAGGAGGCGTACCCGAAACATGCGCGACGTAGGTGCGAACCTGGCCGAACGCCCGCCGGAGCCTGCGGTCGCGCGTCTCGGCGCCGGCCTCAAGCAGGGCCTTTCCCTCCAAGGCGAAGTGGTCCGCCTTCCAGAGGTCGATGAAGTTGGTGGTGAGCGACCCGTCGCGCTCCGTAACCTGCACGTCGCGCTCGAACTGGTAGTTCGGCGTGGGCGGAGAGGGAGGCTCGACGCCGAGCGCCGCGCATAGTTCGAGCACGTACGTCTGCAGCGACGCGCGCTCGTTGGCCTGCTGGTCCTGCCACTTCTCCGCCAACTCGCGCAGCCGAGCCGGGATCTCCGCCGGGAAATGCGTGGTCATCTGGGGAAGAATCTACGAGCGCGCACCACGCGCGCGAGGTTGGCTCGGCGGCGAGACTGTCAGACCCGACTTCCTGCTTGGGGTGGGCTGCGCCGGGTTCCGTAGACACCGACTTCAGGTGTTCTTACGGAATCGGAGGTACAGTTTGCAAGTATGGGGGATGCTGTAGGTGCAGAGGGGGTACGCGACCTTCCCCGTGCGAACGTGGCACCCTCGCCACGCCCGGAGGTGCTCGGCGTTATCTCAGCCGGCCTCGAGAACCCGGCGCCACAAGGACGCCGACTACCCAACTGGACACGCGTTGGAGCTTTCCCAGTTGCCAGAGCACCTACAGCTCAATGAAGGATAGGGTGGCTTGTCTGTGCGCACCAGTACGCAGGCTCGTCTTTCGAGGGCGTGCCGCCACGACGTGCCTTTCCGACCCGCCACCTCCTTGCCATCTCCGACCCCACCGGAATCTCTCCCAGCCACTCCACGCCCGAATCCTTGTACGCCGCGTACGGCGTGTATGCTCGCACGTTCACCGCCACGGCCCTCCCGGTGCCCACGTTCCCGCCTGCGGCGCTCCTGCCGCAACGTCGTCGAGCACCGGCAGCAGGAACGCCGACAGCACGCCGTTGAGTGCGCGTCCCGTCTCGGCAGTGGCCGCGAGGCCCGCGCGTCTGGCAAACGCCCGCACCTGCATCGGACGCGATGGATTCTCCCAGTACGCTGGCGTCAGTCCGATCGGCGCCACGTCGGGGATCGGCGTTTGCCGGCGCGCGAATGTGCGTCGCACCGACTCGCCGAGTTCGCGCCGATCGAACGCGAACGTTGTGGCGAGCATATGCAGGTCGAAGAAGTCCTTGATGCGGCTGTTGCGATCGCCGTGGACCACCAGCGCTTCGAGCTTCTCCGCGACGACCGTCTCGCGTTCGTAGGCGAATACCTCCGGGGCCGGCGCGTCCAACAGCGCCCGATATCGCCGCACCAACGGTTCTGGCCACGTCGCGTCACCGACGCCCAGGTCGACCTGCAGCGACAGCCGCGCCTTTCCGCACCGCGCCGACAGGATAACGCGCGTCCCTGCGTACTCTTCGTCGGCCCGGATGTGTTCGAGGACCAGACTGGCCGTATCGAATGTGATGCCATCGTCCGGGACGCGCGTCGCGAGGATCACCTGCAGGTCACTGCGGATGGCGTCGAACGTCGCATCGCCACGGCGCAGCAGATCGAGATCCCGCGTGGTGCGATAAGGTTGCTCCGACCAGAGGCGCAACAGCATGGCGCCCTTCAGCACGAAGCGATCGCGCACCGGCGACTGCCCGAGTCGATAGAGGAGCCGCTCGAAGGCATACGCCGTGACGAGCAGCTGATAGTCCTCGCCGCGCGACTTTGCGCGCTTCAGCAGTCGCGCCATCACCGACGCAGCGACGTTTGGCGTGCCGCTCACGGGAGCGAATCCAGATAGGGTTGCATCACGCGCGTCACGCGGCAGATGCGGGCAAAGTGCGCGAGCGCGGTCGCCCCGCCGCGGTGCTTGCGCGTATAGTCGTGCAGCGCCTCCACGGCGACGTCGATGCCGATCTTGTCCCGGTACTTGAAGCAGTCAGCGACGGTCTTGGCGGCCGAATACAGCCGAACCGGCACCCCTTCGATGCGGCGTGTCTCGATCCCCTCGGTGAGCGCAGGGCCAGAGAACCGCGCGACGCGCAGCCGCGGATAGTCAAGCCGCGGCCGGCGTGCCTTTTCGGCCAAGGCGATCCACACCTGGTGGGGTTGTTGCGTCGTCAACTCGTGCAGACGCAGCGCTGTCAGCAGACAGATGACCGCCGACGGCACGCGGGTCGCGACAATCGCGGCGGATAGATCGGCGGAGAATTCGTGATCGGCGGCAACGTACACGCCCCGGGCAACGCGTTCGACGAGGCCAGCGTCGACGAGGCGCGAAAGCTCGACGCGGTTGATGCCGTGGTGGGCGAGCTCGCGCGGTCGCGCCAGTCCCTGTCGGCGAATCGCGCGAAGCGCCTTCAGCTGTGCGTGAGTCGGCTGTGGTGTCATTTGAGGGATGTTACGTAACGTCGGTAGTTATGCATAGTCCCCGACATATTGTAACACTTCTGGACGCCAAATGTCGGCACTTCCGGCCATGTGCCGACACTTGGCCGTCACGACGAGACGCTTCCACCCGTCACCTCCGACAGCATCCGCACGATATCCCCTTCGATCGCCCGGATATCCTGCTCGAGCTCCGCCAGCGGGCGCGGCGGGCGCTGTAGGTGCAGAGGGGGTACGCGACCTTCCCCGTGCGAGCGTGGCGACATCGTCCCACACCCGGAGGTGCTCAGCCGAATCGGCTGGCCTCGAGCCTCCTCGCGCAGCATCGCGCGGGATACCCAACTGGACTCGCGTTGGAGCTTTCCCAGTTGCCAGAGCACCTACAGCTGCATGAAGAATAGGGTGCTCAGGCGAGCTGCACCAGCGCTCGCCGCGCACTCTGCGGCGTCTCCCAGGTGCCCTCGAACGCCCTTCGATGATCGTCCCAAGTGCGCCACGCACGGCCGATGCGGGCGCGACGCGAGCTTTTGAAGTGGACGGCGAGAGCGGCGTCTACGTCGCCGAGCCGTGGGCGCTTCACGCTATCTCACGCTTCGTCGGTATGTTCGGTCTCTGCAAAACCTCTCGTCGTCTCACAACCCTTGAACCACCGCACCCCCCCCACCCCGCCCCCCATGCCCTCCCCCGACCTCTCCACCCTCACTCTCGCCACCGGCGCGCTCGGCACCGCCGCCTTCGGGATCGTCGAGGCCCTCAAGTGGACCCGACCCGTCGGACTCGCGGGCTTCCCCACCTTCTGGGCACGCTTGGGCGCCCTCACACTCACCCTCGAAGCCGCGCACGGACCCTCCGCGCGCGAGACCATCGAGGATCGCTATCGGGGCTCCGACGACGACCTCACGCGCATGCTCCGTCAGGGCGCCCGCGTCGGCCTCACCCCAAGCAACGCCGAGCGCGTCGCTGCCTTCCTCGGCACCATCAACGGCCCCGCACTTCGCGCCGTGCTCGAGAAGCGCGACGCCGCGCAGCCCGTCACCGACGCCGAGCGCGCCATCCTCGCCCGCTATGAGCTCGCCGCCGATGCGCGCATCGACGCCGCCCTCCTCATCGCGAAGGTCCACTTCGCGGGCACCGCACGCACCTTCGCCATGTTCGCCTCGCTCGCGATGGCCCTCGGTGCCTTCCTCGCCATGGATGAGCCCAAGCCCCACTGGTCCTGGGCCCTCATCATCGGCGTCGCCGCTGTGCCCTTCGCGCCCATCGCCAAGGATCTGGCGTCGGGGCTGAACAGTGCGGCGCGAGCGCTCAAGGCGCGCGCGTGATCCTCTTCCTCGACTTCCGCGACGCCGACGCCGGTGGTCCCGTCACCCACGGCATCGCTTACGATCGCGACGGCACCCTCTCCACGACGGCCGCCGAGGACCAGCTCCTCATCGCCGAGCACGTCACCATTGCCGTGCACGGCTTCAACGTCACGCGCCCCGCCGGCCGGCAGTCACTCGGCGACTTCTGCGCGGCCCTCACCCGCCAACTGCCCGCAGGGCCGGTCGTTGCCGTGCTCTGGCCCGGCGACGTGAATCTTGGGCCGCTCAGCTTCTTGAGCTATCCACTCGAAGGCAACGACGCCGACGACACCGCCCAGGCGCTCACCGCGTACCTGGATCGCGTCCTCCGCTCTGGCACCACTCTCTCGTTCGTCTCCCACTCGCTCGGCGCGCGTGTGGTCTTCGGCGCCATCGATGCGCTGAACCGCTCCAAGTTCAGCATCCGCGAAGTGTGCGTCATGGCCCCTGCCGTGGACGACTGGAGCGTGAGCGACCCCGACACCTATCGCACCGCCTCCGACTGGTCCAATCGCATCTCGGTGCTCGGCTCCAAGCGCGACAACGTCCTCAAGTGGGCGTATCCAGTGGGTGACTTCGTGCAGTCACTCCTCTTCTTCTGGAAGGACTCCCCCGGCGGTGCGCTCGGCCGCTTCGGCGCCAAGCCGTATCGTGATGACGCCGTGCCGCAGGATGTTGTGAGCACCATCATCGCGGACCGCTTCGACGTCGATCACGGGGACTACCTGTTCTCGGCGCCAACGCCGGACCCGCGGCAGCTCCGTGCAGCGCGGTTCGCCGATACCGTGCTCGCGGGGGATGACACGCCGGCGTACTAGACGGGCGCCATTGGCGCGAGACTGACCATCATCGGCGAGGGACCTTGCCATCCGTCTCGAGCGGTGATCGGAGCTGCTGTCACAAAGAGTGCAGAGTGGCCGCAATGTGTTCAGCCACCGTAGATTCCCGCCATGCTCTTCGGCCCCATCACCCACCATCCGCTCGACTACGGCTTCGGCCCCCTCCGCCTCACCGGCTTCGGGCTCGCCGTCCTCGCAGGGTTCCTCGTCGCGCAGCACGTCAGCGCCAGCGAACTCACCCGGCGCGGCCAGGACCACGAGGCGAGCATCATCCCCGACGTCGTCCTCGCCTCCGTCATCGGCACGCTGCTCGGCGCCAAGACCTACTACGTCATCCTCACGGGCGACCCGAGCGCGTTCTTCAGCCGCGGCGGCTTCGTGTTCTGGGGCGGGTTCATCGGCTCGGTCATCCTCTCGTACCTCACCGTACGCTGGCGCAAAGGCAACTTCATTCGCCTGAGCGATGCCACGGGCATTGGCATCATGGGCGGCTACGCGGTGGGGCGCACGGGCTGTTGGGCCGTGGGCGACGATTATGGCCGCCCGTGGGACGGACCACTCGCCGTCATGTTCCCGCAGGGAGCGCCTCCATCCACGGCCGGCATCATGAACCGCTCGTTCGGCACGCCGATGCCGAGTGGCGCCACGTTGGACACGGTGCTGGCCGTGCACCCGACACAGCTCTACGAGACGGCGCTCGCGCTGCTCTTCTTCTTCATCCTCTGGCAGATGCGCAAGCACAAGCACGCCGAGGGATGGCTGTTCGGACTGTATGGCGTGCTGGCGGGGCTCGAGCGGTTCATCGTCGAGTTCTTCCGCGCCAAGGATGACCGCCTGCTCGGGCCGTTCACGCTGGCCCAGGGCATCGCGCTCGCGATTGCAGCGGTTGGCGTCTGGTGGATGATGGCACGCAACACACCGGGGCCCGGCCGACCGGGGATCTACAAGACGGCAGAAGCGTAGCGCCGCTCGGCGCTACGACTTCCGCGCTTTCTCGTCCTGTAGTTCGCCCTCAAGGCTCTTGAGGCGCTCTTCGAGCAGCTTGGCCTTGGCGGTGAGTTCAGCCACGCGCCCTTCCAGGTCCGAGTGCACATGCTGCGGCACGTCATCACCTGCCGCGACGCGCTCGGCCTCATTCGCCCTGGATTGCATCCACGAGCGCCAGAGTGCGAACGCGAGCAGCGCAACCAGCAGCCCCTGCGCCAGCAGCCCTTCGCGGCTCGGGAAGATGCCCAGCGCATCGACCGTGGGCCATCCCGGCAGCAGCGTAAGCGAGAGCGCGTTCCCTTCCTGCAGCTCGCGGATCCCCTTGCCCATGAAGATGAAGGCCATGAGGTAGAGCATGCCGCTCGTGCCGATGAAGAACGGCCGCATCGGGATCTTCACGCCGAAGCGGTGGAAGGCCACGAAGATGACCGCGAGGGCGGCGAAGCCAACCCCCAGGCCCAGCGTGAGCGGGAGTGCAACCGCGCCCGGCTGCTGGAACAGCGCCTGATAGAAGAGCGCCGTTTCCGCCCCTTCGCGGAAGACCGCGAGGAAGGCCGTGAACGCGAGCGCAGTGCCGCCGCCCTTGGTGAGCGCCGAGCTGACCATCTCGCGGATGAACTGCTGCCACTTGGCCGCTTCGACCTTGCTGATGAGCCAGTAGCTGACCGAGAAGAGCACGACGACCGCGATGAGCATCGTGACCCCTTCGACGATCTCGCGGCTCGCCGGAATGCTCGAGAGCACGGTGGCGAGCACGACGGCCATGGCGAAGCTGGCGACGAGCGCGGCAACCACGCCCTGCCACACCGAGCGCACGTGCTCCTTGTGGCCGGTCTTGACCAGGAAGGTGATGATCGCGCCGATCACCAGAATGGCCTCGAACCCTTCGTGCAGGATGATCAGGAAGCTCTGCAAAAACAGCTCCCAGAAATCACCGCTCGGCTGTGCGAGCTCGACCATGTGCGGCAGCGCGAGCGCGATCGAGTCACGCGCCGCAGCGGCCCCCGCCACATTCCCCTGCTTCACGCTCGCCTTGAACGCGGCGAACGACGCTTCCATCGCGCTGACCTTGCCCGGCTCCTGTGCGCGGGCACGCGTCTCGAGCGGCTCGAAGGCCAGGTAGGCGTCGAACGCCTTGTCGCCCGCATCGGCTGACCGTCCAGCCTTGGCGGCGGCCAGCGCTTCATCCATGAGTGCGAGCACCGAGCGAGCGGCGGCCTCGGCAGCCTGCCCTGCGGTCGAGCCCTTGGCCTTGACCGACGGAGCGGCAGCGAGCACGGCGGCATCGCGTCCGGGAAGCGCGCGCACGTAGGCGACCACCGCGTTCACGTCGGCGTCGGCCATCGGCGCCACCGTGCCGGTTGCCGCCCCCGCATCCTTGATCGCGAGCGCCAACTGCACGTCGCTCTTCTCGGCGGTGTACGCGAAGCGGGAGAATTCGGGAGGCAGCACCGACGCACTGTTCGAGCGACCGGCGACCGCTACGTGCTGCGCACGCCAGATCGAGTCGCCGCGCGCGACCTCGGCGCCATTGGTGCGCAACGAGTTCAGGTAGTGGACAATGTCCCAGCGGTCATCCGGCGAGAGCGACGATGCCCAGCCGGCCATCGGCGTGCCCGCTACGCCCACACTCACCACGCGGTACAGGGTGGCCGGCGCCTTGTCGCGCATGGCCACACCGACGAGCGCGGGCGGTGGCGTGAGGAGCGCCTTGGCGGCGGGACCGTTGCCGTCGGCCATCGCGCCGTGGCAGGAGGCGCAGTTGGTGGTGAAGAGCGCCTGCCCGTGCGCGACGTCAACGCGGCGGGTCGGCATGTCGAGCGCGGCATCGCTCCCCAGGGCGGCAACAAGCCGCTGGTGGATCATCTCGAGCGCGGTCGGCGGCACCTTGGCGCGAACGGCAGCGGACAGGGTGTCCACGAGCGCGCGCACGAGCGCGGTGTGTCCGCCGGTCAGGCGCCCTGCGACTTCGCGCGCGTCGACCAGAAAGGAGACGGCTTCTTCGTACTCGGTGCTCGAGGTGAGACGACCGCGCTGGTCGACGCCCTTGCCGTACTCATCGATGGCAACCGCGACGATGCCGGCGAGTCGCTTGCCGGGAAGGTCCTGAGCCGCTGCTGTCTGCGCCGAAGCCGACGTAAACAGAAGGACCGCTGCGGCCACAAAGCGCGTCAGCGAGCGGGCCCCGATGGCGGGGCGCTCAGCGGACGTCGTCACATTGAGAATGGTTCTCATTTGCATTGTATTTCAGTCTATGACCGTTTCAGCCGCTCCGAAAGCCCTGGCGACAGATTGTTCGCACTCCACCGCGCGCAACCGCCGTTGACCCCTCCGGACGCGGTCAACCCGTGGTGCCCGCAGCCGCGCCCCCCCCGCCCCGCCATCCGATCCGCCATGCCACGCGTCCTCGTCGCTTCGGCTGCACAGGTCACCCGCCTCCTCACCATGCCGCGGGCCATCGACGCCATGGACGCCGCGTTCCGTGCGTGGGCCGGTCGGCAGGTGGCGCAACCCGTGCGCACCGTCGTCCCGATGCCGACCGGCGCCTTCTTCGTGATGCCGGCCGTCACCCCCGACTTCACCGGGGTCAAGGCGCTCACCTACATCCCGCACCACGCGGGCACCGACCGGCCCGTCATTCAGGGACTGGTGACCCTCTTCGACACGCGCACCGGCGACCCGGCCGCGATGCTCGATGCCGCATCACTCACCGCCATCCGCACCGCCGCAGCATCGGGGCTCGCCACCCGACACATGGCGCGCGAAAACGCCGGCGTCCTGGCCATCCTCGGTGCCGGCGTGCAGGCGCACACGCATCTGGCCGCCATGCGCGCGGTGCGCACCATTTCCGAAATCCGGGTCTGGTCCCGCACCCGGGCGCGCGCCGAGGAGTTCGCCCGTGCCGTGGAGCGGCAGCACGGGTCTGTGCAGGTGTGCGACAGTGCACAGGCCGCTGTTCATGATGCGGATATCGTGTGCAGCGTGACCTCGTCGCACACGCCGGTGCTCGCCAGCGGCGACCTGGCCGATGGCGCACATGTGAACGCCGTGGGTGCGCACACGCGCACGACGCGCGAACTCGACGGCACGACCATCGCGCGCGCGCGCCTGATTGTCGACTCGATGGACGCGGCGCGCGCCGAGTGCGGGGAGTTGGCGATGGCGATCGCCGAAGGAGCGTGCACGGAGGCGCAGCTTGCGGGAGAACTTGGCGACGTGGTGACCGGCGCACTCCGCGGTCGCACGAGCGCGGGCGAACTCACCGTGTTCAAGTCGCTCGGCCTCGCGATCGAGGACGTGTATGCGGCGGCCGCGGTGTTCGAGGCAGCGCGCGAGGACCCCGACGCGCAGTGGGTGACGGTGTGACCCACGCGCCGCTCGGCGACCCCCCGCTCTGGCGCTTCATGACCGACCGGCTGCGTGCGCGCGAGATGAACCCGTACGACATCAGCTTCGTGGCCGCGATGCTCGGCGACGCGCGCGTCATGCGCTTCTATCCGAAGGTGCTCGATCGGGACGAGTCGCTGGCGTGGATCGAGCGGCAGCGCGGGCGCTACCGCGATGACGGCCACGGGCTCTGGCTCATCGAGGAGCGCGCGACAGGCGTACCCGTGGGCCAGTGCGGCGTAACCGTGCAGGAGGTCGACGGCGCACCCGAGATCGAGGTCGGCTACTTGCTGCATCACGACCATTGGAAGCGCGGCTTCGCGACCGAGGCGGCGCAGGCCGCGCGCGATTGGGCCGTCGCGCGGTATCCCGGGCGTCGCATCATCTCGCTGGTGCGCCCGGAGAATGTGGCGTCCTGTGCGGTGGCCGAGCGGAACGGGATGCGCGTGGTGGGCGAGACGGTGCGCGCGGGGTGGACGCACCGGGTGTACGCGGTGGACCCGGTGGACGCACCGGGCAGCGCGGCGTGATGCGCTAGTCCCGCTCGAGAATCACCACGGCCGCGGCCGTCTCGTGCGAATGCGTCAACGTCAGGTGCACGCGCACCACCCCCAGCTCGGCCGCGCGCTCGGCCGCACGCCCGTGCAGCACGAGCCGAGGCTGCCCGGTGGCATCATCACGCAGCACTTCGAGATCGCGCCACCCGATGCCGCGCGCGAGCTCGCTGCCGGCCAGCGCCTTGTACGCGGCCTCCTTGGCGGCAAAGCGCGCGGCAAAGTGGCGCGCCGGATAGGCGCGGCTCGTGGCGTACTGCGCCTCGGCCGGAGTGAACAGTTTGGTCGTTGCGCGTTCGCCCTTGTTCACGATCAACCGGTCCACGCGGGCGATGTCGACCAGGTCGAGCCCGATGCCGACGATCATGCGCCGCCCTTGCGTGCGAGCACGCGCCGCCAGAACGACCCACGACGGCCGCGCGGATCGACGAGCGCCGGCAACAGCGCTTCCCACACGCGATCCGCGGCCGCAAACACGACGCGCAACGCCGCCACCCAGTCGTGCCAGCGCGCCAGCCGCACGGCATCATCGGCCGACTCGACCGCGCTCCGGCGCGAGGCGAGCGAACGCAGCGCCAAGAGCAGCGGCGTCGACAGTTCGCGCAGCTCCTCGGCCAGCGCCCGCGCATCGGCCGCGCTCGTGGGCGCGCGCGCGGTGGCGAACTGCGTGATCGTCGCGTCGAGCGCCGCGAGCAACGCCTGCGTGTCGAATGCGGCGAGCCGTTCCGCCGGCGTCGGAGCGGCGTGCGCCACGCGTCGTGCGGCGAGCAGCGCGCCAAACCAGAGGTCGTGGTCCGAACCGGGGCGCGCGCGCGGTGAGCCCATCGCGCGCAGCGACGCCGCGAGTTCCGGAATCGTGGTGGCCGCGTTGGACACCGCGCGCACCAGCTCGGCGGATTCGGGGGCGTCGAGCACCAGTGGCGGTTCGCCGTGCGGATGGAGCGAGACGAGCGATCCGGCGAGCGTCACGCCTTCGAGTGTCGCGAGCTCCACCATGGTGACGCCCAGCGCGTGTTCGAGCAGCAGCGCGTCGTCGAGCAGTCGCGCAGTGGCGGCGAGACGCTCCGCGCCGCTCTGCAGCTGGACGGCCCACGGTCCGCGCGCGTTCACGCGTCCTCCACGCGAAACGGATGCTGCCCGAGGAGTTCGATATCGGCGAGCGCCGCCTCCTGTCCCGTGCGCGCCTCGAAGCGGGCGACGAAGTCCGGGAGCCGCTCGGTCGTGAACTGGTCGCGTGGCAGCCCCAGCGCCGCGATCGCGCGTTCGATCGCGTCGGGGGTGCCCTCCACTTCGACGAGCACGTCCATGCGCGGATAGCGCTCGAAGCGGATCATCGCGCCACCCAGATCGTACTGCGCGATGTGCCGGTCGATCTCGCGCGTGATGAGGTAGCCGAGGCTCAGGAGCATCGCCTGCAGCGCGTCGGGCTCCCCGAGCGACGTGGTGAGCTCGTCGCGCACCTTGTAGCCGTCCTCGTAGCGCGTGGGCCCTTTCCAGTCGAGCGCGGCGCGCACGCCGCCGGGACCACGCCAGGTGCGGAGTCGCACGACGAAGTCGCGCAGCGCGAGCGCGCGCGCTGGCGTATCGAAGCGACGGTCCTCGAGCCGCCCCTCGTACACGAGCGTCGCACCGGTGGCTTCGATCAGCGCGCGGCGCATCGCTTCGTCGTCGATCAGCCCCTTGAGCTCGACTTCGCGCGTCGCGCTCATGATGGGCACGGCCGCTCGAGGTGCATCAGCATCGCTCCAGCGTCGCGATCACGGCTGCGGTATCACGCAGGTCGTCGAACAGCGCGTGCGGGCCGTGCGACGCGAGTTCATCGCGCTGGTAGTGCCCCGTGGCCACCGCCACCGCGCGCGCGCCGATGCCACGCCCGCAGTGGATGTCGGCGGGGGTATCACCAATGATGACGCAGGCGTCGCCGGGCACAGGGCGTCCAAGCAGCGCCTGCGCGCGTCCCTGTGCGATGGCCGGCAACGCACCGCGCACTTCATGATCGGAGCCGAACGCACCCACCGTGAACGCCAGCGGATCGAGCCCGACCGCGTGCAGCTTGAGCGCCGCCCCTTCGGCCACGTTGCCGGTGAGCAAGCCGAGCAACAGCCCGTCGTGCGCAGCAACGGCGTCGACCAGTTCGCGGATGCCGGGGAGGAGCACCGCCGGGTGCTCGGTGCTCAGCACTTCGTCGCGGAGCGACGCCAGATAGTGCGCCTCGGTCTCCGCTCGGCGCGCATCGATGGTCGCATCGTCGAACCCCGCGAGCCGCATCGCTTCGCGAATGATCTGCCGATCGGTCTTGCCGTCGTAGCGATACGACGGATCACCGGGGGTCCCGAAGGTGGTCCTGAGCGCGTGCTCCATGGAACGGCGCCCCGCACCGGTACGCAGCAGCGTGCCATCGATGTCGAACAGGATGACTCTCATGAGCGCGTCAGGAGCAGGCCGGCCACGGTGGCGGCGCAGCCGATGCCCTGCGCGATCGACGGCACTTCGCCGAGCACGAGTGCGGCCACGACGAGCGCCACGATCGGCTGCAGGTTGGCGTACATCGCCGTGCGTGTGGGGCCGATGAGGCGCACCCCCCGATACCAGAGCAGGTAGGCGATGACGATGGCGAACACCGCGCCGTACCCGAGCGCGGCCCATCCGCCGCCGCTGATGGTGGTCCATCCGGTCCGCGCCAGCTCCGGCGACGCGATCAAGAGCAGGGGCACCGCTCCACCGACCAGCGTGAGGGCGTGCAGTGGAATCGGGTCGGTGGACGGCATGAGCGGCCGCAGGAGAATCGTGAAGGTCGTCCAGCAGGCCACCGCGGCGAACGCGAGTGCGTCGCCGGTCCACGAATGCGTGCCGCTCGCGGCGTTCGCGCCAGCCAGCACCACCAGCGCGATCCCGGCGAACGAGAGGGACACGCCCGACCAGGCACGACGCGAGAGCCGGTCGCTTCCCAGGGCGTTGCCCACCAGGGCCAGCCAGATCGGCGTCGAGGCGAGCATGATGGCGACGTTCGCGATGCTCGTGCGCACCAGCGCCTCGACGAAGAGAATCTGGTACAATCCGTTACCGATCACGCCAAGCAGCATGAGGCGTCCCGCGACGGCGCGGCTCGGCCACGTGGCGCGCGAGAAGGCCGCGATGCCGAGGAGGATGAGCGTGCCAGCCGTGAGGCGCAGGGCATTGAACGCCAAGGGCGGAAACTGCGTCGCGCCCAGCTTCATGGCGGCGAAGTTGGCGCCCCAGAGGACCGCCATCAGGACGAGCGAAACATCAGTCCACGGAATACGCGCGCGCGTGGCGACGGGATCGGCGGCGGACTCCGCGGGGGCTGCCAGTGTCATGGATTCAATCTAGCGGAGCGGCTACCTTCCTCCCATGCACATCGCCTTCGCCCTCTTCGCCGACGCCGCCAACCTCTCGCAGGAAGGCAAGCTCAACATTTTGGGCGTCTTCGACACCCTGCACGCGGCCCAACTGCCGTCGCTGCATCCGCGCGCCACGCTGGTCGTGCGGGTCAAGGGATCCACGGCCGATATCGGCACGCACGTGATCGGCATGGCGTGGATCAACCCGGCGGGCACCGAACTCTGGGCGTCGCAGGGGGAACTGGGGGTTGGCACGCCGCCGCCCGGCACTACCGAGCTCGACTTCCCGCTCATTGCCGGTCTCGACCTGCCGCTCGATTCCGCGGGGACGTACACGATGCGCCTGTCGATCGACAATGCGCACGCGGCCGACATCCCGCTGCTCGTGCGCACGAACGCGCCGGTGGTGGCAACGCGCACCGGTCCGCAGTTGATGTCGTAGCCCGTCATCCTGACCTGCTGTCGTCCTGAGCTGCTGTCGTCCTGAGCGCAGCGAAGGACCTGCTTTTCGCTGGGCCACGAGCAGGTCCTTCGCGAAGTTCAACCTGAGCGACGTCGAAGGGCTAAGGACGACGTTGCCGTTCGCGATGCTCCACTCATGCACGTTCCAGAACGGTCCGGCGTTTCTGGGGTTGCCCTTGAAGTTCACGAGTGTGGCAGGCACCGCGTCAATCTTGGACGTGTTGTAGAGGAAAAGCTCCGGCACCAGCTCCTCGACGCGCCGCTG
>JANMLN010000169.1:0-2940 GCA_031372565.1 Gemmatimonadota bacterium | reverse complement strand
GTATGCGGGCTAGCCCGCGCCGTCGTCCTGACCCCACCCACGCACCTGTTGGTGTCGTCCTGCCCCCCGCTATGGACCTGTTTGTGTCGGCCGGCAAAAACCTGGTCCTCCGCCCGGCTCTGGACGACGAACGGCCTTCGCTCCGCTCAGGACGACGAACGGCCTTCGCTCCGCTCCCGACGCCATTAGATTCCATTGTTCCCACCGAACCTTCCCGACGTCGCGCTAACGCCATGCCCACGTACGAGTTCCGCTGTCCCGACGGCACGATCATTGAACGGTCGTTCAAGATCTCCGAGGTCCCTGAGCAGATCCCCGCGCCCGACGGCTCGGGCATGGCGGTGCGTCAGATCTCGGGTGGCGCGGCGCTCCTGTTCAAGGGCTCGGGCTTCTACATCACCGACTACGGCAAGGACGGCAAGAAGGACCAGCGCACGGCCGGCGGTTCGGAGAAGAAATCGCCGGACGCCGCGAGTGGCGGCGAGTCCGCGAAGGCTGGCGAGACGGCCACGCAGTCCGGCGATGCCACCGCGAAGTCGAGCGACGTCGCACCGAAGCCAGCCCAGAGCGCGAAGGCCGAGAGCAAGCCCGCCTCGCCGGCTCCCGCGCCCAAGAGCAACGGTGGTTCGACAGGGGCCAGCGGCGCGAGCGGCGCCGCGTGAGCGCCGACGCGCTCAAGCGCGCGCTGCTCGACGCGGCGCGCGCGATCGGTGCGCCGGATGGCACCGATCTCATCCTCGAACGCCCGCGTGATCCGTCGTTCGGTGACTGGACCACCAACCTCGCGATGACACTCGCGAAGCCGCTGGCCAGGAAGCCGCGCGACCTCGCGCAGTCACTTGCCGACGCGCTCGATCTGCATGCCGCCGGTGTCGCCAAGGTCGAGATCGCCGGCCCCGGCTTCCTCAACTTCCGTCTCGACCCTGGCGCGCAGGCGTCCGGCATCGCGCGCATCGTGGACGATGCCGCGCACTGGGCGCGCTCGACCTCGGGGGGCGGTCGCAAGGCCAACGTCGAGTTCGTCTCGGCGAACCCGACCGGTCCGTTGCACGTCGGCCACGGGCGGCAGGCCGCGCTTGGCGATGCCATCGCCACGATGCTCGAGTGGACGGGTTGGGATGTGAGCCGCGAGTTCTACTACAACGACGCGGGCACACAGATCGAGAACCTCGCCAAGAGCGTCTGGATACGCATCGCGCAGCAATTGGGCGTGGCCGTCGACATTCCCGACGGCGGCTACAACGGCGAGTACATCCGGGAGATCGCGAGCGCGGTCATCGCCGAGAAGGGCGACGAGCTGATCCTCGCGCACGTGCGCGAGGGGGCGGAGGCGATCGCCGCGGGAGGTCGCCCGAACGACCGCGTCCTGTTCGACCGGCTGCGCGTGGAGGCGATCGCGGCATTGCGCCGCGAGCAGGACCTCGACCTCCAGGCGTTCGGCGTCAACTTCGACACGTACTTCCTCGAGTCGTCGCTGTATACCGACGGCAAGGTGACCTCGACCGTGGATGCGCTCGTGCGCGGCGGTCACACCTTCGAGGACGGCGGCGCGCTCTTCCTGCGCACCACTGACTTCGGTGACGACAAGGATCGCGTCATGAAGAAGTCGGCCGCCAAGGGCGGCGACTACACGTACTTCGTGCCCGATGTGGCGTACCACGTGACCAAGTGGCAGCGCGGCTTCGCGCGCGCCATCGACGTGCAGGGCGCCGACCACCACAGCACCGTGACGCGCGTGCGCGCCGGGCTGCAGGCGCTCGAGATGGGGATCCCGACGGGATACCCCGAGTATGTGCTGCACCAGATGGTCACCGTGATGGCCGGCGGCGAAGAGGTCAAGATCTCCAAGCGCGCGGGCAGCTACGTGACCGTGCGCGACCTCATTGACTGGGTGGGGCGCGATGCGGTGCGCTACTTCTTCCTCATGCGGAAGGGCGACTCGCAACTGGTCTTCGACGTGGACCTCGCGCGCACACAGTCCGAGGAGAACCCGGTCTACTACATCCAGATGGCGCACGCGCGCCTCTCGGGGATCTTCCGGGTGGGCGAGATCGACGCGACGAGTCTTCGCGGGGCCGGGACCGACCTCTCGCCGCTGACCGAGCCCGAAGAACAGCTGCTCATCAAGGCGCTGCTCGACTTCCCGGCGCTCGTCGAGGGGGCCGCGCACGCGCTCGAGCCGCATCGCATCGCGGGATGGCTGCTCGAGACCGCACGCCTCACGCACACCTGGTATCACAAGCATCACGTGCTCAACGAACCGGCCCCCGTCATGAATGCCCGGCTCGTGCTTGCTCGCGCCACGCAATTGTCGCTCGCCGCCGGGCTGCGCCTGCTCGGTATCACCGCTCCCGAACGCATGTAGATTGCCCCCCATGAGTGTTCTGGTCGTCGGCTCCGTGGCGCTGGATTCCGTCGAGACTCCGTTCGGCAAGGCCGACGATGTGCTCGGCGGGTCGGGCACCTTCTTCGCATCCTCAGCGTCGCACTTCGTGCCGGTACAGCTGGTCGGCGTCGTCGGCTCCGACTATCCCGTCGAGAAGTTGCAGCCACTGGCGGCGCGCGGCGTCGACCTGGCCGGGGTCGAACGCGCCGAGGGCGAGTCGTTCCGCTGGCGTGGCCGCTATCGGCATGACCTCAATGCGGCCGAGACGCTGGAGACCCGGCTGGGCGTCTTCTCGCATTTCTCGCCGAAGATTCCGGCGCTGTGGCAGTTATGGCCCTTGAAAGAGTGCCGTCGGATATCAGAAAGATGGGCGGAGTAGCCCGGATGGCATCAATTGATATCATCCAAGAAATTATGGATGCCGTAAATATTCCAGTAATGGCTAAAGCCAGAATTGGACATTTTACAGAAGCCCAGATTCTTCAACAGCTCGGGGTGGATTTTATCGATGAAAGTGAAGTTCTGACTCCAGCCGATGAAAGATACCACATCAA
>JANMLN010000136.1:0-2451 GCA_031372565.1 Gemmatimonadota bacterium | reverse complement strand
GGACGACAGGGTTGCTCGCGGCACCAGGTCGGCGTACATGAACCGCCCGTCGCGCAACACCTTCTCGCCGACCGTCACCGGCACGGCCTGCGCAAACCCCGGTCCCGCCGACACGAACGTGTGGAACTCGCCGTTCTCCCCGCACGGGTCCACGCTCGGCGGCAACGCCGCCAGCAACGCGTCATCGAAGACGCGCCCGGCAAACGATCCGTCCAGTTGCGTCGTGTCCACGCACACCAGATGCGCGAGATAGCCCGACGCGATGAAGCCGCGCGCGAGCTCGCCCGTCGGTTGCCCCCACAGCGGAAAGAGCGCGGTGAGTGCCGTGCCACCCAGCAACCGTTCGCGGTAGCTGCGCACATCCGCGAGAAACAGGTCGCCGAAGGCGATGGCTGCGAGATCAGGTCGTTCTCGATGCGCGGAGGTGAGCCCGGAGTGGAACGCGCGTTCATACGCCACGTTGCTCGTCTCGCGGTCCAGCGTGATCTCGAAGACCGGCAGGCCCAGTGCCGCGGCCTGGGCGTCGAGCAGCGTGCGGCGCACACCGTGAATGGCAATCCGGTCGTAGTCGCGCGTGACGCTCGTGAGCAGGCCGATCACGTCGACCGTCGGGTCGACGCGCAAGGCGGCGAGGGCGAGCGCGGAGTCTTTGCCGCCGGACCAGGACAGCAGCGTGGGACGTGGGGGCATGCTGCACTCTGTCATCCTGAGCGCAGCGAAGGATCTGCTTTGTCTCGAAAAGGAACAAGCAGGTCCTTCGCTTCGCTCAGGACGACAGGGCCTGCTCGATATCCGCGATCACGTCCGCCACGTGCTCCAGCCCGACGCTCACGCGCACCATCCCCGGCACGATACCCACTGCCTGCCGCTCTTCCTCGGTCAGCTTCGAGTGCGTCGTGCTCGTCGGATGGGTGACGATCGTCCGCGTGTCGCCCAGATTCGGCGAGTGTGACACCAGCGTGAGCGCGTCCAGGAAGCGTCGCGCCCGCTCCAGCCCACCCGTGAGCTCCAGCACGACAATGCCGCCGCCCTGCGACATCTGCCGCTGGGCCAGCGCAGACTGCGGGTGCGAGGGCAGAAACGGATAGCGCACGCGCTCCACTCCCGCGTGCCCCTCGAAGTGCGTGGCCACCGCCAGTGCGTTGGCACAGTGGCGATCCATCCGCACCGCCAATGTTTCAAGACTCTTCGAGAGCACCCACGCATTGAACGGCGACAGCGCCGGCCCCGTATGGCGCGCAAAGAAGCGCAGCTCCTTGATGAGTGCAGCCGACCCCACTACCGCACCACCGAGCGTGCGCCCCTGGCCGTCCATGTACTTGGTGGCCGAGTGCACCACGAGGTGCGCACCATGCCGGATCGGCTGTTGCAGGTACGGCGTCGTGAAGCAGTTGTCGACGACCAGCGTGATCTGCCGCTCGCGCGCGAGCGCGCCGAGCGCGTCGAGGTCGCCCAGCGCCAAGCCGGGATTCGAGGGCGTCTCGATGAAGATCAGCTTGGTGTTGGGCTTGATCAACGCAGCGAACTGCGCGGTATCGCCGAGCGCGGCGTAGTCGGAGGTGATCCCCCAGCGCGGCAGCAGCTTGGTGAACAGCTGGTGCGTCGAGCCGAACAGCGCCCGTGATGCCACCACGTGGTCGCCGCTCGAGAGCAGGCCGGCCAACGACGCGAAGACCGCCGCCATCCCCGATGCCGTCGCGACGCCGTCTTCGGCGCCCTCCAGGCGGCACAGCTTCGCGATGAACTCGTCCGTGTTCGGATTCGAATAGCGCGAGTAGATGTTGCCGGGGAGTTCCTCGGCAAAAAGCGCCCGCGCCTGCTCCGCAGAATCGAACACGAAGCTCGACGTGAGGTACAGCGGCACCGCATGCTCGCGTTCGGCCGAGGTCGGCACCTGCGTGCGGATGGCGTCGGTCTCCGGATGGCGCGACCGCGTCATGCGCGTGCCCCCGGTGCGTCGTGGCTCCACGTGATCGTCGTGCTCTTCTCGAGGATGCGCGCCACCGAACAGTATTTGCCCATCGAGAGCTCCACCGCGCGCGCCACGTTGGCGGCACTCGCGGGGCCCTCCACCACGAAGTGCACATGGAGGCGCGCGAAGAGTGACGGCGTGGAGTCGGGGTCGCGTTCCCCCTCGACGGTGACC
Source organism: Gemmatimonadota bacterium (assembly GCA_031372565.1). Classification (GTDB taxonomy): domain Bacteria; phylum Gemmatimonadota; class Gemmatimonadetes; order Gemmatimonadales; family Gemmatimonadaceae; genus JACPPC01. The sequence goes on along the minus strand of JANMLN010000136.1, from coordinate 305 downwards.
GTCATGGCGGTGACCAGTTCGCGCTGCTTGGTGAGGATGGCCACGACATCGATGCCGCTGCAGCCGCCGAGGCCTGCCATGAGCAGTTCCATGGGGCGGGCGCCGAGACCTGCGCCCCCGATGGACGGCGCGCCGTCGATCGGGACGATGCCACCGGAGTCGGTGGTGGCGACGAAATGGACCGCGTCGTTGCGACGTTCAAGGGTTACGCGCATGGATCAGAAATTACCCGTCGTCCTGAGCGAAGCGAAGGACCTGCTTCTGCAGTTTCGCACTGAACAAGCAGGTCCTTCGCTTCGCTCAGG
>JANMLN010000099.1:0-46392 GCA_031372565.1 Gemmatimonadota bacterium | reverse complement strand
CGCCGAACGACACAAGCAGGTCCTTCGCTGCGCTCAGGACGACACAAGCAGGTCCTTCGCTGCGCTCAGGACGACGGCGCGGCCTAGCCCTCTTCCCGCCGTTCCCCCAGCCGCGCCTCGACCCACCACGGCACCAGCAGCCGGTCCGCGATCGCCGCCACCTCCTCGGCCTCGCGCCAACGGTCGGTCAGATCGTCGAGCTTGCCCTCGAGCCAGCGGCGCTCGTCGTCTTCGTGGAGGGCCATTTCGAGGGCCAATCGCAACTCGACAGGGAGGTCGCGGAGGCTCGCCGGCAGGGTGGGCGCGGTGCCGGAGAGCGAGATCTCACCGCGGGGAGTACGCGCGGCGCGCGTGGCGAGCGCGGCAAGGCTCTCACCGCCCTCGAGCTGTGCGACCGCATGTTGCACCTGCTCAGGTCGGGCGCCGCTCGCGTTGACATGGGGCAGGAGTTGGCCCAAGGCGCGAAAGGCGTCGGGCCCCCGCAGGTCGAGCGGACGCAGCAGGCTTCCGAACAATCGCTCGCGCATGTCTCCGGTGGCGAGCACGGTCGGCACTTCGAGGCGCCAGCCACTCGCATCATCTTGCACGAGCGCCGCTCGGCGCGCGTGGGCGAGCGTGATCAGGTGGCGTCGCCCCTCGTCATCCTCGTATCGCGTCGCGACGCGGAGCCGACGGTAACCGTGCCGCACGCCGCGGATCGCCCAGGTGAGGATATGGATCGAACCCGCCGTCACGGCGCCCGCGGCGACCCCCCCGGCCAGCAACGCCCCGCCCGCCGCGATCCCACCCGCCACCAGCGCGAGGTGCTTGGTGCGACGCCGCACGAATCGCTCCCCATACCGCCACGCCGCGAACTCCGGCCGCTGCGGCGCGCCGATGCGCACGAGGTCGGTGCCATCCGCCGCGCGCGCGAGCCCCACCTCGTCGGTGGTCACGCGCTTCTTCGTGTCACGGTAGAGCTTCTCCGCCGCCTCGATGGCGTCCCATCGTTCCTCCAGCGGCGAGAGGTTCCACTGCTTGCACGCGGGGCAGACGACCCAGAGGCGGCCCTTGGCCGCGTCGAAGGCGAGGCGCTTCCCGACCGGAAACGCTTCCAGCGCCTCGTTGCCGCCGAGGTCGGCGTTGCACGCGATGCAGCGGCGGAACATGGGTGAGCCTCGGGAAAAGCAGGTCCTTCGCTGCGCTCAGGACGACGACTAGGCCCGGGGGCGGTACTTCCCCCACTTCGCCACGAGCGTCGCCGAAATCTCCCCAACACTCGCACGCGCCCGCACCGCGTCGATGATGAGCGGCATCAGCGCCGGTGCCCGGTCACTGCCCGAAGGCGCCACCACGGCCTGCGCCGCGTCGCCCAGCGTCGCGAGCGCGCGCTCCACCGCCGCCGCATCGCGCGCGGCGCGCGTCGCCTGCACGCGCGCCACCTGATCCTGCTCCAGCTGCGAATAATCCGGCACGGGCACCATCGGCGGGTCCTGTCCATCGGCGAACTTGTTGATGCCGATGATGGTGTTCGCCCCGCTCTCGACCTTGAGCTGGAACTCGTAGGCGCTGCGCGCGATCTCCTCCTCGAGGAAGCCGTTCGCGATCGCCTTGGCCGAGCCGCCCATCGCCTCGACCTTGTCCACCAGCTCGCGCGCCTGGCGCTCGAGTTCGTCGGTCAGGTGTTCCACGTAGTACGAACCCGCCAACGGATCGACCGTCTGTGCCACGCCGCTCTCATACGCCACCACCTGCTGCGTGCGGAGCGCGAGCGTGGCGGCCGCGGCCGAGGGCAGTGCGAGCGCCTCGTCGTAGCCATTGGTGTGGAGCGACTGCGTGCCGCCGAGCGTGGCGGCCAGCGTCTGCACGGCCACGCGCACCACGTTGTTGAGCGGCTGCTGCGCCGTGAGCGTCACACCGCCGGTCTGCGTGTGGAAGCGGAGTTTGGCGCAGGCATCGCTGGCGCCGAACTTCTCGCGCATCAGCCGTGCGTAGAGCCGGCGCGCCGCACGGAACTTGGCCACTTCCTCGAACAGGTCGTTGTGGCACGCGAAGAAGAACGAGAGCCGCGGTGCGAACGTCTCCAGGTCGAGCCCGCTGGCAAGCGCGCGACGCACATACTCGAGCGTGTTGGCCATCGTGAACGCGACTTCCTGCACGGCCGTCGCGCCGGCTTCACGGATGTGGTACCCCGAGATCGAGATCGGATTCCAGCTCGGGCACTCCGCGGCGCAGAACCGGAACGTTTCGGCGATGAGCGCCAACGATGGCTCGGGCGGAAACACGTACGTCCCGCGCGCCACGTACTCCTTGAGGATGTCGTTCTGGATGGTGCCGCTGATCTTCGCACGCGGGATCCCGCGCTCCTCGGCGCACACGACATACATGGCCAACAGGACCGCTCCCGTCGCATTGATCGTCATCGACGTGGACACCTGATCCAGCGGGATGCCGTCCAGCAGCGTGTGCATGTCCTCGACCGTATCGATGGCAACGCCCACACGCCCGACTTCACCGGAGGCCAGCGGTGCGTCGGAGTCGAGCCCCATCTGCGTCGGCAGGTCGAAGGCGACGGAGAGGCCAGTCTGCCCGGCGCCGAGCAGCATGCGGAACCGCGTGTTGGTCTCGGCCGCGGTGCCGAAGCCGGCGTACTGGCGCATCGTCCAGAGCCGGCCCGTGTACATCGTCGGCTGCACGCCGCGCGTGAACGGAAACTGACCCGGGTCACCCAGATCGCGGGTGTACTCGGTGGCGACGTCGGCTGGACGATACACCGGGGCGACGGGAATGCCCGCGGGCGACAGCCGCTCAGCGGGAGCCTTGGGCGTGCGAGCGACGTCAGTCATGTGTGGTGCTCAAGACGGACCGCGCGCCGTGTCGAAGGGTCCGACACGACGCGCGGCCCGCAGGTGGTCAGACGGCGGCGTGGGTGCCCGAGAGCACGCGATCGGCGAGTTCCACGTCCAGCTTGCTCCCCATGTACAGCGGCGTGCGCTGGTGCAGCTCGGTGGGGTTCACGTCGAGGATGCGTTGGGCGCCGTCGCTGGCCTTGCCCCCCGCTTGCTCGCAGATGAACGCCAGCGGGTTGGCCTCATACAGCAAACGCAGCTTGCCACGCGGCGCCTTCTCGTTGGCCGGATAGACGAAGATCCCGCCGCCCAGCAGGTTGCGATGGAAGTCGGCCACGAGCGACCCGACGTATCGCACATTCATCGGCTGCCGGTCGCCCTCCAGGCCACGGTAGTGGCGCATGAGCGTCTTGACCTCATCGGCCCAGACGGCCTCGTACGCGTCGTTGACCGACAGGAACTTGCCGCGGTCCGGCGTGCGAATGTTCGGGTGCGAGAGCAGGAACTCGCCGATGGACGGATCGAGCGTGAAGCCGTGCGCGCCCTGCCCCGTGCTGTAGACGAGCATCGTGCTCGAGCCGTAGATGACGTACCCCGCCGCCACCTGACGGCGCCCCGGCTGGAGCAGGTCTTCCATCGTCCCGCGCCGGCCCGGGCTGATCTTCCGCACGATCGAGAAGATCGTGCCTACGGGCACATTCACGTCGATGTTCGAAGATCCGTCGAGCGGGTCGAACAGGAGTGCGTAGTTCCCCGTCTTGAACTTCTCGGGGATCGGGATCATGTCGGGCTCTTCCTCGGAGGCCATGCAGCAGAGCCGGCCGCCGTGATCGAGTGCCTTGATCAGGATCTCGTTCGAGATGACATCCAGCTTCTGCTGGACCTCTCCCTGCACATTCTCGTGGTCGGTGGCGCCGAGGATGTCGGCGATGCCCGCCATGCGCACCTTGCTCGCGATCATCTTGGCCGCGAGGGCGAGGTCGTAGAGGAGCCCGGAGAGTTCTCCGCTGGCCTCCGGGTGGAGGCGCTCCTGCTCGATGATGAACCGCTCGATCGTGACGACCGAGGTGGTGGTGTGGGTGACCACGCGAGGGTTCCTGCTCAAGGGGTGGCTGAAGGACCATCCGGCGCGACGAGCCGCCGGGCGGCATACTGACGAGCATCGACTTCGTATCGGTTGGACTGATACCCCCGCCAGACCGATTCCAGAATGTAACGCATCGGAAAGAAGGGGTCCTCCCCCCACTGATGCACATGTCGTGCCTCGTGGAGCAGAAGCTCCGGATCCCATGGCACGCCGGGCGCAAGCCAGACGGTCCGACCGAGTGTGATCCCCGACACCGTGGCGCGGCCGAGGCACCAGCCACCGACGCGGAGCGGCAGGCCGCCGCGTCGCCAGCGGACCTGTGCAAGCTCTGGCCAGCGGTTGGCGAGCGAGGGCGGGATCGATGCGGCTGTGCCGACGAAAATGCGCACCTGCGGAGGCTAACCCACGCGGTGACTCGGTGGCAGCACCGCGTCTTGCCGGCCCTCTCAGCAAAGCCCTCCGCCCTCATGGTATCGGCACCTTCCCCCCGTTGGGCACCAGCCACCGTTGCCCCTCAGCCTCAAGCTCCAGCGCGCGACCGTCCGTCCGAATCACCACGGTTCCGCCGCGGTCCGTCCGCAGCACCTGTACCCCGCTTCGCGCCAGCGCACTCAGCGTGCTCGCGCTCGGGTGCCCATATGTGTTGACGCGCCCCACGGAGATGACCGCCACGCGCGGCTGGACCGCGTCGAGCAGCGCCGGGGTGGTACTCGTGCGTGACCCATGGTGCCCGACCTTGAGCACATCAGCCCGCAACGCGGTGTCGGCGTGCGCCCGCATCCACGCCTCCTCGCCCGCCTCGGCGTCGCCGGTGAGCAACAATCGCACAGAACCGTAGCGCACGCGCAACACCACACTGGCTTCGTTGGCATCGCGCTGGTCGGCCACCCACGTCGAATCGGGGGCCAGCACCGTGAATTCCACCGAGTCGATCACGCGCGTGTCGCCCGGCCGGACGCGATGCCAGGGAATGCGCCGCGCCCGCGCCTCCGTCAGCAGCCGCCGGTACCCCGGGGTCGGCCCCACCCACGCGCCGTCCCACATCTCGTTGGCTCCGAGTAGCGCCAACACCGAGCCGGCGCCGCCGACATGATCCGCGTGCGCGTGCGACAGCACGAACAGCGAGACTCGCAGCGCACCATGCCGCTTGAGATAGGGCACCACGGTGCGAGCGCCAGCATCGCCGCCGGGCCAGTCGCGCCCCGCGTCCATCACCACCCACTCGCCGTGCGGAGTACGAAGCGCGAGCGCATCGCCCTGCCCCACGTCGATCACGTGCAGCTCGAGCCCGGCGCGCCCGCCCACCACCGCCGGCCGAGGCGCGGGCCACCAGACGCAGGCCGCGAGCGCGACCATCGCAACGATCGCAGGCCGCGCGGGCCAGCGGCTGACGCACGCGACCACGGCCGCCACCGCCGCGATCGCAGCGCACACGGCCACCGCATCGCCCGGCGTGACGGACACACTCCCACCAGGAACCGCCGCGCCTGCTCGTGCCACGGCATCGAGCGCGACCAGGAGCGGATGCGCGCTTGCGGCAAAGAGCCGCCCGACCGGCGGCAACCAGGCGAAGGCCAGTGCGAGAAAGAGTGCCGGTTGCGTGAGTCCCATGATCGGCGCCGCCACGAGGTTGGTCAGCGGTGCGATGAGCGACAGCCGTCCGATCGCCCACGCCACGAGCGGCGCCGTGACCAACGTCGCGACCACGGACGTCAGCCCCTCGCGCGCGAGGGTCCGTTTCCAGCCGCGCCACCCGTGCGGCAACGCACGCGCGGCCAACCCCGCGGTCGCAATCAGCGAGGCCATCCCGCCCACGCTCAACTGCCAGCCGAGGTCAGTCACCGTGCGCACGTCGAGCGCAACAGGGACCAATGCGCCAAGCGCGAGCGGGGCCCACGGACTCGTCGGTCGTTGCAGCAGGTACCCCACGCGCCCGGCCGCGAGCATGATGCCGCTCCGCACGGCAGGCGGTGGACAGCCGAGCATCACGATGTAGCCGACGAGCACAGCGGCCGTGACGACGAGCCGAGCGCGCGGCCCCATGCGCAGGGCGCCCAGCAGGAGGGCAATCGCCTCGCCGAGGATGGCCACGTGCAAGCCGGAGATCGACAGCATGTGCACGATGCCGGCATCGGCCCAGCGCCGCTTCACGTCGGGAGCGAGCCCGCGCATGTCGGCCACGAGCAGCGCGCGCGCCATCGGGGCATCATCGCCGAAGAGCGAATCGATGGACGCGGCCGCCCGCGCCCGCATCGCCACCCATGCGTCGGGTCCCACGGTCGCGCCGAGTCGCGCCTCGCGCACGGCGAGCCCTCGCTCCGACGCTTCGGCGCGGCCACGCACCACGACGATTGCGCCGGCGGGCGCCGCGCCATCGGCCACGAGGAGTGCGGCGCGCGCGCTGCACGCGTCCACCGCGAGTCGCGCCTGCACGAACGATCCCACCACGGCGCTATCGGCGTCGAGTGTCGCGACCCACGTGCGGGCGCGCTGCACGCGCAGGGCGCACGCCGCGTCACGCCGTGCGGCGGCGTCGCCCCACGCACATGCCGCGACCCCGGTGAGGGCGAGCATGAACGCGACCCGCCGCGCAGGCTTTCCCGGCGTGCACGCATGCGGCGCCGTGCGGGCAATGCACCCCACGAGCAGTCCCGTGGCCAGCAGCGCGCCCCACGCGCCGAGCGCGCCGAGTCCGAGGAGCAATCCCGCGACCAACGACAGCGCGAACGCCAGCACCAGCGGCACCGCTCCACCTCCCCGAATGCACGGCGGGCCGGTACGCCCTCGGCGCACCGGCCCGCTCGTTCACGGGTGACGCAGAGGCGCTACGACTTCGGGAGGTGCCTCGGCGCTGCGGCGACCTTGCGCATGGCATCGAGCACCACGACCATGATCTCGGCGCGCGCCTGATCGAGCTGCAACTCGGCCCGCGTGATCGTGGCGCCGCGACGCGCTCCCGACGTGTAGCGAGGACGAATCTGGTTGAGCGCCATCGTCAACACGTCATCCTTGCATTGCGCGCAACCACAATAGCCCGCGACCTTCTGTCGGAGCTGCTCGTGATGCTCATCGAGCGACTCCTCGATGAGGTTGATCATGCGGGCCCCACTGGGGCGAAGCGGAGCGGCATCGGTCATCCTGCCATGGGGAGGGCGGCGCGGCGTGCGACCGGCGCCCCAGTGAAGGTGGAGCCCGTGGTCCCGGTGAGTTCCACGGTCACATAGTCTCCGGGCGCATATCCCTCCGCCGGCACCAGCACCGACTTGAAGTCGCGCGTGCGGGCGAGGAGGGAGTCGCCGCGCTTGGCCTCGCGCTCGATGAGCACTTCGTGGCGCTCCCCGAGCCGCCCGATGTTGCGCTCGCGCGCGCCGGCCCGGATGGTCGTGATCAGCTGGTCGAGTCGCGCGCTGGCCACGTCATCCGGCACGGTGAGTTCGGGCGGCATGCGCGTGGCGGGGGTCCCCTCACGCGGCGAGAACTTGAAGGTGAAGGCATCCTCGAACCCGATCGCCTCCACCGCCGTGATCGTCTCGGCGAACTCGTCGTCGGTCTCGCCGGGAAAGCCGACAATCACGTCGGTCGTGAGTGCCAGGCCGGGAATCGCCGCGCGCAGCCGCTCGACGCAGGCGAGATACTCCTCGCGCGAGTAGCGGCGCAGCATGCGCTTGAGTGTGCGCGTGGAGCCGCTCTGCATGGGCAGGTGCACGTGCTCGCACACGGCGGGCACTTCGGCCATGGCCGCGATCACGCGGTCCGAGAAGTCGTTCGGATGCGGACTCGTGAAGCGCACGCGCTTGATGCCGTCGACGGCACCGACCGCACGCAGGAGGTCGGCGAAGTCGTGACCGCCCGCACGGTACGAGTTGACCGTCTGCCCGAGCAGGATCACCTCGGTGATCCCCTGCTCCGCCGTGGCGCGTGTTTCGCGGACCACCTCGTCGAGGTTGCGGCTCCGTTCAGGACCGCGCGTGGTCGGCACGATGCAGTACGTGCAGCGGTAGTCGCACCCGCGCTGCACGGGGATCCACGCCTTCACGCGGTCGCCGCGGATCGGGAGCACATCTTCGTAGTGCTCCTCGAGGTCGAAGTCGGTCACCGCCGTGCGCTGGCCCGCGCGCGCGCCGTCGATCAGCTGCGGGAGTGCGCGGTAGCCGTCGGGTCCGATCACCAACGACACGTGCCTGGCCTGCTGCAGCAGACGCGGCCCCAGCCGCTGCGCCATGCAGCCAGTGACGCCCATGATCGCGTCGGCCTTCATGTAGCGCTTGAGCTCGCCCAGCCTGCCGATCACGCGCGTCTCGGCGTGCTCGCGGATCGCGCAGGTGTTCACCAGGATCACGTCGGCGCCTTCGGGACCTTCCGCCTGCGCGTACCCGGCGGCCGCGAGCTTCCCGAGCATCAACTCGGAATCGCTCACGTTCATCTGGCAGCCGTAGGTCTCGATGTAGACCGTGCGTGTCGCGTCGGTCATGGGCGGCGAAAGGAGGGCGGGAGACACTCGGTGGAAACCTCGAAAAATAACACGCGTGCCCCCCATCAGGGCTGGGGTGTCGCGCTTGTTACGCGTCGGGTCGGGCGACGGGCAGGAACAGATGGAAGGTGGCTCCCTCACCCTCCGCGCTCTGCACCCAGATGCGACCACCGTGGGCGTCCGCCACGAGCTTGCAGAACGACAATCCCAGCCCCGACGAACGCGCCGTGCTTGGCCCCGCGACCCGCACGCGCTCGAACTTCCGGAAGATCAGCTCGTGATACGCGGGCGCGATCCCGGGACCGTCGTCGGTGACGGACAGACGAACGCCGCCCTGATCGGCGCGGGCGCTCAGCGTGAGCGTCACCGCCCGCCGCGCGTGCACCACGGCATTCTGGAGCAGGTTGTTGAGCACGCGCCGCAGGAGCGCTTCATCGGCGCTCACGACCGGCAATCCGGGCGGGACATCGACCGTCGCGCTCCCCCCCTCCTGCCGCAGACGCAGCTCCCACTCGCCAAGGACCTGCGTCAGCAAGGCCCCCGCGTCGACCGGGACGCGCTCCAACTGCACATGCGCCTCCTCGAGCCGGGCCAGTTCGAGCAGATCCTCGATGAGCGCGAGGAGATCGGCTGATCGCGCCTGCGCCCCCTCGAGCGCCGCCGCCTGCGAGGGTGTCACGGCACCGAAGTCGCCGTCCCCGAGCATCTCGAGCGTGGCCTGGACCGCAGCCAGCGGTGTCTTGAGGTCATGCACGATCATCTTCATGAGATCGTCGCGCACCTTCTCGAGCTCGCGAAGCTTGCGATAGCTCCCGTCGAGTTCGTCGGTGGCAGTGCGCAGCGCCAGCAGCGAACGGATGCGCGCCCCCAGCACCATGCGATTGTGCGGCTTGGTCAGGAAGTCGTCACCGCCGGCTTCGATCGCCTTGACGCGATCGGTGGTGTCATTGAGCGCCGTGACGAACACGACCGGGATGCGCGCGGTCCGCGGATCGCGCTTGAGCCGACGGCACACCTCGAAGCCCGTGGCGCGGTCCTCGCATCCGAGGTCACCCGCGGGCATGGCCACGTCGAGAATGGCGAGCGCGGGACGATGAGCCAGCGCAGCCGCCAGCGCCGTGGGACCGTCGACCGCCGGCAACGTGCGAAAGCCGAGCGTCTCGAGCTGGTCCTGCAGCAACTCGACGTTCGCCGGGACGTCGTCGGCGACGAGCACCAGCGGCGCGTCGGGGCCAGCCGCGGCGCGCACCGCCGAGCTACGGCAGAACCGAGAGCCCGATCGACATCGTCCAGGCGGACTCGCTGAGTCCGCCGCTCGCCGCGCGTTGCGCCCGCGTGAGGGCAAGGTCGATGATCGAACGGCCCTGCGCGAAGAAGAACGACATGCCTGCGGCGGCGTTGGCCTCCCGCACGCCCAAGGGCCCGACACCAAACGGAAGGGTGCGCGAGGAAAGTCCGGCCCTCCACACCGTCGGAAGACCGAAAATGACCGGCCCATTCGACTCGATGCCCAACGCCGAGTCCCATGCGTCCTGCGTGCCGCGCGGATCCTGCAACATCGAGCGCATGGACGACCAACCGTTCCACGTGAGCGCCGCGGTGACTTGCGTGCCCTTGGCCAGGTCGGTGCGCGCGGAGAGCCCGATGCGCGACGGCACTCGGCCCGTGGCCACGGTCGCCGAGTCGGTGATCGCGGCGGTGAGCGAGCCGCCGATGCGCGCGGAGCCGGCGAGCATGAGCCGGTCGATGGGCGTCCACTCGCCCCCCAGCGACAGCGCACTGCCCGAGTACCGCAAGTCACTCGCGAGCTGCGCCGGCACGTAGGCCGACGAATCGCGATAGATGCGCGTGGTGGTGTTCTGGTTCGAGCCGACGATCGCGTGCACCGCCACGCCCGCACGCAAGCGGTCCGTGAAGCGCCACGCGAAGCCGAGGCGCACGTCCGACATGCCGCCACGACTTCCCTGCAGCTGCGTGTACGTGACGGTGTCGCCACCGACGTTCTGCACCCCGGAGTCCGAAATGGCCCACGTCCGGTCGAAGAGGCTCGAGGCCGAGATGCCCACCATGCCGCGCGATTCCGGACCGAGCGCGATCATCGCCGCGAAGAGCGGGAACCGGAAGACGGACGTCGACGTGGAGCCCCCGGGCACCTGCGTGGTCCGGAACTCGGGATCGTACTGGAAGAAGATGGCGGAACGGCCCAGCTGAAGCATCGCCGCCGGATTGAGCGGCGAGGCCGCATCGAACTCCGCGAGCGCACCGGCCGCGCCACGCGACCGCGTGCTCGCTTCGCCGCCGTTGTACCCATAGCCTTGCGACCCCAGCGTGCCTTGCGCGTCGGCGCGAACCGCAACGGCCGTCAGGAGCGCGAGGGCCGCCACCACACGCCGCGTCATGGCGTCACCGTCGCCTGCCGAGGGATGTACTGGATCCGGATGCGAGGTCGCAATCCGCTCGGCGCCGTACTCGAGAAAAAGCGCATGTCAGCCTCCGTATAGCCTTCGTCGCCCATACGGAGCGCCACGAGGCGCCGCAGGAAGCTCGCGTTGATGCGCCACTCGCGCAGCACCGCCGTCAACTCCATCTGCCGCGTGCCGCTGTCGCGCGGCACGAGCCGCAGCGAGTCGGTCCACGCGCCCGGCGAGTACCGCGCGCGGGTGGCGCCAAAGAGCGGCTGGGCGAACGAGATGGCGCGGACCGGATCGATCACGTTGGTCGTCGCGACGGCCACCAGCGGATACACCGCCGAGGTGTCCGTGTCGCGGAAGGTGACGCGTGGCACTTGCGTGAGGGTGAGCGTGGCGCGCACCACCTCGGACGAGTCGATGATCTTCGACGGGAGGTTGAACAGCAGCACGGCGCGGCGCGCGGGCAGTCCGCCGATGGCCATGGTGTTCGGGGCCACGGGGGGCGCGCCGAGGACGACGTGCGTGAAGTCGACGAACGACGCCTGCGCGGTGGAGAAGAGCGCCGGCGTGGTCGATCGCGGCAGCAGGGCGACCATCGTCGCGCCCGAGTCCGGCGCCGCCTTGTAGAACAAGCGGGGCGCGAACCCGGACTCGGTCGCCCGGATGCGCACCATGGCCGCACTCGCCGCCACCACCTGCAGGCCGACGCGGAGTCGTCCGGGTCCCGTGACCACCTGGCGAACCTTGGCCGAGTCGAGCGGAATGCTCACCGTGTCGAGCCAGTCGGCGGCGGTGAAGGTGCGCGTGCCCAACAGGCGCGACGGCCGGAAGAGCGGGACGAGCAGCGACGTCAGCGAATCCACCGACGTGGTGTCCACGTCGTACGCATTGATCGTGAACGACGCCGGCACCCGAGAACGCAGCGTGTCGATGGCCAGATAGAGTCGCGCACTATCCGGCTGCGTGATCGGCACCGGCGCCGAGTCGATGGTGAAGCCCGGCGGCAGGTAGATGCGCGCCAGCGAGTCGAAGCGGATGATCGCACGCGTGTCGAGCACCCCGGCCGTCGAGGCGACGACCAGTTGGGACTCCACACCGTACGTGGGGAAGCCGGTGAGCGTCGTGTCCGAGATCTCGAGTTCGAAGCTCGTGTCCCGCACCACGACCGACTGGTTCGGACAGAGCGCCGGGCAGGACTGCGAACCGACATCCTGCTCGGTACAGGCAACCGCGCCCCCGAGGAGGCCAGCGGCAAGAAGCAAGATCGCGCGCCACGATGCGCGTCGCACAAACAAGGAAGGCATCAGGCTTGCGAAGGAAGCGACGACGGCATGAACGGAGACGGCAGCAGATCGGCCAGCGTCCACTGGGCTTCACGACCGGACATGGTGCGGCTGACCACCGTCATCCCGGGCGAAAACTCCGCCAAGGCCTGCCGGCACATACCGCACGGGGGGGTGGGTTCGATGGCATCCGTCACGATCACCACCGCCTTGAACTCGCGCTGACCCCGGCTCACGGCCGCCGCCAGTGCCGCCCGTTCGGCACAGGTGCCGCACGGATAGCTCGCCGACTCGACATTACACCCGGCCACGACCGAGAGGTCCGCGCACAGCAGCGCCGCTCCAACCTTGAAGCCGGAATACGGGGCGTACGCCCGTGACATGACCGTACGCGCCTCGGCGCGCAGACGATCCAGCGGATCGGTCATGTCGGGCGCTCCAGCGCCTGCAGGAAGGAGGAGCCGCGCCCCGGGAACGGGACACCGAACCAGTCGGCAACCGTCGCGCCCAGATCGCCGAACCCGGCGCGCCGTCCAAGCGGACCCGGATGCAGTGCGCGCCCAAAGGCCAGCACGGGCACGCACTCGCGGGCGTGGTCCGTACTGGCGGTGGTCGGATCGTTGCCGTGGTCTGCAGTCAGGAACAGCACGTCGTCGTCGCGGAGGAGCTCGAGGAGGCCTGGAAGCGCGGCGTCGAAGTCGCGCAACGCCCCATGGAACCCCGCAACGTCGTTGCGGTGCCCGTACAACTGGTCGAAATCTACCAGATTGGCGAACAGGAACCCACTCCCCGTGCCCAACCACTCGGCAATTCGGGAAATCCCCTCCGGATTGCCGCTCGTGTGCTCGGCCCGGATACCACGGCCCGCAAAGAGGTCGTCCACCTTCCCGACCCCGTGCCGGGGGACGCCGGCGGCTCCCAACGCGTCGAGCAGCGTCGGCGTCGGCGGCGCGATCGAGAAGTCCCGCCGGTTGGCCGTGCGCACGAACGCGCCCGCGGCCCCGACGAACGGGCGGGCGATCACGCGCGAGACGTCGTGCGGCGCCACCAACAGCGCGCGAGCGCGCTCGCAGGCGGCGTACAACTCCGCGAGCGGGACGGTGTCTTCGTGGGCCGCGATCTGGAAGACCGAGTCGGCCGAGGTGTACACGATCCACGCGCCCGTCGCCTGATGCTCGGCGCCGAAGTCGGCCATCACCTGCGTGCCACTCCCCACGACATTGCCGAGCACGCCGCGCCCGGTTGCCTTTGCGAACGCCTCGACGATGCCGGCGGGAAAGCCGTGCGGATACGTCGGGAATGGCGTGTCAAGCGTGACCCCCGCGATCTCCCAATGCCCGGTGGTCGAGTCCTTGCCCGCCGAGCGCGGCTCGAGCATGCCCCACGCCGCGGTCGGCGTCGCGGTCGGTGCGCATCCCACGAGCGGCGCGATGTTGCCGAGTCCGGCGCGCTGCAGATTCGGCAGCGCGAGGCCGCGCACCGCGCGCGCCAGATTCCCGAGCGTGTCGCTCCCGACATCGCCGTAGTCAGCGGCATCCGGCGCCGCACCGATGCCGACGCCATCGAGCACGATGATCGCGGCGCGGCGGTTCACGCGGTGCCTCCGGCGTAGCGGCGCGCGAGCCGCAGGTGCAGGCCGGTGAGCAGCTCATACGGCGACACGGCACCGAGCGCCGCGAGGTCTTCTGCGGTGATCACATCGTCGCCGTCCTGACCGAGGACGGTGGCCGCATCACCGATGTCGCAGTCGAGGCCGGTCACGTCGATCATGGTCATGTCCATGGTGACATTGCCGACGACGCTGGCGCGACGGCCGCGCACGAGGACGTGCGCCCGGTTGCTGAAGGCGCGTCGGTAGCCATCAGCGTAGCCGAGCGCGAGCGTGGCAATCCGGCGCGGCGCGTGCGCAATCCATGAGGCGTCGTAACTCACCGACTCCCCGCGCTCGACACGGCGCAGATCGATGATCCGCGCGCGCACGGCCGCCACGGGATTCGGCTCGACGACCGCCCCCGGGCCGCTGCCGACGCCGAACAGGAAGAGTCCCGGCCGGATCATCGCATACGGGGAGTTCGCTCGGCGTGCCGCCGCGGCGGAGTTCTCGCTGTGCACGAGGGCAGGCTTCGCCGGCAGCTGCGCGAGGGCCTCGCGAAAGCGCGCTTCCTGTGCTGCCATGCTGACCTCGCCGCGCTCTGCCGCCAGGAAGTGCGTGAACGCGCCTTCCGGGGCCCAGCGGGTCGCCGCATCGGTGATCGAGCCGACCTCGTCCCAGCGGACGCCCGCGCGGGACATGCCCGTGTCGATCGACAGGTGCCACGCCTGGCCTCCCGCCGCGCGCCATGCGTCGACGTGTGCCGCGTGGCCGAGCGCGAGTGTGAGCCGCGACGCGGCGGCGGCGGGATACTCGCTGGGCAACGCGGGTGGACAGACAAGGATGGGCCGCGCGATGCCCTCGGCACGCAGCGTGATCCCTTCGGTGACGGTGGCCACCGCGAAGCCCCACGGCGACTCGGATTCCAGCGCGCGGGCGATGACCGCCGCCCCCAAGCCGTAGGCGTCTGCCTTGACCACAGGCGTGAGCTGCGTGGCCGCGTGCGCCTGCAAACGGCGCGCGTTGCGCCGGAGGGCATCGAGATCGATCTCGAGCCAGGCCCGGGCGTCGTCAGGTGGCGCTGGTTGGCGGTGCATCCGTCGGGTGCTAGCGTTCCGTCATGACCGAACAAACCACGAAAAATAAGGGATCGCTCGATGACGCGCTGGCGCTCATGCGCGATTTGCGACGGCGGTGCGACTGGGACGCCGCCCAGACGCATCAGTCGCTGCGCCCGTACCTGGTCGAGGAATCGCTCGAGGTTGACGACGCCATACGGAGCGGCAACGACGGCCACCTGCGCGAGGAACTGGGCGACCTGCTGCTGCAGGTGCTCTTTCACTCGGTGGTGGCGGAAGAGCGCGGCGCGTTTGACATCCGTGACGTCGCCGGCGGCCTTGTCCACAAGATGCGCGATCGTCACCCGCACCTGTACGCCGGCGGCGAGAAGGTGAACTGGGAGGCGCACAAGGCGAAGAAGGCACGCGACTCCGTGGCTGATGGATTGCCGATCGAGCTCCCTGCCCTGCACCGCGCCCACCGACTGCAGGATCGTGCGGCGGGGATGGGATTCGACTGGCCCGATGCGCAGGGCCCGGCGCTCAAAGTCGAGGAAGAGTTGCGTGAAGCGGAAGCCGAGCTGGCGGCGAGCGGTGGCGCGGCCTCGCCCAGGCTCGAGGCCGAGTTGGGCGACCTGCTCTTTGCCGTGGTCAACTTGTGCCGCAAATCAGGGGTGCACGCAGCGCTCGCGCTCGAACAGGCGAATCTCAAGTTCGTGCGACGGCTGGATGGCGTCAGCGCGCTGGCGCGTGCGCGGGGCGTTGACCTGGCCACGCTGGATCTCGCAGGGCTCGATCTGTTGTGGGATGAGGTGAAGGCGGGAGAGTGAGCTCGCCGGATCCAACGTCAGCGCCGAAGCCCGGGTGCCAGGCCCGTTCGCACCGTCGAGCGTGAGTCGGACGAGGCAGGCACCGGCGCCCGGCCTTGCTCATCGCGCAATCGCGAACGCGAACGGCCGCTGCACCAACTGCCGCACGCGCTGCCCATTTGCCTCCGCTGGTACGAAGCGCGCCGAGCCGATTGCCCGCTCGACGGCCTGCGTGAACAGCGGGTGGGTACTGTGGACCACCCGAAGCGATCCCGCTTCGACGCGCCCGGCGGTGTCCACGACGAACTGCGCGAGCACCTCGCCTGCGACGCCTGCCGCGCGCAACAACTCCGGATAGCGCGGCGGGACCGCGTCCAACACGACCACCGGCCGCTCCACGGTGTGCGCCGACCACACGCCCTGCGTCGACGCGCCGGTGCTGCTGGCATTCGGCGTGGTGCCAGGAGCGGGATGCGCCGTCCACGATGCGGAGGGATCCGCGAGCGTGACCGATGCCTCTGGAAGTGATTCGGGCAGGTGCAGTGGGAGGACGGACATCGCGGGCGCGACGATTGGCGCGGTGGACAACGCGGCTGCGGCTGTCGCTGGCGGGGGTGTCGGTGCCGTTCGAGCGGGCGACTCGGGCGGCGCGGAATAGATCACGTGCGCCTCGGGCGCGCTCGGCACGAGGTGCGCGCTGGCCGTGGACGTGGCGGCGACGGTCGCCGCCATCACGAGCGCGTGCACGCTGACGCTCATGATGACACCACGCGGAGAAGATGGTACGGCGCGACGGGTCTCGATCAGGGTGGCAAACATGACAACCCTCCGGCAGGTGAGGACGGGCGGGAGTGCCCGCTGTCCATGAGTACCGCCAGAGGGTTACGCGTGTGTGAGCGGTTGATTGCGACATGATGACGCTTGCATGGCAGGCCGATGAACAGCCAACGGGGGCATCATTCGTCAGGACGTTCGATGCGGCTGGTGCGTGGCTGCGGTGCGGTTCCGGCAATACTCACGACCCGCCGCGCACCGGGCGCGGCGTTGCCACATACAGCGTGTGCATGGGCCCTGCCGTTGCGTGCGCGCGCACCCGTAGCGCCTCGACTGCAAGCCGCGCCTCCTGAAGCGCACCGGCGAATGCCGGATCGTCGCCCACGGACCAGTAGACGATGCGTCCGCCCTCGCGCAGCGCCGCAAGGGTCAGTGCAATGCCACGCTTCGCATACAGCCGTGCGTTCTCCGACATGAGCATGCCGTCGGGCCCGTTGTCGGTATCCAGCATGATCGCATTGAAGCCGGCAGGATTGGCGCGCAAGACATTCACCACGTCGTCATGCACGATGCGCACGCGCGGATCGCGCATGGCCTCCGCCGACAGCGCGTACGACGGGTCGGCGTTCCACTGGATGACCTCCGCCACCAGCTCGGCCACCACGACTTCGGCGTCGGCGGGAAGAGCCTGGAGCGCGGCGCGCAGCGTGAATCCGAGTCCGAGTCCACCGATGAGGACGCGCGCCCCGTCGATGGCTGCGAGCGGCGCGCACGCCACCTCGGCCAGTCGATCCTCGGACAGGTGACGGCGCGTGGACATCAGCTCGATGCCATCGGCCTTGATCAGATACGCGCCATCGTGGCGGAAGAGTGCGAGCACCGTGCCGTTGGGCGTACGTGCTTCGCCGAGCCGTTCGAGCGGTTTCATGTAGTGGGGGCGTCGTTGCGGCCGTGCATGCACGGGACATGCTACCTTCGGAGAGCGCTTACGGTACCACGCACAACGCCCGTTGCCTACTCCCACGCACGCTGACCCTTGACCATGCACGTCGTGCTGGTGCACCCGGAGATTCACTGGAACACCGGCAACGCGGGACGCACCTGTCTCGCCACCGGTGCCACGCTGCACCTGGTCGAGCCGCTGGGTTTCTCGTTGGACGAACGTGAGGTGAAGCGCGCAGGGCTCGACTACTGGGAACATGTGGACGTGCGTGTCTGGCCCGATTGGGCGACGTTCGAAGGCACGCTGCCGACGCTCGGTCCCGCGTACTTCTTCGCGGCCAGGGCGACTCGTCTGTTCTGGGATGCGCCCCTTGGTGCGTCGGAGAACGTGGTGCTCGTGTTTGGGCGTGAGACGGATGGCCTGCCGGCGCCGTTGCTGGAGCGGTACGCGGATCGGCTGGTGGGGATCCCGATGGCGTCGCCACGCGTGCGCTCTCTCAACCTCTCGACGAGTGTGGCGATCGCGGTCTATGAAGTGCTGCGGCAGCAAAGCGCGAGCGCATGAGGGCAGCTCGGCATCACTGTCGAGAGACGTCGACACGCTGATGCGTCGGCGCAACAGCTACGTGATCAAGCGATAAGGTAGTAGCGCTGGAGGCACGCATAAACATTTGAAGCACATGAACTTACGGGACGCTTGTGCGTTGGAACACATGGGCACATGCCTTGCGGTTGGGAAACGTGTGTTCTCGGGATGCTCGGCCCATCCGCGCATCGGTCCGACCTCCTCAGCCGTAACGAGGTTCCACGCATGAATCGTCTGTCCCAGTGTGTCGGTGTCGCCGTGGTGGCCATCGCCGCATCGGCCTCGATCGCCGAAGCGCAACTCACGACGTACACCAACCAAGCCATCTTCTTGGCCGCGCTTGGCCCGGTCACCGTGGAGGACTTCGGGCCCTGCTGTGCATTTCCGCTTGGCTCCACGCTCAACTCGCAGAGTTCCTACCCGGGTCAGGGCATCAGCCCGGGCTACATCAAGCCGGGTGTGACCTACTCGGTCGCGGGCGGGCCGCTCCTGATCGACGGCGGCGGCGGCTTCACTGGCGGCTTTCTTGACGGCTTGCCTAGCTACGGGACCCAGGGACCGCTCATGGTCACGTTCAACGGGACCGTGTCCGGGTTCGGATTCCTCTACAACTATCTGAGCGGCACCAATACCATCACGGTCAACACGACGGCCGGGTCCCACACGTTCACCGCCGCCAGCAACAACTACCTGCCGGACTTCATCGGCTGGACCAGCACGTCTGCCAACATCACCGATGCGGTGATCGCAGGGAACGATCCAACGTTCAACTTTGCCATCGACGACTTCACCTTCGATGCGGTGCAGCCTTCGTCGACCGTACCCGAGCCCGCAAGCGTGGCGTTGCTTGCCACCAGCCTGCTCGGTGTGGCCGGCTTCGCGCGCCGTCGGCGCCGCAGCATGTAGTGGTCAGGCCGACCGGCCTCCGTTCGGCCAGGCGGATGAAAAGACAGAGGGCACTGGCGCTGAGAAGCGCCGGTGCCCTCTGCGCATTGGGGATGACCGGGCGACGATCGGAGGTCGGCGCCTCTCGCGATCGTGCGTCCAGACGTCCAGGCGGGCCACCCCGCGCCGCGACGCTCCATCTCGTCCCATCGCAGCGTGAGACCATCCAGCGGTGTCCCATGAACACCGATAGTATTCTGCATATTGCGTTCACCACCGCGTCCGTCCGCGGTTGCCCCGCCGCCGAGCGCTGACCAACAGCGCCCACGGCAACACGACTGACACTTTTTCGCAGCCGAGGTTGGCGCACAGAGGTTCTCCCATGGCGATGAGACTGGGCGTGGTGGGTGCGGGCACGATCGGCCGCCTGCGCGCCGACAGTATCCGCGAAGGCCCGGGTACCGAGCTGGTGGCGGTGTGCGACGTGTCGCCCGCGGCAGCGGCGAACGCTGTCAAGGGGAGCAGCGCCGTCGCCACGCCAGACATGGAGGCGTTCCTGCGCGTGCCGATGGACGCGGTCGTGATCTCGTCGCCGATTCAGCTGCACGAGTCGCAATGCGTGGCGGCGTTCGACCGTGGGTTGCATGTGCTCTGCGAGAAGCCGTTGTCCAACACCATCGCCTCGTGCGAGCGCATCATCGAGGCGGCGCAGCGGGCCAACCGCATTCTCGCCGTCGGCTTCAACCTGCGTTATTACCCCGCCATGCAGTACGTGCGCGACGTGGTTGACGCCGGACGCATCGGACCGATCGACCATGTGCGCATTTTCGGCGGCCATGACGGTCTCGCCAATTTCCGCGCCGACTGGCAGTATCGTGCGCCGGTCTCCGGTGGCGGCGCGATGATGGACGTCGGCATTCACATGTCCGACCTGGCGCGCTACTTCCTCGGTGAGATCACGGACGTGTACGGGATGATGTCGGAATCGGTCTGGAACGTCCCCGGCTCCGAGGACAACGCCGTGGCGGTGTTCCGCAATGCGGCCGGCATTGCCGCCACGTACGAGGCGACCTGGACCGAGTGGAAGGGCTATCAGGCGGCCATCGAGGTGTACGGGCCGTTGGGCATGGTGCGCGGCTCCTACGCCCCGATGTCCAACGTCCTGATCACGCACAGCAAGCCGGGCGCCCCCCGCACGACCGAGCGTCGGCGTTACCTCGACGTCATGGTGCGCGAGAAGCTCAAGTCGTGGACGAGCACCACCCGGTTGACGTTTGATGGCGAGTTGGCCGACTTCCTGGCCCGCATTGCCGGCCGGCCGAGCGGCGCGCTGGCAGACGGCTACGCCGGGCTACGCGCGTTGCAGATGGCAGACGCGGTCCGTCGCAGCTCCGCGACCCGCGAAGCGGTGCATCTCGCCCCGCTCGGCTCCATGTGGGCGTGATGGTGGACCAGCAGTCGACACGCTCGAGCACGCGCACAGAGGCGGATCCGTTGTTGTCGGTGATCGTGACGATTGTCGAGGGCGGCGAGGCCGTGCGTCGGCTCCTGACGGCGCTGACCACGCAGGTCGACGGACCACCGATGGAGATTCTGGTCCCGTACGACACCAGCGCGGCACCGCATGTCGCACTCAGCGCGGAGTTTCCGACCGTGCGCTTCATGCCGCTGGGTGTCGTGGCGACGGAGCAGCCGATCACGTCGGCTGGCGGCGAGCACGAGCTGTTTGACCGTCGGCGTGCGGCAGGACTGGCCGCAGCCACCGGCGACCTGATCGCGATTGTCGAGGACCGCGGCGCGCCCCGGCAGGACTGGGCCCGCACGGCGGTCCGCCTGCACCGCGCGCTGCCGCATGGCGTGATTGGCGGGGCGATCGACCCGTTGCCGACCAGCCTGGCAGGATGGGCCGTGCATGTGTGCGATTTCACCCGGTACACGTCGCCCTTCGACAGCGGCCCGCGCGACTGGGTGAGCGACGTGAACGTGGTGTACAAGCGCCGCGCACTCGAGCAGACGCGCGCGCTCTGGCGCGAGCGGTATCAGGAGCCGGTGGTCCACTGGTCCCTGCAGCAGCAGGGCGACACGCTCTACCTCTCGGACGAGCTGGTGGTGGAGCATCATCGCGGATGGGTGCCACTGGGACAGCTGCTGCACGAGCGCTACCACTGGGGTCGCCTGTTCGGTGCAATCCGCGCGCGCCACCTGGGCCTCGGCAAGCGGTTGCTGCTGGGGGCCGCCGGCCCGCTGATTCCGTTCACGGTGCTCCTGCGGCACGCGCGCGCGCATGCGGCCAAGGGGAATGCGGTGCGTTTCCTCCTCGCCTCACCGATGGTGCTGCTGTATCTCGTGGCGTGGACCCTCGGTGAAGTGTCGGGGATGCTGAGCCCACGCGCGTAGATGGGCGAACGCTCATGAGCACCGGCGGGTCGTCTGTCGGGCGTCGTTTTGTCACGCTGGCTGTTGGCGAGACCGCCTCGCGGCTGCTGGCGTTCGTGGCCAGCGTGTATGTGGCACGCACGCTCGGCGCCTCGGTCTACGGCGTCGTCGCGGCCGCCACCACGGTGATGCTCTATCTCGCGTTCGTGGCCGACCTGGGCATCGACATGTTGGGGGTGCGCGAGGTCGCCGAGCATCCGGACGCGTTGCGCACGACGCTGCCGCCGATTCTGGGCGCCCGACTGCTGGTCAGCGTGATCTTGATCGCACTCACCGTACCGTCCGCGCTGTTCTGGCTTCCGAAGCCGGACGGCCCGGTGCTGGCGGTGTTCTCCGTCACCCTGCTCACCGTCGCGCTGGGCACGCGATGGGTGCATCTGGGTCTCGAGCAAGCAGCCAGTGCGTCCTGGGCGCGGGTGCTCAACGAGGTGACCGCGGCGACGTGCGTGCTGCTGTTCGTGCATACGCCGGACAACCTGCTGCGCGTACCGATGGCGCAGGTCATCGGCGAGACGCTGGGGGCGCTCTTCCTGTTTCGCACCCTGCCGCCGGCCGTGCGCCGCTTCCGCATCGAGCTTCGAGCGGGGGTGATCGCCCCGCTGCTGCGCCGGTCGTGGACGCTGGTGCTGCACGGGTTGCTGGGGCTCGCGATCTTCAACAGTGACTTCCTGTTCCTGCGCGTGATGAAGGGAAGCGACGCGGTGGGCTACTACGCCGCAGCGTACACGCTGATCAGCTTCGCGCAGAATCTCGGCGTGGCGTACACCATGAGCCTGATCCCGAGCATCACGCGCGTGCGCACCGATGCCTCCGCTGCGCGGGCGCTGTTCGATACCGCCATGGCGCAGGTGATGGCGGGCGGACTCCCCGTGACGATCGGTGGGGTGCTGGTGGCGGGGCCGTTGATGGCGCTCATCTACGGCGCGGGATATGCATCCAGTGTCCAACCGCTGCAACTGCTGTTGCTCGTCATCCCGGTGGCCTTGCTGCGCAACGTGGCGCAGGCGGTGCTGCTGGCCAACCAGCGCCCCGACCTGATGCTGCGCACGGCAGCATGGGCGGCCGGTGCGAACGTGATATTGAACGTGCTGCTCATTCCGCCCTGGGGCCTGGCAGGTGCCGCGCTGGCCACACTCGCCACGGAGGCGGTGCGCACGGTGCTCGCGCTCCGCTACTCTGCGCAATTGGGCTTGGCCATGACGCCGTTGCGGCGGCTCGCGCGGACTGCCGTTGCGGCGACGATCATGGGCGCGTGTGTGTACGTCGTGGCCGACCGCTCCGTGTTCGTGAGCATTCCCGTCGGTGCGGTCGCGTATGCCGGTGCGCTCCTTGCGGTCGGTATCATTCGCCTGCGGCGCGGCGCGCTGCCGGTGTTCTCGCCGTGAGTGCGTCACGCATCGGCACGACAACGCTGCGTCCGTCTTCCCTCACCCGCTCCGACGATCCGTGACTCACGCCCATTCGAGCCAGCCGCTCCTGACCATCGTGGTACCGTCGGTGAACGGGCTGCACGATCTCGTGCCCTGCTGCGAGGCGCTGGAGCTCGTTCGCGCACGCGTCCCGCTGGAAGTGCTGGTGGTCGACCGGCTGGGGGGCGATGTGGCCGAGACGGTTCGACGTCGGTTTCCCTGGGTCACGCTGCATTCGGTGCCGCGGAACACGACCATTCCGCAGATCCGTGATCGGGCCTTTCGCATGGCACGCTCGGACGCCATCGCGGTGATCGAGGACCACGTCATCGTGCCGCCGGAGTGGGGGGCGCGTCTGCTCGCGTCACTTGCCGAGGGACACGACGTCGTGGGCGGTCCGATCGCCAACGCGGCGACCGAACGGCTCCTGGATTGGGCCACGTTCCTCTGCGAGTACAGCGCCTGTCTTCCGCCATTGCCTGAAGGGGATGCGGCGTGGCTCCCCGGCAACAACATCGTCTACCGCAAGTCGGTGCTGGATCGCTTTCTGTCCGTGACGGCGGAAGGCGCGTGGGAGAATCGCCTCCATGACGCCATGCGGGCCGAGGGCGTACACCTCATCTGCAAGGCGGAGCTGCTGGTCGGCCACAAGAAGCACTTCGGCTTCTTCGAATACCTCGGCCAGCGCTTTCTCTACTCGCGCTCGTACGCCGGCGCCCGCATGCGCAACGCGTCCATGCTGAAGCGCCTCGCTTCCGGCGCGGCGGCGTTTGTCCTGCCGCCGCTGCTCTTGTTCCGTATTGCGAAGAGTCTGACGGTCAAGCGCGTGCCCATGGGGCGCATCCTCGCCACCATGCCCTTCATCAGTGCGTTCGTGGTGTCGTGGGGGCTTGGCGAAGTCGTGGGCTACTGGACGGGCGCGGGGGACGCCCTGTCTCGCGTCCGTTGAGGTCCGCGACCCGTCGCCTCGTTGACGTCGCCGGACCGACAGTGCAGCGCTGACATCCCGTGCCATTCACGCTCGCGCATCCCGCCACCGTGCTGCCGTTGCGTCGCCTCATCGGCCCCGACCGGTTGCCGTTCGAAGCGTTTGTCATCGGCACGCTGTCCCCCGATTTCGAGTACCTGTTCCGCCTCGAGCCGATCGCGCTGATCAGTCACGCGTGGTACGGCCTCGTCCTCTTTTGCCTGCCGGCCGGACTCGTGGCACTTGCGCTCTGGACGCTGCTCCTGGGCAACCCGACGCGCGCCCTCTTCGCGCTGCCGACACCCGGACCGAGGCCCCGACTCACATGGGGATGGGCGGTACGCGCCGCGGCCGCCGTGGTGATCGGTGGCGCGACGCACGTCGTGTGGGACGCGTTCACCCATCGTGACACATGGGGGCCGGTCCTCATGCCGGCGCTCAACAACACGGCGTTCACGCTCGGCGGCATGCGCGTCCCTTGGTACGATGTGTGGCAGGTGCTGAGCAGCCTCGTTGGTGGCGCGGTCGTCCTCAGCTGGTTGTGGCACCTCCTCCAGCGCGCGCACGCGTGGCCGCGCGTGCTCACCGATGCACGGCGCCGCCGGACGTGGCTCTTGCTCGTGCTCTTCGCGACGCTCTGCGCCAGCTGGAACACGACGCAGCAGGGACTCATGTTCGATTCAGCCGCCACCACGCGCACGGTCCTCGTCCTCGGCCGCTTCGCCGTCGGCGGCATGACCGGATTCTGTATCGCGCTGACGCTCTACTCGACACTGTCCCGCGTGTCCGCACGTCCCAGGGAGTGAGCGGCAACGCGTGACGCCGGATGCAGGGCCGCGTCAGCCGCGTTGTTGCGGCGCCTACATGTACCCGTCGCGACGCAGCGTCTCGAGGCCACCGCCGTCTTCCTTGTCCTGTGCACGACCGGCGCGCTCGGCGACCTTCGCAAAACGACCGCTGCGCAGTTCGTGGATGATGTCGGCCGGGTTGCGCGAGTCGGACGCCACCGGCAGTGTGCACGGTCCGCATCCGAGCGAGCGATAGCGGGTGCCGTTGCCCTGATCGTAGTAGAGGGACACCGTCGGAATCCGCTCCCGTTCGATGTACTCCCAGATGTTGAGTTCCGTCCAATCGAGCAATGGATGAATGCGCACGTGCGTGCCGGGCGCGAACTCCGTCTTGTACTGATTCCAGAACTCCGGCGGTTGCTCGCCTACGTCCCACGCGCTGCTCTGCGTGCGTGGCGAGAAGTACCGCTCCTTCGATCGGCTCCCTTCTTCGTCGGCCCGCGCACCCGCGATCACGCCCGTGAAGGGCTCCGTGTTCGGGTCGATCTCGTACTCGCCGGTGCCCAGATTCAGCCGCCGACGCACCCCGGTTCCTGCCAGCGTGTCCTTGAGCGCCTGCGTCTTCAGCAGTCCGCAGCATGCGATACGATCGATCGTGCCGTCGGGGAATGTCTGCTTCGCTTCGAGGGCCTGCGTGTTCTGCCCGACGATCATGGTCAGCTTCCATTCCATCGCCAGCCTGGTCCGGTACTGGATCATCTCCGGCAGCTTGTACGACGTGTCGATGTGCACCAGCGGAAATGGTGCGTGACCGAAGAACGCCTTGCGCGCGAGCCACAACAGCACCGTACTGTCCTTGCCGATGGACCAGAGCATGCACAGCTGCTTGAAGTTCGCGTACGCTTCGCGGAAGATGTGCACACTGCGGTGTTCAAGCTGGTCGAGATGATCGCTCATGGCCGTCTGGCTCCGGAAAAGCGCGCTTCGATGAGCGCGAGCACCTGCTTGGTTGCCTCGTCCACCGACGTCTTCGAGGTGTCCACCACCAGCTCGGCCTGCGTCGGTGCTTCGTAGGGGTCGCTGATGCCCGTGAAGTTGGCGATCTCGCCGCGCCGGGCCTTCGCGTACAATCCCTTCACATCGCGCGCTTCGCACACCTCGAGTGGCGTGTTCACGTACACCTCGATGAAGCTCCGGCACATCGCCCGCACGGCGTCCCGGGCATCCACGTAGGGCGAGACGAACGACGCGACCACGATCACGCCGTGCTGCTCCAGCCGACTCGCGAGAAAGCCGACACGCCGGACATGCGCGTCACGATCCGCCCGCGTGAAGCCGGTCGTGGGAAAGATGGCGCGCACGCTGTCGCCGTCGAGATGCTCCACCTTGTGCCCGAGCGCCTGCAGCTGCTTCACCACCTCGTGCGTGATCGTGCTCTTGCCCGAACCCGACAGTCCCGTGAACCAGACGACCGACGGCTGACGCTCGGCGCGCCCGAAGCGCACACGATCCCAGATCCGTTCGTGCAGCCAGAAGAGGCCGATCTTCGACACGAACTCCATCGCACCGACGAACAACGACAGCCCCCATCGCCGGGTGAAGATGAACACGATCACTGACGTTGCGATCGTTCCGAGGACGCGCCAACTGACGGCCTTGACCATGCTCCGCGTGTGGGTATCGCGCACAGTGCTCATGCGGTCACCCCGACGACGAAGCCCTCGTTCCGGAGCGACGGCGTGTTGTACACCAGCGGCGATCCGCGCTCGCCTTCGGCGACGGCATGTCGATACACGCAGTCACCCGCCGCGACATCCCACTCCATCGTCGGACCCAGCCGCGGATAGCAGTGCGCACTTCCCTCGGCGACAAGTCCGAACTTGAGGGAGCTGCCGGCCTGCACGCGCGATGCCACACGGAGCGTGGCAAGGAATCGCTCGAGTGCGGCGGATGGATGGGAGCGGCTCTCGACGACGATGACCCCGTCACGACCCGGTGCCGACGGACCGAGGAGGCGTAGTGGAGCGTCGGAGCCGCGATGCACCCAGCTGCCAAGTCCCCGTCCAGCCGCGTACATCACGTCGATGGCCGGGGCATAGACGACGCCGAGCACTGGCACTCCCTCTTCCACCAGCGCGATGTTCACCGTGAACTCGCCGTTCTGCGACACGAACTCCTTCGTTCCGTCGAGTGGATCCACCAGCCAGAACTGCGTCCAGTGCCGGCGTACCTCGTACGGGGCACTCTCCGCTTCTTCCGAAATCACCGGAACCTCCGGGCACCATGCGGCAAGCCCTCGCACGATGGTTTCGTGCGCCGCCTGATCGGCGATGGTGACGGGACTCTCGTCCGCCTTGTACAGCACGACGTCCAGCGCACCGTAGTGCCGCATGGCCGCGCCACCCGCCTCCCGCGCGAGCACCATCAGGCGTTCGAGCGAGACCCGACTCACGAGTGCAGGCGTCACGGTCATGCCCACGGCCGGAAGATGATCCCCTTCTCCTGCAGCAGCCGCTTCACCTCGTTGACCGCAGCCGGATCGTCCGGATCGGCAATCTGCAGGTCGTGCGCCACATCGGTGGACTTCGTGTCGCCGACCCATACGACTTCGATGTGATCGGGATTGACCGAGGTCTTGATCAGTTCGACGTCTGCTTGCGTCAGTTCCGCCGCCGTGACGATGAGGATCACGCCGGCATCCAGCATCAGGTTGGCGACCTCCGCGAGCCGACGCAGATGTTCGTGCCGACGTTCGGTGCTGCGTTCGATGTCGGCATCCACGCCGTACAGCACGTTGCCGATGCCGAGGAAGTACACGATGTTGCCGAGCTCGAAGAGGCGCAGTTCGACTTCCTTTGCGAGCCCCTTGCGGTCTGACTTCGCTTCGCCGGTCATGAGCAACAAGGTCGGGCGCTGGCGATACCGCTCCGCACGCGCCTCCTCCGAGATGTTGCTGGGCTCCCACTTGTAGTTGCGCAGCAGGACGCTTTCGCGAACGCTCGACATCGTGTCCGGCAGCGCCTCGCGCACGATGCCACCGCCGCGGATCTCGTACTCGTCGACCAGCACGAACCGGCTCGTCGCCGCCTGCGCGTCGGCCAGATCGAACGCGATCGCGCGACTCGTCTTGAGCGTCACCTCCGCCACTTCATGCCGGTCCACGCGTGTCTTGCGCTCGTCGACATCGAGCGACGACGCATCGAGCACGCGATGGATCTCCTCCACGCGGGCCGGCACGCGTGCGGCCCCCAGCTTGAGCGTGTAGTCCTTGTGCTTGACGAGCGGTTGCTTGCCGAGCCAGAAGATCGAGGCGCGCAAGCGCGTGGTCACCTGCGGCCGTGGTTCGTGGGCCACGGCCGCCAGTTCGCCGCGCGCAACGTAGATCTGCTCAGTGAGCGTGAAGCCCGCCGCCTCACCGGCCTCCGCGGACAGCGGCTGCTCGCGGTTGAATGCCTCGATGGACTTGACCACCGACTTCTTGCCCGACGGGTAGAACACGACCGCGTCCCCCACGCGCACACGGCCGCTGTCGACGGTGCCGGCGACGATGCGTCGATCGTCGCCCTGCCGCGTGAACTTGTACACGTCCTGTACCGACAGACGGAATGGCTGCTCGGTGTCGGGCGCCTCCGCGCGGAACTGATCGAGCGCCTCGAGCACCGTCGAGCCGGTGTACCACGGCATCGCCGGCGAGCGATGCGCGATGTTGTCACCCTCGCGACCACTCACCGGAATGAAGCCGTCGGGCGTCACGTTCAACTGGGCGAGAAATGCGCGATACTCGGCCTGCAAGCGCTGGAAGACGGCGGCGTCGTAGCCAACGAGGTCCATCTTGTTGACGAGGACCACGAGTTGCTTGATGCCGAGCATGGACATCATGTACCCGTGCCGGCGCGAATTCTCCTGGATGCCTTCCTTCGCATCGATGACCAGGAGCGCGGCCTCGGCGCGCGCCGCACCCGTCACGAGATTGCGCAGGAACTCGATATGCCCGGGCGCATCGATGATGATGTACGGTCGCTGCGCGGTCTTGAAGAACACACGCGCCGCGTCGATCGTGATCCCTTGCGCCTGCTCGTCCTTGAGGGCGTCGAGCAGGAACGCGTACTCGAACGGTTTGCTGTTGCGCGCACAATGGGCCCGGACCGCCTCGATCTTGCCATCGGGGAGCGATCCCGTGTCGGCCAGGAGGCGTCCGATGATCGTGCTCTTGCCATGATCGACGTGCCCGCCGATGACCAGATTGAGTCGCCGCCCGGACGCGGATGGGTTAGCGGTCATCGGCGGAGAAGGACGGGAGAAGGCACGGGTTCGAAAGTTGTGTTGGCCCGAAGGTCGGTGGTCGCATGTGCGGAGGTGTGCAGGTGCATCAGCCGAACGGGAGCGCCATTGGCGACTCGTCGTGACCGCCATTACTGTACCATGATTCACGCTGCAGCGGTGGAATTCCTCACTCGGAGTATCGGTCGCGATGTCGTCGTCGGAAAGGTGGCGGTTTCCGCCAGAGGTGCGCTGGTGGCACAAGTGGATCGGTGTCGCCGTCGGACTGCTCATGGTGTCGTGGTTCGCGAGCGGCATTCTGCTCGTCGTGCCGGAAAGTTCGGTGGCGCGCGGCGACGGGATCAAGTCGGCCCCCGTTGGCGTCGAGACGGTCGCCATCACGCCTGCACGCGCCGCTGCCGTCGCGTTCGAGGGCGCCGACGCGCCCCGGCCGATACGGCGCATCAGCCTCGAGCGTATCCTCGACACGCTCGTGTATCTGGTGCAGCCAATGCGCGGAGCTCCCGTCATGGTGCACGCGACCACGGGTGAGCGATTCGTGATTTCTTCCGCGCATGCCGTCGCGCTGGTGGCCGCCTTGCACCCCGGCGCGACGCCGTCGCGGGTCGAGCGCTTGACGGCCACCACCGAGCGGTACGGCGGTCCGCTTCCGGCTCACCACATCCTGCTGGCTGATGCGGGGGAGACGGAAATCTTCGTTGCGGAAGCCAATGGTGAGATCAAGCGCACGCAGCGCCGGGATCGGTTTCTGAGGTCGTTTGGTCACAATGTGCACGTGCTCTCGATCCTGGCCAAGTTCCCCGGTGGGCAGACGACGCGCAAGTTCGCGATGCTCGGCGGAGGTGGGCTGGCCATCTTGATCGTGACATCGGGATACTGGCTTTCGATACCACGGCGCTTCAAGCGACGTCGATAGCGACGTACGGCGGGTTCCCACGCTCAGAGACGCTCCGCCTTGGCGGTTCGATATTTGGCGGGGACATCACGCAGCGACGGGTCGTCGTGGCGGCGCAAATTGAACTTGAGCATGAACCACACCGCGGCCACGCCGTCTTTCCAGCTGATCTTCTTTCCCTCGAGATAGTTCCTGGGGAAGTACTGAATCGGGTACTCGTGCACGCGCACCTTCAGGCGCGCGATCTTGGCCGTGATCTCCGGTTCGAACCCGAATCGATCACACTCGAGCTTGATGGGCTTCAGTATCTCCGCGCGAAAGACCTTGTAGCATGTCTCCATGTCGGACAGATAGAGGCCGCTCAACAGATTGGACATGAGCGTCAGGAGCCGATTGACCGCGTAGTGGAACGTGCGATGCACATTCGGGCTGTTCTTGCGGTAGCGGCTCCCGTACACGATGTCCGCCTTGTCCTTGATGATCGCGCTCACGAGGTCAACCAGATCCTCCGGCGCGTACTCGAAGTCGGCATCTTGCACGGCGATGATGTCACCCG
Source organism: Gemmatimonadota bacterium (assembly GCA_031372565.1). Lineage (GTDB taxonomy): Bacteria > Gemmatimonadota > Gemmatimonadetes > Gemmatimonadales > Gemmatimonadaceae > JACPPC01. Next base: position 16,335 of record JANMLN010000099.1, on the reverse strand, counting down.
TCGCCAACTCGAACCCCCGACGGATCGCCGCACCCTTCCCCTTGTTCACGGGCTGCCGAACGGCCCGAATGTCGTGGTCTTTCGCATACGCTTCGATGATGTCCCAGGAGCCATCGCGGCTGCAATCGTCGATCACGATGTACTCGACCTCGCACGGCCAGTCGACGGTCGCGAGGCGCAGCAACACATCACGCACATGTCGCGCCTCGTTGTACACCGGAATGACAAGCGACAAGAGCATCGAGACATGGACGAAAGAAACGCGCGCCGGAACCTGCGGTCACTGAAGTATCACCACGCACGGGCGATGTCGAAAGGGACATCACCGCTGAAAGCGACCGGCCGTGTGCATGGAAGACGCCTGTCTTCCCGTACGCACCTCCCACGGTCACCGGTCGCGCCCACCAGCTGTGGCTCCGACGGTCGCCCCCCCTCAGCGCCAGGGATACGGGACCGCGGCCAGGCGCTTTCGAAGTTGCTCGAGCTGGGGGCGCCGGGCAGTGCTGTCGACGAGATTCCGCTGTTCGAGGGTGTCGACGCGATAGGCGTACAGCTCCTCGCGCCCATCCTGGCGCCGGATGTAGACGAGACTATCGGTCATCACGCGCTTCAGCGCATGGTCGCGGTTCGGCAGGGGCCGCGTCTCGTTGATGCGCTTGCTGACCTCCGCGAGCAGGGTGTCGCCAGCGGTCGCCGCGTTGCCCCAGTACCGGGAGAGCGGTCGCCCGGGAAAAGGGCTGTCAATGCCGGACATCGCGAGGATCGTGCGCCCGAGATCCTTCAGCTCGACCTGCGTCGAGACGCGGGTGCCGGCGGGGACGCCCTTGGGGTACCGAATGACCAGCGGGACATGGAGGGTCGCGTCGTACAGGCTGACGCCATGCCCGATCTCTATGCCGTGCTCCCCGAAGTGCTCACCGTGATCCGCCGCCACGACGACGATCGTGTTGTCGAGCGCTCCACGCGCGCGCAGCTCCGTGATCATGCGCCCGAGCTGTGTATCCAGATGTCGGATCGCAAGGTCGTAGCGCTCCTTGGGGGTCTTGCCGCCGCGGACGATGTACTTCTCGGCGGTTGGGAGCGCGCCGTATTCGTGCGCATCGTAAAGGTTGAGAAAGGCGAAGTAGGGACGCCTGCTCGTGCGCTGCGACGTCCACGCGAGGAATTCGTCGGCGATGTAGCGCGAGTAGTACACGTCGTATTCGGCAAATCCGGCAAACACGGACAGGTCGGGCTTCCTGAAGACGTCAGCCACGGTGCTGCGTGTCAGCTCCCTGAAGACGCGCTTGAGGCTCGCGGTCTGGCCAAAGGCCGATGCCAGCATCACCTGTCGCCAGGTGGACCGGTGTTGCCGGTAGGTGTCGAACCCGCGGCCAAGCCCGGTGGAATACCCGCCGTAGAACGCGTTCCCGTTGAAGCCGATCGTCTCGTAGCCGGCCCGACGGAGGACCTCGGCGATCGTCGGATGCGTCTTGTCGAGCGGTGTCTTCCAGTCGGCACTGAGCGCCCCCGCCTCTTGCCCCGTGAAGAACGAGGCGTGCGACGGCAGGGTCCACGGGGCGTTCGAGTACGCGCGCTCGAAGAGCACTCCTTCCGCCGCCAGAGCGGCCAGATTCGGCGTCGTTTGGACAGGGTAGCCATACGCCGACAGGTTGGCGGCCCGGACGGTGTCCCAGATCATGAAGATGACGTTGGGGGCCTCATCCCGCGCAGTGGCCTCGGGGGCGTCGCCGCGGCCGCGTGCCCTGTGCACCAGCGTCGTCGCGGCCACGACGGCATAGATCCCGGTGAAGGCGACCGCGGCACGGCCCATGTTTCGCATGAGGCGCTCACCCGCGTCTGTCGCCAGTCGCCACCCCTGCACGGCCGCGCCGAGCGCGAGCAGGAGCGACGACCACTGGGCGATGCGCGGAAACGTGATCATCACATTCAAGACGCCGAGCCCCCCGAACACCGCGATCGCGAGCCGCGCGCCGACCGATGGGCGCAGCCAGACGACCGGGAGGCACACGGCCACGACAAGGGCGTACAGGACGCCATAGGCGATGGGCGAGTGCCAGATCTGGTTCTGGTAGTCCCACGCCATGAACCCCAACACGTGGCGCCGCACGAAGACGAACGCCAGGAGATACAGCGTGCTCGACATCGTGGCCGCGATCAGTGCCGCGAAGGCGATCGCCATGCCCCGAGTCACGGACAGGCCGCGTGACGAGACCGCTGGTGCCGCCGGTGAGGATGCAGTCAAACTCGGTACTCCCCGCGAGGGTGCAGTGGACGGGGCATCGTGGTGGCCCTGCGTCATGGCATCCTACTACCTGTAAAGGAGAGGGTCGAGGCGGGGGTGGGCGTCGCACGCGAGCTGCTACGCGGGCACGACGGGTAACTGGCCCTGCGGCGACGGGCGTGGTACCCTTCGCACTCGTGGCGCCCTCGGTGTGCCGGGCAGTCGACCCTTGCCATGATGCATCGGCGAGTGTCGAGGCACCGCAGGAGTTCTCCTGCCGGCGCTCGCTTGGCTCTCCCGATCACCGTCGCGCGCGGCGCGATCGCACCGTATCGTCCCTCGGGAGCGTCGTCGTGTCGGACGCGCGTGAAGCGGTGTTCAACATCTTTCCAGCGACCCGTGAAGATCCCGCAAGCCGTGTCCGCGCCGAGCACCCTGTCCCGATTGGCAGACGTTGCTCGTGACCTGTACACGACGGGGCCTTGGCTGATGCGGACACTGATGCACTATCGCATCTACATCTGCCCATTCGAATACCTCACACCGCATGTGCCGGACGGCAGTCGCGTCCTGGACGTCGGATGCGGTGCCGGGTTGTTTCTTGCCTATCTCGCGCAGGATGCCAAGCAGATCGATGCGCTCGGATTCGATGCGTCCGCACCAGCCATCGCATCTGCGCGCGAGATGGCACGCCGCGTCAACGAGCGACAGACGAGTGTCCGGCTGCACTTCCAGTGGATTCCTGTCGATGGCGAGTGGCCCGACGGACAGTTCGATGTCGTGAGCGTCGTGGACGTCATGCACCATATCCCACCCGCGCAGCAGCGACCGTTCCTCGAGAAGGCCATCAGCCGTCTGGCGCCCGGGGGGCTGCTCCTCTTCAAGGATCTGGCAGATCGTCCCGTGCTCCACGCCACCTTGAATCGCCTGCACGACCTGCTGCTGGCGCGTCAATGGATCCACTACGTACCCATCCGCACAGTGGAGCGATGGGCCAGCGAAGCAGGGTTGCACCTGCAGTACACGGAAGACATTGCACGACTCTGGTACCGACACGAGCTGCGCATCCTGCGGAAGCCACTGGATTGAGGCGGGGGTCCGACGAGGCACCACGCGGTGGTCGACCGAGCGTGCTTACGGTTGACGTTCGAACAGTTGAACCACGGGATTGACGTACGGCAGGTACGGCAACGGACGCCCGAGCAGCGACGGAGAGTGGAAGCGCTGCGCGCGCCTCCAGCCCAACGACCCGTCCTGCAGTCCGACGTACACGGACGTCGGCAGGAAGATGCTACGCTCCATGGTCGGATCCGCGAAGTAGTCGGGCGCGACCACGATCCACCGTGGTCTGATGCGCTGCAAGTCGGCCGCAGCATCCGTATCGACACCCATCATCTCCGCGTGAACCCCTGCGGGGACGTCCGGCAGTTGGTGCGGCCGGCCGAAGAAGCCGACCGTATCGCCCGCCGTGAGATGTGATGCCATCCATGTGGATGCGTCCCTGCGCGCATCGGTCAGCATGGCGTGCGTCACCTCCGCTCCGCCCACAGTCGAGCAGAGCACCAGGCCGACGGCACCCACATCGGCAATGACGCGGGTGGATGACCCGCGCGCGGCGAGACGCGACAACGCGCCGGCGGCGAGGATGGCCACGACGAACGCAGGCGCGAGCGCGTAGCGGTACTGCATGAAATGAACCGGCCAGATGACCAGCGCGCCAAAACCGATGACCGACGCCGCGAGCCAGCGCACGGACGACGTACCGCGCCAGCAGACGACAAGCCCTGCGACGCCGACGACAAGCACCGGCCAACTGACGGCGGCGGCAAGCGCGCTCAGAAAGTCCCCACCCAGCTCGACCGCTCCTCCCAGCGTCGCGTCGCGCATGGTGGTGAGATCGGTGAGATGTCGCACATTCGCGAAGGTGCGTTCGAAACCGCGGATGTACTGCACGTGGCGCACGAAGCGGTCGGGGCGCACAACGACGCCCCCCGCAACGGCAAACACCACGACTCCGGCGCCCACAAGCGCGAGCACACGGCGCATCGGCGTGCTTCCCGGTGGTTGCGGCGCGGGACCGCGCGCGCGGCGCAGGGTGCGCACGCAGAGCGCAAACAGCGGCGGAACCAGCAGCCCGTACGCTTGATCCTTGGTTGCGACCGCCAGCGCGGCGAGCGTACCACACCAGAGGGCGCGCCGAGTGGTCAGTCCGTCAGTCCATGCCCGCTCGATGGCGACGAACGAGAGCAGCACCCAGAACAGCACCGGGACATCCAGGTTTCCCGTGCGAGCGTAGAACATGAACGGCGCGCTGAAGAGCGCAATGGCCGCCGCCGTCCACCCCGCGCGTGCGCCGAAGAGTCGACGCGACAGGAGGAACACCGCGCAGATCGACCCGCACCCCATCACGACCGACACGCCGTGCCCGATCGCGTTCAGCGTCGCGATCGATGCCACAGGGTCGGAGAAGCCGAAGGGATACGCCCCGCCGGGACTCCGCAACTGTCCTGTAACCAGCAGGCCGAGGAGGTACGGGGCGTACACCACGGCCAGCACGAGATAGTGAAACAGCGGATACGCGACGTACCAGTCATCCCGGGCGGCAACGGTCAGGTTGTGGAGTTCGGCGAGCACCCCCATGCCCGCAATGCCATCCACATCCCACCCTCGAATGGTGACCAGGCTCGAGGCATACGGCAGTCCCCATCGCCACGCAGGCAGCAGCGCCACGAGCGCAAGCGCCGCGCAGAGCAGCACGGCGCGATCCACACGGCGAGGATCCGCGCGGCGCACGAGTCTCAGGAGGGGAACGAAGATGTCCACGTGTTGCAACGGACTTGACCGAATGCTGCTCGGCGTCGTCCTACTCGCGATGAGCGTGGGAGGGTAATGTTCAGTATTATATGCGGGGGCCGTGGGAGCGCGCCGTAGTTTACTTCGGGTCGGAGGTGGTTGACGTGCGGGAGGCAGCCGCGACGAACGTGATACACGGGTCCGAGGACGGGTCTCGCGACACCGCGCCGCCTACCGGTCGCTCCACCTCGGCACCCGCGGCCTCGCTGGTCCGCATTGCGGTTGCCGCCTCCCTGATTGCCGGGTGGCTCGAGGTGGCCAGCACCCAGCTTCCGCGAATCTACGGGGAGCTCGTGTTTGCGGATGCGGATGCGATCTGGATCACGCCGCTCTCGTACGCAGTCTTTCTCCTGCCGTGGGCGCTGCTCCTGACGGTCGGACAGCGCCTGACCGGTCGCAATCTGCGCCCGGCGCTCATGGTCGGCCTGCTGCTGTTCCCGGCGACACTCGGTCTCGTCTGGATGCTCTATCCTTGGGTGCACCGACTGGCGCTCCTGATGCTGGCCATCGGACTGGCGGTGCAAGCGGGACGCTTCGCCGCAGCGTCACCGGGCGGATTCGACCGGATGGTTCGTCGAACCATGCGATTCATCGGCGCTCTCACCGTGATCATCGGCGTGAGCCTTCATGCCCTGTCCTTCGCGCGTGAGCAGTGGATCGTGCGGCACCTGCCTGCACCCGACGGCACGCATCCGAACATCGTGCTCCTCATCCTGGATACCGTCCGGGCGAAGAGCCTCAGCCTGTACGGACATCTTCGGGCGACCACGCCGCGCCTCGAGCACGTGGCGCGGCGTGCGACGGTCTTTCGATCCGCCTTCTCCGTCTCCCCGTGGACCCTGCCGGCGCACGCCAGCATGTTCACGGGGCGGTATCCCTACGAGTTGAGCACGGATTGGGCGCGTCCGCTCGACGAAGAGCCACGCACGCTGGCCGAAGTGCTCGGGAAGGCGGGCTATCGCACGGCCGGTTTTGTCGGCAACATCGAATACACATCCGCGCTCACCGGACTTGCACGGGGCTTTGCCCACTACGAGGACTGGCCGCTGACGATCGGCCGCATCGTGGAAGGATCGTCGCTGGCCACGTTCATCCTGAACAATCCGCGTGTGCGAGCCCTGACCGGCCGGTACGAGGCCTACACGGGCAAGAACGGCGAACGGATCGCCAATGATTTTCTCCGGTGGGCGGACGGCTCCAGATCATCGCAGCGTCCGTTCTTCGCATTCCTGAACTTTCTCGACGCGCATGAGCCGTACTTCGTGCCGGCTCCCTGGGAGGAACGGTTCGGCACGCGTGCGAACCGCGGACGGGGGCTCATCTATCCGCGACACGCCGTCGCAAAACGACCGTTGGACGCGAAGCTCTCCGCGTCGGAACTCGCGGACGAGGAGCGCGCCTATGACGGCAGCATTGCCTATCTCGATCATGTCGTGGCCTCGCTGATGGACTCCCTCGAGGCACGCGGGCTTCTCGACTCGACGCTCGTCGTGATCAGTTCCGACCACGGGGAGTTGTTCGGCGAGTTCGGGTTTGCGCGGCATGGCAACACGCTCTATCCGCAAGCGTTGCACGTGCCGCTGATCATGCGGTACCCGAACGGGGTCCCGGGGGGTCGCATCGTCGCGGACGCGGTGTCGATGCGTGACCTGCCCGCGACCGTGCTGGACATCGTTGGCGTTCGGAACACCGAGATCCCGGGCCGGTCCCTTGCACGGTTCTGGCGCCCGGATCGCGCGTCGGCATCGACGCCGGGGACATCGCCGCTCCTGTCAGAGCTCTGGGCGGCCCCGAATCAGCCGACGTGGTTCCCCGTCTCGCGCGGGTACATGCGGAGCGTCGTGGGATGGCCCCTGATGCTCATTGCCCGGGGTGACGGCGCGCGCGAGCTGATTGCGCTGACCACCGATACCGCGCTCCGGCCGCCCGACCCATCGACCGATAGCATCGTTCGCGCGTTGACGGACTCCCTCGATCGGATCCCGCGCACACGGTTCCCTGGTCGTGAGCGATCGCGATCGACTTCGGCGCGCGGCACGGCACCACCTCGATCATGAGCCTGTTCCTCGGTGCGCTCGCGCTGATGGCGTCAGGGGTGATGGCGGTTGCATGGCGTACGCCCTGGCGGGTGAGCGTGCTCCTGCTGCTGCTGTTTCTCCTCGGCCAGTGCGCGGTCCTCGCCCATGTCGACGCGCCGCCCTATGCCGTCTACCAACACTTGCGCCTGGGCGGAGCGCTGTCCGTCACGACCGTGCTGTCGTGGACGATCATCGCGGGACAGCTCGCCACCCTCGTGGCGTATCGCGCGACATGGCGGGCGCAGGCCGAACAGCTCCTCGCGCTCCGCGACCGCACCGCGCACCGCCTTGTGCTGCTCGTGGTCGTCGTCGGCTTCGCCTCTGCCATTCCGGCGAAGGATATCGTGTCGTCGATCACGGAGGCGCTGAGCGCGACCATCGTCATGGTGCTTGCCTTCACCACCCTCGTTGCCTCGTTCCTCGCGCTGCCCGCGACCGCGCTGCGCCGCTTCGAGGCGTGGACAGACGAGCGCGTGACGCTGGTCAGCGCCCCGGACGCGACCCCACGGCGGTGGGATGCGCACTGGGGTTGGTGGTGTGCGGGCTGGACCCTGCTCGTCGGACTGCTGGTGTCGCGTTTCGTGTTCGAAGGCGTTCCGCACATCGACGACAGCGTGTCCTACCTGTTTCAGGCCAAGGTGCTTGCGACCGGCCATCTCAGTGCCGCCGCGCCGCCGGACTCGGCCGCGTTTCAGATGGATGAGATCCTCATTCGCGACGGGCGGTGGTTCGGGTACGGCTTTCCGGGATGGCCCGCGGTGCTGAGCATCGGGGCCTGGCTCGGTGTTCCGTGGATGGTCAACCCGGTCATCAGCGCCGTCACCGTGCTCCTCGCCCACGCGCTCCTCGAGCGCCTGCACGGGCGGGGCGTCGCCAATGTCGTGGCGATGCTGATGTGCGTGTCGCCGTGGATGCTCTTCATGACGGGCGAATTCCTCGGACATCCGGCAGCCGCGCTCTGGCTGCTGCTCGCGCTCGTGGCGGTCGAGCGTTGCCGGGAGCGCGGGGGGCGCGATGTGCGCTGGGCGGTCATGATCGGGGCCGCAGGCGGCATGCTCTTCCTCACGCGACCGCTCGATGCGGCAACTGGGGGACTGGTGGTGGCACTCTGGTCGTTCGGCCTGTTGGGAGGCGAGCGACTGTCGTACCGCAGCCTCGTCATCGCCGGCGTGGCGAGTGGCGCCTTCGTGCTGATCGGCATGGCGTACAATCAGGCGATCACGGGTGATCCGATGCTGTCCCCGTATCGCATGTGGACCGATGCCGCATGGGGAGCGGGACGGGATCGACTCGGGTTCGGAGCGGACATCGGCAACCGCGCGTGGCCAAACATCGACCCGCTCCCCGGCCACGGCATGGCCGACGTCGTGCTCAATCTCAACAAGAATCTCTTCCAGACGAACGTCGACCTGTTCGGTTGGGCGTGCGGCTCACTCCTGCTGCCCGTCCTGTATCTGACCTCGCGATGGACCAGTCGCGAGGATCGCATCTGGATCGCGCTGGCCGTCGTTCTCCCGGCCGGTTACTCGCTGTACTGGTTCAGCGGCGGCCCCGATCACGGTGCCCGCTACTGGTATCCGTTGCTGGTACCCTTCCTGCTGTTCACCGCGCGGAGCATCGAGCGACTGCATGCGATGTGGCGGCGACCCGACACGCTACCGTTTGTCCGGCCGATGGTCGGCGTCGCGGTGCTGGCGGCATGCCTCACGTTCGTACCGTGGCGTGCCACCACGAAGTATTTTCGCTATCGTGAGGTGGGTGCCGATCTGTCGCAGGAGGTTTCCCGTCGCGGGATCCAGCACGCCTTGGTGTTCGTACACGCGCCCGAACGCGAGACGTACCAGGCAGGCTTCAACTACAACAGCCCTCGGCTGGACGGCCCGGACAACGTGTATGCTCGCTTGCTCGATGTGCAGAGTCGCGAACGGCTGACCGCGCACTTCGCGGACCGCGACTGGTGGATTGCGGAACGGGTCGTGTCTGACCCGCCGCGATGGGACCTCAGCGGTCCGTACCACACCGTGGCGACCAGGTCGCAGCCATGAGCGCTCCCCCGGCGTCCGCCGTCATGCCAACACCCACCCCTCGCATCGGACGCGCCACGCTCGGCGACGGTTCGTTCCTGCGGTCGACCACCCCCACCCGCCTCACATGAGTGCCGCCCCCTCCACGCAGTTGTTCGAGCCGACGAGCGACCGGTCTCCGTCGACGATGGCCGTGCGCGGCGAGTGGCGCAACCTGCTCGTGCCAGCCTCGGCGCTGGTTGCCTGGGTGGTGGTGACGCTCCTCGCCGATCTGGGACGGGACATTGCACACGGGTATCCCACGGTCGCGCCGACGGTGCGCTGGCTGGCGCTGCCGCTGCTCGTGTCGGCCGTCAGCTGGGTCCTGCTTGCGCCGGGGGTCCTGCTGCTCGCGAGTACCCGCGCCGAACGGTCGCTGCCGCAACTGGTGCTGCTCGGCTTCGGACTCTCGCACGCCCTGCTGATCGTCGCCACCTCCCTCGGGAAGGTGGCCGGCCTTGTGCCGTACACGCGCGCGCCCTTCCTGGCCACGACCGGGTTGCTCGTCGCCCTGACAGCGTCCCTCTACGCCTACCGCGCGCATCGTGGTGACGCCCGACGCTTCTCCCGCGAGGACCTCGTGCCGGCGAGCGCGTTCGTGCTGATCGGCGCGGGGATCGCGGCGGCGTTCCTGCCCGAGCTCTTCTGGCAGGATATCAGCGACGACGGATTCGAGGCCGTCGAAATCGGGCGTGCGCTCCAGTGGGTGGTCGTACCGCGCTTCCCCAACCAGAGCGGCTTTCTCGGACTGGGCATCGGCATGACCACGATGGCGTGGTCGAATCACTGGTGGATGCTGATCTTCGGCCCGATCGAGGCCGCAGCGCGTCTGCCGATCGCATGGCACGCGGGCGCATTGACGGCGGGCATCGCCGTGCTGGCGGAACTGGGCGCCGGGCGTCGGCTCCTCGCCCGCGAGTGGATGGCGTTGACGTCGGGCGTCGCGTGCGTGCTGATCGTGCTGTCCTTCAACGCCAGCTACGGACTGTACTTCGCCGACATCTCGTCCCCGCCGGCGTTCGAGGCGATGGTCGTCGCGCTCTTCTGCGGCATGTTGTACACGGCGTGGACGTCCCAGTGGTCCTGGTTTCTGCTGTTCGGCTTTCTCGGCGCGCTCGCCCGTCCCACCGCCCTGCTGGTCGGCGTGTTGGCAGCGGCGGCGATGTGGCTCGTGGCGCGCGACCGTCGCGGTGACGCCGCCAGACTCGGTGGATACACGATCCTCGCGTTTCTGCTTGCGTACGTGTCGTACGAGGTGATCGCGGCGCGCGCGCTGCGCGAGACCGCCGGCATCGGGTACCAGAGCGGCGGGCTCGTCGGTCGCTTCCAGTATCTGACGCTCACCGATCCCGTTCGCCTGTTGTGGGTGATCCTGCCGGCGGGAGTCGCCCCGTGGCTGGCGATGCTGGCATGGCGACGGCAGGATCCGTTCGCGCGCGTGATCACCCTCGTGTCGGTCGCCTACGCCGCCCTGTTTCTTCCGCTGGCGTTCACGAATCTGCACCAATTCGTGCCGGCGATGGTCCTTCCGCTCATCGTGTACTGGCGCCTGGCCTTGCGGCAGCCACCCGACTGGCGCTGGACGTCGGTGGCGACGATGGGTTGCCTGCTGTCGCTGGCGACGGCGATGCCACGCACCCGGCAGATCGATCGCGTCAGCCGAGCGACGGGGACCCTGATCGACTTTCGCATCGGGCGCTTCGACGGTGATTTCCCGGCCTATCGAGAGGCGATCCGCGCGTCCGAGTCGGTCCTGAGTATCTTGCCTCGGGACTGGAAGTCCGATCTCACCGACGGTCGGAGCGGCGAGCGCGAACTCCTGTACTACGCCATGCTGCCGAAGCCGGCCGATACCCGGATCAACTACGTGATTCAGCGTCCTGACGCCCCGCCACCAGCCAACATGATCCCGATCCGGTCCGGCAAGGGCTGGAGCGCGTTCGTCGCCGATACTGTCCTGTGGCGCGCCGCACGGGCGCAGTCCAGTTCGCTGCGCTGGCGCAGTCGCGCGTATGACATGACGCCGCCCGTCATGTGGTCGTTCGTCGGCATTCCCGCGCATAAGTACGACGTCGATGTTCGCGCACTGGCTGGACGGCTGCTGCGGTCGATTCGTGGACAGAAGGCTCCTCGCAACTGACGCTGACATGAAGCTCATGCTGTTCCTGAAGCTGCTCGTGCCGAATGCGTCCGGCGCGCTCTGGATTGGTCTGATCGTGGCCGCGATGGTGTTCGGCGACCGGACACGCGTCTGGTCGCGACGCAACGGGGCACTCGCCCTGCTCTTCGCGCCCGCCGTGTTCCTGCTGCACGTCCTGACCTATCGCTACGACAGCACCCCGCGCGCCGCCGCGTGGCTCTACACGGGGGTCTTCGTTGCGACGGCCACGATGGCGGTCTGGGGGTTCGTGCTCGCACGCAGCGAGCGCGTGCGCGAGGCCTGGACACCGAACCTGCCGCCCGCGGTCCTGCGCGCGTTGGTCGTCGTCCTGCTGGTTCTGGATGTGGTCGTCGTGCTGGGGCGCGCGCCCGACGATGCGGGCATCTACTCGAACCTGGGTGGGCAGCGGTGGGTCGAAACCGGCATTCTGCCGTACGCGGATGGCAAGCTGCGCGGTCCCGATGCTCCGGCGTACGGAGCCGCCGCGACATATGGCCCGTTGCTCTACGCCAGCCATCTGCCGTTTCAGGTCCTGACGGGCGCCCATCGGAACGCTCCGGACGCCACGCCGGGAGCGCAGGGCTACACCTGGCCTCCCCAGCTCGCCACGAAGCTGGCGTCGCTCACGTTCTTCCTGCTCGGCGTCTGGGCGCTCTTCGTCATCGTTCGAACCGCGGCCGGGACCGATACGGCACTCGGGGTCGTCGCACTCTGGGCGTCGAGTCCGTACGTCCTGGGCATCGGCGGCGACACCTTCGTCATCACCGGACTGGGCTTCATCTCGCACATCGCACCATCGGCGACCATGCTGCTCGCGCTGGCTGCGGCACGCCGGCCGGCTCTCTCGGGCGGACTGTTCGCGGCGGCGGCGGGGGTCCTGTTCTTCCCGGTGTTTCTGTTGCCCGCGTGGCTCGGCTGGCGCACCAAGAGCGGCGATCGATCCTGGTGGAAGTTCGTGGCAGGATACGCCGTCGTCGGCGCCCTGCTCGTGGCCCTCGTGCTCGCGTTCACACCGCCGCTGGATGGAGACGGCCCCGTGCGGCTCTTTCTGTCCAGTACGCTTGAGCATCAGGAAGGGGCAGCGGCCAAGCAGTACGGCGCCAGCATCGACAGCTTCTGGGGGACGCATCCTTCGGCGGCCGCGGTCTGGCAGAAGCCGCTGTTCGGCACCACCTCGCTGTTCAAGCCGACGTTCCTCCTCTTTGCGCTCGCAGCCTGTGTTGGCGCCTTCTGGGTTCGCGCCCGGTCGGTGGTGCAGCTGGCGGCGATCACCGCCGCGCTCTCCGCCGCCATCCAGCTCTGGAAGACGCACGCCACCGGCAGCTATGTCGAGTGGTACTATCCGTTCCTGCTGATCGCGTTGGCGGCCGGTTTTCGATCGACCGGACCGACGCCCCCGCCGGAACGCGCGCCATGAGCGACGGTGTCACCAGGTCCGGCACGCTCTCCAGGACCGCCGTGCGCAACTGGATAGTTGCGGCGCTCCTTGTCGGCGCGCTCGTGCGATTGCCGGGCGTCTTCTGGGGCTTCAATTGGCCGGACGCGAGTGGCTTCGCGGGCCATCACCCCGACGAGTGGACGCACGTCGTCAACGCGGAAGTCGTGATGAATCCGCAGAAGCCGCCGCGCTACGAACAGCCCTATCCCAAGGCCCTCGGTGCCATCGTCGGCGCGCCTGTCTTGATCGGCTCGATGGCGAGGGGGCACTTCGGCGGCACGAGACCCGATGCGCGATGGACCATTCTGGCGGGCCGGTTGGTCGTCGTGCTGTTCGCGCTGGGCGCGATCTTCGTGGTCTATCTCATCGGCCGCGACGTCCTGGGCGACGATCGCGTCGGCATCGCCGCGGCGTGGCTTCTCGCATTCGGTGGTCTCCACGTCACGCAGAGTCACTTCTTTCTCTCGGATGTTCCCGTCACGACCGCCCTGCTCCTGTCACTCTGGCTGTTGTGGCGTGATGCGACGGCGCCGCCGGGTGATGGCGGCGAGTGGTTGCGATGGAGCGCGTTCTCGACCGGCGTCGCGTTCGCCTTGAAGCTCTTCTTCTTCTCGATCCCGCCACTGGCCGTCGTGATCCTGCTGCGCGGTCCCCGCGTGCGACGCGTCCTGCACGCCGTCGTCTTCGGCGTCGCGGGTGCGGTGATCGCGATGCTTGGATTCGACAATCTGAAGACGCTCTCCGCTGTCCTGGGCGGCGGCACGAGCGATCCGTACGTCTTCAATCGCGCCAAGGGAGCGCTGCTGTATCTCGTGCAGCTCCCGGACATCTTCTCGCTGCCACTGCTCGTCCTCGCCCTCATCGGGAGCGCAGGCATCGTCCGCCGCGCGGTGCGCCACCGGGATCGGTCGCGGGTGGCCGTCGGCATGCTGCTGTTCGCATTTCCGCCGGCACTCCTGCTGCTGTTCATCGTGTTCAAGGTGGATCACTTCCCACGACACTTTGTCCCGCTGATTGCCTGGGCCGCACTGGCCGGCGGATGGGCGCTGATGCGCGCGCTCGATGCGATGCGGACGCGGCGGCTTGCGCCCGCCGTCCTGCTGGCTCCGGTGTTCGTGTGGATGCTGGCGTTCCTCGTGGACACCGAGCGGCTCTTCATTTTCGAGCCGCGCAACGCCGCACTACGCTGGGTTCAGGCGAACGTTGCGAAGGGATCGACGATGTACTGGTCGCGGCATGCGGCTCCCGACGGCTACGTGAAGCTCCGCTGGCAGGACAAGGGCAACCCGGACATCCTCGTCATCGAGATGTACGACGCCAACAATTTCATCAGTGGCATCGATTGGAAGGACAGCTACCCGTCGAATCCGCGCGAGGTCTACGACGTGGAGACCCCCGAACGGCTCGCCGCGTTCCAGTCACTGTTCCGGGGCACATCCACGTACCAGGAGGTCCAGCGCTTCTCCGAGGGATACTTCATGCCGGAGCGATGGCTTTCGATGCGCCTGGTTGGTGACCGGGCGGCCCGCTACGTGACCGGGTTGGTCGTGTTTCGGCGCACCGGAGCGGCGGCGACCGCGCTCCCCGTGCCGGGTTCGTCGCCGTGACTCGCGTCGCCATCGTGATTCCCGCCTACAACGAGGAGCGGGCCATCGGACGCGTGGTGCGGCCGGTGGTTGCCCGCTGTGACTGGTGCATCGTCGTGGATGACTGCTCGCGCGATGACACCGCCGACGAGGCATTCCGCGCCGGCGCACGCGTCATTCGCCACGCGGTCAATCGAGGCCAAGGCGCGGCGATTCTGACCGGCGTGCACGACGCCCTCCGCCTCGGTGCGGATGTGATCGTGACGTTTGATGCAGACGGACAACATGACCTGGCCGATCTGGATGCGATCACGGCGCCGGTTCGTGAGGGCCGTGCCGACATCGTGCTTGGCTCACGGTTCCTTGGCCACACGGTCGGGATGCCCCTGTCCCGACGGATCCTCCTGCAAGGCGCGGTCGTGGTCACTCGCGTGCTCTCAGGCGTGTGGATCTCCGATGTCGCCAACGGATTTCGCGCATTCTCGCGACGTGCGGCCGGCGAACTGACGATCGAGATGGATCGCTTCGCGCACGCATCGGAGATCCTCGAGCAGATCCGGCCACGCGGATGGCGCCTCGTGGAAGTACCCGTCACGATTCACTACTCGGAGTACTCGATGGCGAAGGGACAGTCGTCGTGGAATTCTCTCCGCATCCTGGCGGAACTCATCTTGCAACGGTCGCGGCGATGACGCCCTTTCAGCTGTTCGGGATCGCGCTCTGCAGTCTCTTCGCCTTGGCCAACCTCTGGAGACTGCTGCGGGCGGGTGGTCCGAGATGGCCCGCAATGCTCGGTGCGGCGCTCGGCGCCGTCGGCGCGCTGACGATTCACGATCCGGACATGACGACGCGCTGGGCACGCACCGTCGGCATCATGCGCGGCGCGGACTTGCTCCTCTACCTCGTGACCCTCGCGTTCCTGGGAAGCTGGTTTCTCTACTATCAGAAACTGCGCACGCTCTCCGAGGATATCACGCGGCTGGTGCGGGCACAGGCACTGCGCGACGTCCGGGATCCGCACGAAGCCGTACCGCCCCGCACGACCGGTCAGGGCGACTGACCCGGGCGTTGCCTAGCGCGAGTACAGGATCAGCGCGCAATACGCCACCCACAGCAGCACGGTCGTCATCAACGTGCGATCGGTGAGCAGTGTTTCGGCCGGATTTCCGCCCCCCTGCTGCTGGATCAGGAACAGATAGCGAAGCATGCCGTACAGGACGAAGGCGGTGCTGTACGAGAGCGCGTGCGAGGGGGTGCGATGTGCCGTGTCGGAATCGAGCGTGTACATGATGTAGCACAGCACGGTCACGCTGACCAGGACAACCGAGACCTGGTCGAGAAACCCGAGCGAGTATTGCGAGAGCACGGCGCGATGCGACGCCGACCGGTCTCCCATCAGCACGAGCTCATGGCGCCGTTTGGAAAATCCGAGAAACAATGCGAGCAACCCTCCGCACAGGAGGAGCCAGAGCGAGGGTTGGACACGCACGGCCTCCGACCCGGCCAGGAGCCGAAGCAGGAAGAATGCGGCCACGACGAACACGTCCAGAATGACCCGGTGCTTCAGCCACACACTGCAGAGCACATTGAGCACGACGTACGCCAGCACGATCATGCCGACGCGAACACCGAGACCTGTCGCCGCCAAGACGCCGAGGACCAGGAGGCACAGGGAGACGGTCATTGCCACCGCCACCGAAATGCTTCCGGCAGCAATCGGGCGCGTCCGCTTGACCGGGTGCGCCTGATCCTCTCGTCGGTCGATCACATCGTTCATCAGGTAGACGCCACTCGCGGTCACGCAGAATGCCAGAAACGCGAGTGCCGCTGCCCGCTGCGCCTGCCCGTCGAGGGCCTGCCCCGAGAAGAGCAGCGGCGCGAGGACAAAGCAGTTCTTGATCCACTGTCTCGGGCGAAGCGCCGCTTCCCATC
>JANMLN010000006.1:0-2887 GCA_031372565.1 Gemmatimonadota bacterium | reverse complement strand
ATCATCGAACGCACCAACGCCTGGCTGCATAACTTCCGGCACCTCGTCACGCGCTACGACAACAAGATCGAGCACTATCGCGCATTCTTGTACGCCGCGTGCATGCTGATCACGCTCCGGCACTTTTGAAACCACTTCTAGTGTCTACCGTGCAAGACGTCGAGGTACCGCGAGTGCACGCGGTACACGTGTTGTTGTGCGAGCTTGATGCGGCGTGACCGTCGGTCCGGCCCGAGCCTTAAGAGGGGCTCGGGCGTGCCGGGTCCGCCGAATGGACCTCGATGCGCGATGCCCCTGCGTTCGAGCGTCTTCGCGAACAGGCGCGCTTGCGCGTGTACGCAGGCGCGCAGTTCGTCGGGGCAGTCTGGCTGGATGATGATGCGGGGCTGACGTTCCAGCCGCACGTTCTCCCGCCTTCGGCAGACGGCTGGCGTGAGGTTTCCGTCGAACATCGCGCCGCTCTGCGGGCGAACGCGGACCTCGTGACGCAGACTTCTGCTTTCTACACTACTATTGCCACACCAGCGACACTACCATCCCCACATTGATCGGGCGCGATTGAGGATCCCTACGCCAGCAACCACTCAGCCGGCGTGCGCACCGCGATAACGCCGCACGCTCGCTCGCGTACTTCTGCGTCGAGCGTTAGCAACGTCGCACTCCCGCGGCGCGCCGTCGCGACGTACACGGCATCGGCACCGCGAAGCGCGCACGAGGCCGCAATCTCGGCCGCCTCGGCCGCGAGCGCGTGATCGAGCGGTACCAAGGTCAGGTAGGGCGGGGCCACCGTCGACTCGCCAACTGCCATCGCCAGGGAGCGGTCCCGCGTGCGTCGAGCGATGGTGGCACACACTTCGATCACGAACAGCCCCGGCTGATGGAGCGGCAGGCGATAGGAGTTTCAATCGCGGTGCGTTGAGTATTGTCCCCGGTCCCCTGCCTCGCAGGCACCGGTGCGCGGGCGACGGCCCGTCCGCCACGGTGCCGGTGACTCTCGCGGGCCCTTCGGCTTGGGGTCCGGGCGATGACTCGGGGCCGGCGGGGCCCTCGGTGACGCCGCGGTGGGACGGCCGCGCACGCGAAACGTCCCCGCGTGATCGCGGGGCGTTAGGGGGGCCAGACGCACGGGTGAGTCGGGGCGTCGGCGGGCGGGCGTGGGGCGCGTGATGCCCCTCGGCTCTCGAGGGCCCGCGTCGATAGCGGGCTCCGTGCGCCGGTGCGGGCCGCGTGCGCCGCGCCGGTGCGGAGGTGCGTGAGGAGCTGGTCGATCGCCGAGGCCTGCGTGATGAACGCGACGATGCGCATGACGCCGTGGCAGGCGGGACACGCGAGCGGGTCGACCTCAAGGAGCGGCTGGAGCAGCGCCGCCCACCGGCGGCTGGCCTCGGTGGGCGCGCGCCGTGGCGCGGGGACGAGGGGGCGCGGCCCGGCCGTGGCGGCGAGCGCCGCCTGCTCCCGAATGCCGCGGGCGCGGTTGGCATACCAGCCAGAGTAGCGCGTCGTGACGTGCCCCTTGTCGGGCATATGGACCCGCACCCGGGCCAGGAACTCCAGCGGGTCCACGGTCTCGGTGCCGGCCGTTGGCCCCTCGGACCTGTCGGACCGGTACGACACCGCCTTCGCGCTCCGGTCGTAGGTCAGCCGTTCCAGCGCGAGGGGATTCCGGGCGCAGTCGCGCGCGAGGCGCGTCGCGAACTCGCGATCGTCCTCGGGGACCCAGACGGCCGTGTGCACGTGACATCCGGAGTGCGGCCAGGTGCGCATGCAGGCGGCTTGCCTCGTCGTACAGCTCGAGGCGCACGAAGAGCCGGAGCACGGCGCGCCGGAACGCCTCGGTCAACCGGGCGGTGTCGTGCACTGGCCAAGTGACGAACGTCCCATCAGGCCGAAAGCCGCCGTCGGTGACGAGGAGATGCAGGTGCGGATGCCAGTTCGCCCGGGAGCCGTGTGTCTGCAGGCACGCGACGGTACCCACGGCGAGGTCGCGCTCGCCGGTCAGCGTGCGAATGGCGGCCGTGACGGTGCGGGCGGCGACGCGGGCGATCTCGCCGAGCAGGCGACGCCGGTACAGACAGTAGGCGCGGAGCCGTTTGGGGATGGTGAGCACCACCTGCCGGTGCGGCACCGGCGCGAGGAGTGTGGTGTCCAGCCACTGCGTCCAGATCGCGAGGCGCTTGGGCAGGACAACTGGGGCAGAAGTAGCGGCACTTGCAGGAGAACGCGAGCAGATACTCGTGCGTGCAGGCATCGCAGCGGATGCGCGCGAATCCGTGGTCGAGCACGCCGCAGGCGAGGAACGTGTCAGCGACCTGTGCGACCACGGGCCGACAGGGGCCGTACTCGCGAGCGAAGCGGTCATCGTAGACCGTCTGCAGGCGATGCAGATGATCGGACACCAACCGAAAGAGCGGCGACGCCTAGGGCCGTCGGGAGTTGTAGACGCAACGCACCGCCGGCGATGCATCGGGCATCCGCGCTCCGGGACTGAGGAGCGCCGAACATACCCCCACCGACCTTGCCGCCTGTCACCGTACCATTGCGCGACGGGCTGTTTCGACGCAGCATCCGCGACGTGAACTACATCATTCCGCGCTTCGTGGTGAATGAACTGCCGATCGGCCTCGCGGGGTTGTTCATTGCGGCCGTGATCGCGGCGGCGATGAGCGCGGTCGCGGGCGAGCTGAGCTCGCTGTCGACGGCCACCGTGATCGACTTCTATCGTCGGTGGTACAAGCCCGAAGCGAGTGATGCGCACTTCCTGTTCGTGTCGCGCGCGGCCACCGGGGTGTGGGGACTCATCGCGTGCGGCGTGGCGCTCTTTGCCGCTCGACTCGGTTCACTGATCGAAGTGGTGAACCGGTTCGGATCGTTCTTCTATGGATCGATT
>JANMLN010000187.1:0-41647 GCA_031372565.1 Gemmatimonadota bacterium | reverse complement strand
CATCATCATCATCTTCGTCGTCGTCACCGTCGCCGTGTCGTCGGTTGCGCGGTGCGTGCAGCCGAACGACGTTGCCGGAGGTGCCGAACGGAATGGTGCGCGAGTAGCCTCCCGGCTTGCACGGGGTCGCCTGTTGGACATCGGATTCCCGGGCTGTGGCGGGGAGGTCGAGGGCGCAGATCGTGACCGTGGGTTGCAGCGAGGCATCAAACGCGCCTGTCGACCCGCCGACGGCACCGGGGCTGGGCGCGACGGTCGGCGGCAGGAAGAAGAAGCGAGGATTGCCGCCGTTGTGGTTCGCGTCCGACACGAGGGACGACGTTCGTTCGTTCGCCTTGGGTACGGTGATGTGGTCGGCAGCGCACGCGTTCAAGAGCGCCACCGCAGCCACCGCGACGATCAGTCGGGTGAGACGCATCGGTCCTCCGGTATGGGATGGGCGAGCTACAATCGGTTGCCTGTGCACTCCCCCTTGCCCGCTCGCCGCAGCGCGCGCAGCTTAGCCGGAGCGACCCAGGCATTGGCTCACGCGAGCTGACGCAGACGGAGTTCGGAGAACTGGCCCAACGACCAGCGCACGGTCCCATTCAATGGCCCGCACGTCTGGACACCGTCTAATGAGCCACGGACTAACTGCGACATCGCCGACAGACGCCCCGCTAACGCTCGTCACGCTGGGCGGTGCTGGGTTGTATGCGGGACCCAAGCGCGAGCTGGTGCTGGGTCCATCCAAGCCGCTCGCGCTCCTGATCTTCCTCGAACTCGCGCCCGGTCGGTCTGCCACCAGGGAGTACCTGCTCGACCTGCTCTGGGCAGACATGGAACCGGAGCGAGCCCGCGCCGGGCTTCGCCAGCTGCTCTGGCAGCTTCGCCGGCTCCTCGGCGACGGCGTCATTCAGGGTCACGAAGAACTCACGCTCGCCCGTCCGCTGGACGCGGACCGCGATCGCTTCCTCGGCGCGCTGGCGGATGGCGACCTCGAGGCTGCAGTCGCCGCGTACACCGGGCCCTTTCTTCCCAGTTTCGGGATTCCGGGCGGCGCCGCGTTCGAACATTGGGCTGACCTCGAACGCGATCGCCTCCGAGCGGCGTATGTGCGGAGCGCGGAGACGGTCGTTCGGCGCCAGTTGCACGCCGCTCGGTTCAAGGAGGCGCAGCAGCTCGCGCGCCGGGTTCACCACGAAGCGCCGCAGTCGGAGATCGCGTGGCGTCTCCTGCTCGAGTCGCATATCTCCGGCGGAGACTTCGTGACGGCCCGGGTCGAGGCGGACTCGCTCGAGCGATGGGCCGCGGACGAGGACCTTCAGCTCGAGCCTGCCACCCGGCAGATGGTCGGCAGGGCGCGCCAGGCGCAGCCCGCCGCCGCACCGCAGGACAATCGAGGACTGGTCGCAGAACTCACCGGTCGTGAGACGGAGTTCTCGACGATCACCGGGGCCTGGGACCGAGCGAAGTCCGGACCTGCCCGGCGCGTGCACGTCAGTGCGCCCGCTGGATTCGGGAAGACCCGACTGCTCCAGGACGTCATCGTGCGGCTCCGCGCCGTCGGCGCCCGTGTGGTGCAACTTCGCGGCGCACCCGGTGATCGCGACGTTCCCTACGCGTTCGCCGGCGACCTCGCACTTGCGATCTCCCAACTCCCCGGCGCGGCGGGCGTCGCGCCAGCGTCGACCTCCACGCTCATCGCGCTCAATCCGGCGATCTCGTCGACTCTCTCGGGTACGGCCGACGCGGTCACCGGCGACGAGGCGCTCCGAAACCGCATTCTCGCCCTCACCGACCTCGTGCTATCCGTCGCGGACGACCACCCGTTCGTCCTCACCGTCGATGATGTGCACTGGCTCGATCAACAGTCGTACCTCGTCCTCGAGGGCCTCTGCTCGCGTCTGCAGCACGCACGCGTCCTCTGCCTGACGGCAGCGCGCCCCGATCGGTATCCAGGCGGTCGCGACGCGACCGTCTTGTCGCTCGCACCGCTCACGCCGGCGGAAGTTGAACGGCTGGTGACCAGCATGGGCACGATTGACCCGGGCCAGGACTGGAGTCATGACTTCGCCGCCAGATTGCATGCGGCCACGCGCGGATCGCCGCTGCTGATGCTGGAGACGCTTCGGCTCGCTGTCGATCGCGACATTCTCTCGCTCGCAAACGGCGAGTGGCATTGCCTCGATGCAGCGCGCCTCCCGTCGCTGCTCGGCGCTGGCGAGGCCCTTCGAGAGAGAGTTCGCAGCCTTCCGGCAATGCCGACCTGGGCGCTCACCTTGCTGGCGACGGCAGGTACCGCGATCCCGACGGACGCCCTCGTTGCCGTGGCCGGGGAATCTGAACCGCTGATGCGCGATGCGCTGGACGTGCTCGATCGCCTCGGTCTTGTCATACGCTCGGACGCGGGCTGGATCACGGCCCACGACGAGATCGCGGCCGCCGTACGGGAGGCAATCCCCCGTGAGCAACGGACCACCGCCCACCGATGCATTGGCGAACTCTTCGCACAGAGGGCGGCGCACGACCACAACTCCTTGCTGCGCGCGGCACAGCACTTCGAGTCGGCCGGACAGGAGACCGCGGTCCTTGCGCTCTACCGGCGTCAGGCACGCCTCGCACGCGAGAACGGAGACCGGCGCCCGTACAGGGCCATTGCCGCGGAACTGCTCGGCGCACACCTCGACTCGCCGCGTGTCTCCGCCCTCGTCGGTTCACTCCCGCTTCGTTGGCGGCTCGGTCTCTGGAACCGATCGCGGGTGCGCTGGGCCACCGCTGTCGCACTCGTCGGCGCGATCGCCATGGCTGCACGCGCGCGCGTCATCAATGGACGAGATGCCGCCGTGCAGCACCTCTTCATCATGCCTCAACGTTCGGATGCGGCGGCGGTTGCCATGCGCCTCGACGAGTGGGCGGGCCGCGCGGACCCGCTGCGCCCATCGCCACGTCGCTCGGACGCCACCGTCGCATACCTGCGGAGAGCAACGAACGGCATCGCCGCCCTGAGTCCGGATCACCGCGCCGTCGTGTGGCAGGAGGACATGGGCGACAGCAACACCGTGGACTTATGGATGGCAGTCGGCGGGCGCATCAAGCGACTCACGACGTCAGCGCGGGATGACGGTGTGACGGAATGGTTGCCCGATGGCCGCGGGGTGATCGGCTTCTCGAGCCGCTGGTCTCCCGCCGGAGCGGACGACTACGATATCGCCGTGTTCGACACGGCCACGGGGGTGGCGCGACAGGTGACGCGCGGCAGCGACCACGACACGGATCCGCATGTGTCGCCCGACGGGACACGGGTCGCCTTCTTCCGCAGGAGCAGGACAACGACGCCCATGCTCTGTCTGACCAGCTTGGACGGGCAATCGACCGTCGAATGTCGGCTCGTGCGAGGCCATCCGGTCGCTGGGGTCACTGGCTGGAGCGGGCTGGACGAAGTCGTGGTGAACGTGGATAGCGCCGGACTCCGCCGCCTCGCCCGCTACGATTGGTCGCGCGACGCGACGGTGTCGCTCTCGGTACCGGATGTCGAAACGGGAGTGCTGAGCCCGGATCGCCGATGGCTCATCGCCTCCGGGCGTCAACAGGATGCGCCGAACGTTCGATTGTGGGCGATCCCGCTCGAGCGTCCGGCACTCGCGCGCCCCATCTCCACTCCCGCCTCGCTCGCCAGCGCGAGCATCTGGTGGGAGGGAGAGATCGACCGCTCCCGATTGATCGACCGCATCCAACTCTCGGGCCCGCTGACGGCCGTACCCGTCGGCATCACCACCAAGCTGCGGGTGAGGGCGCTCGCGGCGGGCGGCGCCGAAGTGCCGCTACGCGGACGGATGTCGTGGACCACCACCGACTCGGCCGTCGCCTCCGTGGACTCGACGGGGACGCTGCATCCGCTGTCCACCGGGCGCGTTGTCGTGAACGTCTCTCTGGGAGGCTGGAAGACTGCACAACTCGCTCTTGAGGTCGTCGGGGCCGCAGCGCAGCCGCGTGTCCGGGAGTCGTGGACCAACGATTGGACGACGCGCTGGCTTGCAATCGGAACTCCGTTACCCGGCGTCGTCCTCGGGCCGGGCAACGTGCGGGCATTCCACAACAACGGGGACGGGTCCTACGCGAGCCAAGCGGTGCTCCGGTCCGCCTTCACGGCCCGTGATGGACTTGGCGTGGAGGTCCAGTTGTCCACGCCGCTCAGTCACTCCACCATGCAGGCGGCCAAGGTGGAACTGGTCCCCGGGGTCGACACGCTCGCGCTTCGCGGCTGGGACAATCGGGGTCGCTCGCCGGCGCTCGGCAATGTCGACAAGATGTGCGCCGCGCGCTTTCCCGCGGCTGACGGGACCTTTGGCGCCACGAGGATGGTGGTGGATGGGGCTGGAGAACGCCAATTCGATCTCGGGTCGGTCGCCGGCAGCATGCGCTCGGGTACATGGTGGGTGCTGCGTTTGCAGATTCTACCCGATGGTCGCTGTGGCGTGGCGGTGAACGGCCGACCGGTCTGGCTCTCCAGAGAATCGATCGACCTCGAGGGTGACTTCCGCGTGCGCCTTGGCGAATCCTCGTACGACGCGAAGATCCTTCATGGTCCTCTGGTGCTGTGGACGGGCGTCAGGGCTGATATCGACTGGTCGAAGGCGCCGAGGTAGTGCGAGGCTCCTCGCGGTGATGCCGAGATCGGCGCGCCGGGTCGGCGCGTCCGAGCGATTCCGCAGCAACGCGCCGGACGAACGTCCGGCGCGTTGCTCACTCAGCCCCTCGCTGCTGCGCCCGCCGTGAATGGTTGCCGCTCGCCCGAGACTCATCCTCCCCGACGTGCTAGCCCCAACGAGCGATGGGCTCGACACGCGCGGCCCAGTAGCCTGTGCACAGTCCCCGGCAACGCGACCCTCGCTCAGCCGGGCGCGCCTGTGTGCGGCGCGAGAGGGGGGCGACGAGGAGGAAGCCGTGGCGTGGGAACCGGAGCCGGGTGCGCGGGAGCGTGCAATGCAGGCGCATCTCGAGCGCCGGCCAGTGCCGGCGCATGCGCTGGCCATTTCCATCGCGTCGCTCATCGTCCCCGTGGTCGTGGCGTTCTGGCTCCCCAGCCACGTCGGCAGTGACGTGGGCACCCTCATCTGGCTCACGGCGCTCATCCCCGCGTTCCTGCTCGCCTACTATCGCGGTCTGGCGGGAGTCGCGATCGCGCTCGCCGACGGGATGGCGGTCATCACCGCGACGCAACTCAGCCTGGTCATCTTCGACATTGCCTCGCCCAACTGGCCGCTGCTCGCGGGCATCGTGGGGGTCTACCTCGGCGTGTCCGTCGGCATCGCCGGCCTCGCCGAGGTCCTCCGCCGCGAGCGCGGCAACGCCGAGTCGTTGGCCATGATCGATCGCCTCACGGGGATTCCCAACCGGCGTTACGCGGACATGGTGATGGAGCAGGAGTTCGCCGCCGCGGCGCGCGGCAGCGCCCTCACCCTGGTGATCTTCGACCTCGACCGGTTCAAGTCGGTGAATGACCGGTTCGGGCACGCCGCCGGCGACGATGCCCTTCAGGCGTTTGCGCAGGTGCTGCAGACGAACACGCGCAAGTCCAACCTGTCCGCCCGATTCGGGGGTGAAGAGTTCATCTCCGTGCTGCGCGACACGGACCCCGAGGCGGGTGCGATGTTCGCGCAGCGCGTTCGCAACCAGACCCGGGCGCTGGAGTTCCGGTGGGGGCGGATGACGGTGAGTGCGGGCGTGGCGGCGTACGAGGATGGGATGGGGACGTACGAACTCCTGGTCGGGGCCGCCGACCGGGCGCTGTACCAGGCCAAGGAGGGAGGGCGCGACGCCGTCTTCGTGGCGCCGCCTGCCGAACCTCGCGCGGAGCATCGCAGCGACCGGGCGCTGACACCCACGAGCTTCACGCCGGTGCCGACGCCGTTGCCTCAGCTGGCTGGCTGGCGTCCCGCCGCCTCGGTCTACGTCGTGGACGACGACCCCGCCCTGCTCTTCGAGATGACGCGCGTGCTCTCGGGACGCGGGTACGAGGTCTGGGGCACCTCGGACCCGGCCGAGGCCATCCTCCGCTTCGCCGAGGCCCCGTCGCGCGATCGTCCCTCGCTCATCATCACGGACGTCATCATGCCGACCATGACCGGCATGCGCATGATCGAGCAGATCGTGCGCTTGGAGCCCGACGTCAAGGTCGTCTATCTGTCCGCGTACGTGCACGGCGAGATCTCGTGGACGGGCATGCCGGGCCTGGTGGTGGCGATCCTCGAGAAGCCGATTGTCGCGGCCACGCTTCGGAAGGTGGTCGATGCGGCGGTGCACCCCGTCGCTGGCGGGGTGCCGGAAAGCGTGGGGTAGATGCGGGGGGCGGCTCACCGCACCCTCCGCGCTGGCACCTGTCAGAGGCGACCGCTAGACTCGCCCACCGAGCTCCGGAGGCGACGCTGCCGCCCGGGCCACGCACCCATCGGCCCGCTGTCCCTCCCGCCCATGTCCTCCGAAACGATTCTGTTCGCCGTGCTCCTGCTGCTGGTGGTCGCCATCGGATTGCTGGTGGCCGTGCTCCTCCGGAGCGGCCGAGGTCCCGCGAGCGACCTGCGACCTGTGCAGGACGACCTCCAACGACTCCGGCAGGATTTCACCGGGGGGCTGCGAGAGCAGCGCGACGAGCTCCGGCTCGGGCAGTCCACGACGCAAGCCGAGCAGCTGCGAACCTTCGACGCGTTGGCCTCATCACTCCGTACTTCGGTCGACGCACTCGGTCAGGGCCAGGCCACGGTCATGGAAGGACTCGACCGTCGCGTCACCGCGCTCACTGAACAGCAGCAGGGTGCGAGCGTCACGCTCCTGCGCCAACTCACCGACGGACTCGAACAGGTGCGCGCGGTCATGACCGCGCAGCTCGAGGCTAGCCGTCAGTCGCTCGACGCCAAGGTTGGCGAGCTGCAGGCGAGCAACGAGCAGAAGCTCGAGCAGATGCGCATCACCGTGGACGAGAAGCTTCACGCAACACTCGAGACGAGGCTCGGTCAGTCGTTCGAGCAGGTGACGACGCGGTTGCTCGAGGTGCAGAAGGGGCTGGGCGAAATGCAGCAGCTCGCCACCGGCGTGGGCGATCTCAAGAAGGTGCTGTCGAACGTGAAGGCGCGCGGCGTCTTCGGCGAGCTGCAACTGCAGGCGATCCTCGAGCAGGTGCTGACCCCCGACCAATACGTGGCCAACTATGCGCCGCGCGAGGATTCGCGCGAGCGGGTGGAGTTCGCCATCAAGTTTCCCGGCAAGGGAGGCGCCGATTCGACGGTGTACCTCCCCGTGGACGCCAAGTACCCGCAGGAGGAGTACCAGCGCCTGATGCTCGCCATGGATGCTGGCGATGCGGACGGCACGCGCGCGGCCCGCGCCGCCCTGGCAAAGGGGGTGATCGGCTACGCGGACTATGTGCGCGAGAAGTACGTGGCCCCGCCCGTGACCACCGACTTCGGTATCGTCTTTCTCCCGACCGAGGGGCTGTTCGCCGAGGTGCTGCGACACCCGGGATTGCTCGAGGAGTTGCAGCAGCGGCAGGTGATGCTCTGCGGTCCCACGACGTTGGCCGCATTGCTCACGGCGCTCCGCATGGGATTCCGCACGCTGGCGATCGAGCAGCGTTCGGCCGAGGTCTGGCGCCTGCTGGCCGCCGTGAAGACCGAGTTCGGCAAATTTGGCGACGTGCTCGACAAGGCGCGGAAGCAACTGGACCTGGCGGGTCGCACGCTCGAGAACACGGGGACGCGAAGCCGAGCGATGGCGCGGAAGCTGCGCGAGGTCGAGGGGCTTCCGGACACGGCGGCTACGGAACTCCTGGCGCTCGGGTCCATCGAGGCTGACGACGACGAGGCGGTCGACAACTAGCGTCGGCCGCGCCGATGGGCGCACGATTCGGCCCGGACGCTGTCCGACGTTCAGCTCCCGCCGGCCGCCGCGGGCGGGGTCGTCACCGCCGGATCCCATCCCGGCCGCCACACCACCGCCCATTCTGTGATCGGCAGCGATGGTCCGACGGATGCGCCCACCAAGTAACCCAACCCGAGGCCGAGAGCTCCGGCGATCAGCTTTCCGATGCCGCCGAGCCCCTTGTCGCAGATGCGCGGCGTGGAGCCGCAGTAGGTGACGAGCGTGATGCCGAGGCCGGCGGCCCCGCCGACGAGGCCGCCAATTCGTGAGCGTTCACCGTTGGCGCGCATGCGCGGACGCCGGATCTCCTCGAGACTCCCGACGGGAATGGACACGGTGTCCGCACGCGCGCGTGCGACCGCGTCCGCGTCGGTTGCCACGCGGAGCAGGCCAATCGTGTCCGCGGACAGCGACAGGACCACGCCCTCGGTGACGCGCGGCGACGCACCCGCGCGGGTGGCGCGTTCGGACAGGCGCACCTCACTGCCCACCGGCGCGGCGCAGGCCAGCGTGCGCGTCGCGTTGGCGTCGCAGACGGTGGACCACTGCGCCGGATCGGGGATGGTCGTGGCGGGAGCGCGGCACGCGGTGAGGCTCGCTGCGCCGACCACGAGCAGGACGCGCAAGATCGACGCGTTCACGACGGCACCTCCGCCGACGGTGCGACGTCCTGGGCACGTGCCGTGGGGCTCCCCGGCATCGACGCCGAGCGGTCGTGCTTGGCCGCGAAGCTCGCTCGGGCAGACGCGGGAGAGGGGGCGACGCAGCTGGTCTCGATCATTGGCGGACCCTGTCAGAAGCGCGCGGAGCGCGCGGTGGTTGTCGATCGTGATGCCCCGTCGCAAAACGGATTGAACGGTCGCGCGCAGCGTGGCACGTGCGCCGCATGGTGTCGAGGCGCGAGCAATGTGCGGCGAGGTACGCGTCGCGGACAATGGGCCCGCCACACGACTAACCCCGAGCCATGACCCTGCCCACTTCCGCCGACATCGTCATCCGCGGCGCCGGCTGCGAGGGTGTTGCTGGCGGCGCACGGTGCGTGCCAGCAGCCGTGTGCAGTTGCGCGACTTCGCTCCCTCCCGCGAGACTCAAGGGTACGCGCTTCCCCCCTCCTCGGAGCCCCCATGCGCCTCGTCCGTCTGACCATCGCCGCCCTCGCGCTGCCCGCCGCGCTCGGCGCGCAGCAGCCCGCCGCCCCCGCCGCCACGCCGGCCAACCCGATCGTCGTCGCCTTCAAGGGCCGCATCCTGGGCTCGCACCGCCTGCTGGCGCAGGCGTTCGACTCGATCCCGGAATCCAGGTTCAGCTACAAGCCCACGCCGGCTCAGCTCACCATCGGCTACATCGCGCAGCACATCGCGAGCGACAGCTACCTCTTCTGCAACACCTTCGGCGCGATGAAGTCGAACGAGGAAGCGAAGGACAAGACGACCCCCGACTCGGTCAAGGCGACGTGGCCCAAGGCGGAGCTCGTGACCAAGCTCAAGGCGTCGTTCGCCTTCTGCGCGCAGGCCATGGAGCAGCTCACCGACGCGACGCTCCCCGAGTCGGCGACGCTCACCTTCAACGGCAACACGCGCACCGTGACGCGCGCCGCGATGGCGCTCGGCCACGCGCTCGACCTGGCGGATCACTACAGCCAGATCTCGAACTACATGCGGTTGAACGGCATGATTCCGCCGTCGGCGCTGCCGAGGCCGACGCGCTGAGCACGCGCCGGGGCTCGCGCTCGATCGCGCGCGTGCTCGACCCTGACCAATCGTGCGATTGACGGCCGCGCGCGCGATGCCACGTTGCAGGGACCGCGTCGGCACCCGTCCGACACGCTCCCTTCGACGCGGGCAACAGGCGCAGGACGCGTCGAACGTCCGCAACGAGCCTGCATGCCCGTCTCGCCCGTGCACCTGCTGCGCGTGCTCATTGCGCTCACCACTTTCGGCGTACTCTCCGCCGCCATCGGCACGGTGATGGCCATCGGAATGGACGGCGCTGGCGTGCCCCCGTCGCTCCTCGAGGGATCGCCCTTCCACTCGTTCGTCATGCCCGGCCTCATCCTTGGTGCGATCGTCGGCGGGACGCAGTTCGTCGCCGCCGTCGCCCTCGTCCGGCGCATGCGCGCGGCACTCCTGCTCGCGGCCGTTGCCGGCTTGGGCATGTTGATCTGGATCTTCGTCGAGCTCGCCGTGATCCGGCACTTCGCGTGGTTGCAAGCCGTGTACTTCGGCTTCGGCATCGTCGAGTTGGTGCTGGTGCTCCTCCTGCTGGGCATCGCGCCACGTGCGGTCCTGCCGCTCGGTCTGGATTTGGGTCCCGCGCGCGGTGGCTGACGAACGCGTACGGAAGGCGGCGAGCGCCCTGAGCGTCCTCGCGCTGGTGCTCGGCGCGTACATGGGCTGGGCGCGCCCCGCGCAGCTCCGCTGGGGCGCGACCGATGACGAGACCGCGCGTGCCATGCCCGGCGACGAGCTCAGCGATCACCCGACCTTTCTCTCCACCCGCGCCATCACCATCAACGCCACCCCCGAGGCTATCTGGCCGTGGCTCGTGCAGCTCGGCTGGGGGCGCGCCGGCTTCTACGGCTACGACATCGTCGAGAACATCGGAAGCCCGCGCGGCATCCACAGCGCGGAACGCATCGTGCCCGAGCTGCAGCATTTGGCGGTGGGCGATCCCCTCCCCTTGAGCGTCGCGGGCGGATTGGTCGTCAACGCGGTCACGCCCGACCGATTTCTCGTCTGGGCGGGCAGCGCGGGGCGGTATCCGGGTGGATTCACGTGGGCGCTCTATCCGATGGACGCGTTGCACACGCGCCTCGTCAGCCGCATCCAGTGGAGCCATCACTGGTCACAGCCGCTCGCGCTCGGCATGGATCTCTTCACGGAGTTCGCGGACCATGTGGCCGTGCGCAAGGTCCTGCACGGCGTGAAGGACCGCGCCGAGGGACGCGTAGAATCCTTCGCGGGGCAGACGGGCGAGTTCGCGGTCCTCGTGTGGTCCCTGCTGGCGTTCGGCGTCGCGCTCGGGTTGCTCCTTCTCGATGCAGTCTCGTGGCGCCGCTGGGGAAACGGGCTGCTTGCCGGGGCAGTCTGGCTCGTCGTGTGGTACGGACCGCTCTCGCTCTGGCTGGCGGTGACGGCGAACGTGGTGGTGCTGGGGGCGCTCGTCGGGCGTCGCCCGAGAGTCCAGACACTCGCCCACCGATGACCGCGTCTTTCCGAGGGTAGGGGTAGCGGTGGTGGCGGGCGACGAGAGGCGCTCGGATACCACGCGTCGCTCGCGCGCCTGAGGTCGAACCGACTTCGTCACCTTTCAGTGACGAACGCTTCCCCGCCCCCCTGCACCGCTACGTTCGCAAGCGCGTCAGTTGAGCCGCTGGCGCCACGCGACCGTACCACCGGCGGGCGGTCGTCGTGCCCACCGGCAGGGCGAGGCCAAGGAACAGGCGGAGCATGCGATCGTTCGGGCCATGGGTTGTGCGCGCAGCGGTCATGGGCGTTTCGCTGGCCGTGCAGGCCGCCGCCGTGCACTCCGCCGCTGCGCAGGCGCCGGAGTCGGGCACCGTCGAGTTCTCCTTCTTCCGCAAGATCGAACGCTTCGACCCCGGCATGCCATGGAGCACCGCCACCCAGAACGGCATCGGCGGGCGGCTCGGCCTCTTCCTCACCGACAACCTGGCGCTCGAGTTCACCGGCGCCCGCACCAATGGCAACGCCAAGGAACTGAGCTACTCGACCTCCGGCATGCTCACCGCGCACGGCGCCCTGTCCGAGCGCGTGGACGTGCACGGCGGCGGCGGCTACGTGGTGCATCGGCACCGCTTCGCGGGGATCAACGGGAGCTACGCCTACCTCGGCGTCCCCGTGAATGCGTCCGAGTCTGCGGTGTGGGACATCGGCGCGCGCTTCGTGGCGGGGGTGGACTGGCGCTTCTCGCGGCGCTTGGGCCTTCGTGTGGATGGCGTCATGGGCACCATCTTCTACCCAAAGCAACGACTCGGCATTCCCGCAACCGGGATCGACGTGAACTACGGCGTCGAAGCCGGACTCACCCTCCGCGCCGGCGGCGGTCGCGATACCGATGGCGACGGCGTGGACGACAAGGTCGACCGCTGCGAGGCCACCCCGCGGAAGATCAAGGTTGATGCGAACGGCTGCCCGCTCGACGCCGACAAGGACGGCGTGGCCGACTATCTCGACAAGTGCCCCAACACCCCCACAGCGGCCAAGGTGGATGCCGCCGGTTGTCCGCTCGACACGGACAAGGACGGCGTCGTCGACTACCTCGACAAGTGTCCGGCTACGCCCGATGGCGTGAAGGTGGACGCGAGCGGCTGTCCGCTCGACGCCGACGCCGACGGAGTGGCCGACTACCTCGATCTGTGCGCGGATACGCCGCCAAACGTCAAGGTCACCCCCACGGGGTGCCCCGTGGATACGGACGCCGACGGCGTGCCGGACTACCGCGACACCTGCCCCAACACGCTCCCGGGAACCAAGGTGGATGCCGCCGGCTGCTCCATCGATGTCGATTCCGATGGCGTAGGCGATGCCGACGACAAGTGCCCCAACACGCCAGTCGGCATCAAGGTGGACGCCGCCGGCTGCCCGGTGGACTCCGACGGCGACGGCGTGACGGACGACAAGGACAAGTGCCCCAACACGGCGAAGGGCACTCCGGTGGACGCCGTGGGCTGCACGCTGCTCTTCACGCCGACGCGGAAGAGCATCACGCTGCAGGGGGTGACCTTCGAGAACACGCTCGCCACCCTGCTCCCCGAGTCCTACAACGTGCTCAACAAGGTGGCCGAGATCCTGGTGGCGAATCCCAACGTGCGCGTGGCCGTGGAGGGGTACACCGACAATCGCGGGCCGGCGCTCGCAAATCGCCGACTCTCGCAACAGCGCGCCGAGTCGGTGCGCAACTACCTGATCAGCAAGGGAGTGGATGCTGACCGCGTCGTTGCGCGGGGCCTGGGCCCGGCACGCCCGGTGGCCACCAACGCCAACGAGGCTGGACGGGCGCAGAACCGTCGCGTGGAGCTGCGGCAGGTCAACTGACGGCGAGTCGCCCGCGCACTCTGCGTCGGGCGCGCTCTATGCGCGCTGCTGCGTAACGGCCCGGACGCGAATCAGCAACGGCCATCCCGAAGCGGGGGGTGCGCGCGAGTTTTCAGGGATGCTCACCGAGACTCCACCCGCGCCCACCGTGCGCGGCATGCCGCTTGATCGCTTCGTCGACGGACTCTTCGCTCCCCTCGCGTGGGAGGCGACGGTCTGGCTGGGCGACCCCGCCATCGCCTCACGACTGGTGGAGCGCGTGCTGCACCGCGTGTGGGAGGAGCGCGAGCGCTTCGCAACCTCCGACGCTTTGCTGCGTCACGCGCAGGACTCTGCACGCGGCGCCATCCAGCGCGAAGCCGAGCGTCGGCTCGACGTCACGCGCTTCGACGGCGCAGCCATGACGCTCCCGGTTCCCGGCGACCTGCAAAGCATGTCGGTGGAGGCGGTGCGCCGTCGTCTGCACGAGGGGCGCCGCCCCGCGCCCACACCGTCCGTGCCGATGCCTGCCATCCCGGCTGTAGCGGCTCCGCCAGCCGAGGTGGCGCGTCCGACCCCCTCGATGGCTCCGCCTCCACGTGCGAGCGGTGCGACCTCGGCCGCGCCGATCCGCCTGAGTCACGCCACGACGAGTCCGCTCGATGGCGCGCGCCGTAGCGTTTCGCGACCGAAGCTGCACGGGGCCGCCTATATCGAAGAACACGCAGGACGCCGCTGGTCGCCGCGTGTGGTGGGCGGCGTGGTGGCGGTCGCAGCGCTCGTGCTGGCCGTGGGGTGGCGCGCGACGCACTCCGCGCCGCCGTTGGCTCGTGCGATCGCGGCGCTCGCCGACACGACGGGTCTCTCGAAGACCACGGCCCGAGGCCAACAAGCCGATGTCACCTTGCCGGGTAGCGCGACGGTGCACTTGGGACCCGGCGCCGACGTACGCGCGAGCGCCACGTTCGAGCATGGCCCACGAGCGATGCGGCTGTCCGGGCCCGTACGCGTGGTCATTCCCACCGACTCGAGCGCGCCGACGGTGATCGCCACTGGCGCCCACCGCTGGTCGACATTTGGCGCCGTGGCCGCGTTCACATCGAATGGCGCGCAGGTGCTCGTGCGCGTGGATTCCGGCGTCGTCGAACTCCTCGCGGACTCGGTGAAGGGTCGCGTGACGGCAGGACAGGCCGCCAGCATGGATCCGGTGACCGGCTTCGCGCTGTTGTCGAGCACCGACGCCGCAGCGGCGTTCGCGTGGCGGGATGGTCGCCTCGTGCTCGCGCGAGGGCCCGTGCGCCACGCGACGGCGGCCGCGCTCCAGTGGTTCGACCTCGATGTACGCTACGAGCCCGAGCGGACAGCCGCGGACTCGATCGCGGTGGACGTACCGCTCGCCACGCCCGATTCGCTCATCGCAACGCTCGCGGCGCTGGCCGACGGGCGCCTCGAGCGGAATGGTCGGCGCGTGCTCATCAAGGCGGGCAGTCGGCCCGCAGTGGCGTCGGGGAGCGGCAAGCCGGTGTTCGCCACGCCGGCCCCGGCAATTCCGGGGCTCTTCGACAAGCCGTAGCCCAGCGGAGCGACGGACGGTCCAGAGATCCGTGAGCGCGCACGTCGTCTGTGCCGCTACGTTGTTCGGGTCATGACGCTCCCTCCGTCGGCCGGAATCGTGATCTGCGGCGCCGGCATCGCCGGCATCGCCACCGCGCACGCGCTCGCCGTCACCCACGGCATCCGCGACATCGTCCTGGTGGACGACCGCCCCCCGCTCTCACTCACGAGCGACAAGTCCACCGAGGCCTATCGCAACTGGTGGCCCGGGCCTGACGCGGCCATGGTGCAGCTCATGGATCGCAGCATCGACCTGCTCGAGCAGTGGGCCGCGGCCAGCGACAATCGCTTCCAGCTCAACCGGCGCGGCTACCTGTACGCCACCGCCGGCGCGGAGATGGCCGAGTCCTATCTGTACACGGCGCAGCGCGCCTCCGCGCAGGGTGCCGGCGAGCTCCGCGTGCATCAGTCACTCTCCGACGCCGCGCGCTACCAGCCGAGCGCACATCGAGGATGGACCGCGCACCCGGACGGCGCCGATCTCTTCCTCGATGCGGCGAGCATCCGCCTGCACTTCCCATGGCTCGCATCCGACATCGTGGCCGTGCTGCACGCGCGCCGTTGCGGCTGGATGAGCGGCCAACAACTCGGCATGTATCTGCTCGAGGAAGCACGCGCAGCGGGGGTCACCCTCGTGACGGGCCGCGTGACGGCGGTCGACACCACCGGCGGGCGCGTGTCGGGCGTCGTCGTGACCAGACCGGACGGCGACAGCACGCACATCGCGACGTCGGTGTTCGTCAACGCCGCGGGCCCGATGGCGGCGGACGTCGCGCTGCTGATGAGCGTCCAGCTCCCACTCTTCTCCGAGTTGCATCTCAAGGTCGCCTTCGAGGACACACTCGGCGCCGTGGACCGCAACACGGGCCTCGTCATTCTCGACGACGCGCAACAGCTCGACTGGGACTCCGACGTGCAGACCGCGCTCGCGGCCGATGCACACACGCGCGCGCTCACCCTGCCGATGCCCGGCGGCATCCACCTGCGCCCGGAGGGCTACGGTCCGAGTCAGACGGTGCTCATGCTGTGGGACTATCACTCGGCACATCGTTACACGGCGCCCGAGTTTCCGCTGCCCGACGACGCGCTCTATCCCGAAGACGTGATGCGCGGCATGGTGAAGCTCGCACCCGGGCTCGCGCCGTATCTCGACCGGCTCCCGCGCATGACGGTGGACGGTGGCTACTACACCAAGACCGAGGAGAATCGTCCGCTCGTGGGGCCGCTATCGGTGCGCGGCGCATTCGTGAACGCCGCGCACTCGGGGTTCGGTCTCATGGCCGCGCCCGCGGCGGGTGAACTCGTCGCGGCGCACATCACGGGCACTGCGCTGCCGTCGTATGCCGCAGCGTTTGCGCTCACGCGCTACGACGATCCGGGCTACGGCGAGCGGCTCGCGGCATGGGGATCCACGGGGCAGCTCTGAGAGCGTTGCGGTCGAGCGCCGTCCTCACGACATCGGCAGCTCGGCCAACACCGCCTCGAGCTTGTCGAGCGACCCCGTCCACCCCTGCGTCATGCCGCCGCGTTCCTTGACGAACGCCGCGATCTCGTCGGGCGTGGCCGCGCCGTATGGCTCCCAACGAAGCGTCACGCGCGTGAGCGCGGGCCCCTCGGCCGCAAGCGTCACCGTCGTGAGCATCTTCTCAGGCCAGACGGGCGCGCCGGGATGCCGCGAGATGTTGCCGTGCTCGTCGGCGAAGCTCTGCACGTACACCAGTCGATCGGGGGCGCGGAGCTCCAGATACTGCACGCGGCCGTACATCGTGAACTGGCCGTTACCCATCGCGTAGAAGCCTTCGCCGCCCGCACGCAGGTCCACGTGCTTGAACTCCATCGTGAAGCCGGTGGGCGGTGTCCAGCGCGCCACGTGTTCGGGGGTGCTCCACATCTTCCACACCGTGGCGAGCGGCGCCTCGAAGGTGCGATTGATGACGAAGATGTCACGCGCCGTCGTCTGCTTCTCCAGGAACTCGGCCAGACGATCCCAGGTGCCGTTGCCGCCGGCCGCCTTGATGAACCCGCGCGTCTCGCGCGCCGCCTCGACGGTGGGGAGCGTCATGCGCATGTCGAGCTCGGTCTTGCCATCGACCTCGCGGAAGGTGGCGGTCACGCGAAACATCGGAGCGGCATCGGCCGAGGTGGCGCCGTGGTCGTAGACGAGACGCTCACGCGGCACGACCTCGTGGTAGCGCGTGAAGTTGGGCCAGTCCTTGCCATCGGGGCCGTGCATGGTGTACTCCCACGTGCCGCCGGCGCGGATGTCCTTGCTCCTCGTGGTAATGCTGAAGCCGCGCGGGCCCCACCACTGTCCCACATGGTGCTCCTCGGTCCAGGCCGACCAGACGAGCGCAACGGGTGCGTCGTAGAGCCGCACGATGCGGATCTCGTTCGAGTCATTCACGGCAGTCATCGGTCGGTGCGGGTGTGGGGGACGTGGTTGTGTCGGAGATGGTTTTCAGGTACTCGCCAAGGCGATCGAGGCTTGCTTCCATGTGCACCCGATACGCCTCCATCCAGCGCGCGGCATCGGTGAGCGGCGCGGCATTGAGCGTGCATGGGCGCCACTGCGCCTCGCGCCCCTTCGTGACGAGCCCCGCGCGCTCGAGCACCTTGAGGTGCTTGGTGACGCCGGGGAGCGTCATGCGATGGAGAAAGGGCTCGGCCAATTCGCTGACCGTCGCCTCGCCCTGCCGCAGCCGAGCGAGCATGGCCCGCCGGGTGGGGTCGGCGAGGGCGGCGAAGGTTTGACTGAGGGTATCTGGCATGTTTACTGTTTGGTTAATTAGCTGTCTGGTATAATACATGGCGTGCCTTTCCCGTCAAGTGTTGCTTCGTGGAGACGGGCGAGATCGTATCGGTCTACGCCGGCGGAGCGCTCGGGTGGGTGGGCCGCCGTTGGCGCCGGTTGCTGCGGGCGTTGAGTCGCGGACCGTCAACCCAGCGGCGTGCGCCACCGCAGCCCAGGGAACCGCGCGAAATCACGATCCGTCGTCACGAACTCGGCGCCCGCCTCCATCGCGAGTGCCGCGTGATACGCATCGGCCACGAGGTTGCCCCGCGCATCCCCCGTGCGGCACAACTCGGCGAACAGGTCCCAGTGCCGATCACCGGGCCGCAGCGCCACGGCACGGGGTTGTGCCCGCAATGACGCCACGTACGCGAGCGCAGCGCTGAGCGGCATGGGCGGATCGAAGATCCGTGGGTGCGTGAGCACGCGTACCACACCGGACAGCACCAACTCGGAGAGCCCAACTGCCTCCGCGCCACGCAGCGCACCAACGACCCACGCCCGGTACTCGGCGTGTCGCTCGGCGTCGGCGCGCGCAGCGTAGACGAGCACGTTGACGTCGGGTACGATCACCGGACGCGCTCGCCGGACTCCATGAGGTCGAGCAGCGCGGCGTTACTGTCGAGGTTCACGCCCACGCGCACCCCGCGCCCACCCTTGAAGACGGGAAGCTCGGGCGCCCCAGCCGCCGAGCGGGGAGACGCACGCACCGCGAGTCGCACGGCATCGGCAATGAAGTCGTTGAGCGACCGGCCGGCGCGCGCGGCTCGGGCCTTCGCCTCCCGCAGGAGGGCGTCGTCGAGGCGGATGGTTGTGCGCATACATCAAAATGTTACTGTCAGACATTTTAATGTCAATCAGGGTCATCTCCAGCGGGTGGCACGGAAGGAACCGGTAGCTGCGCTCGAACGCAGCACCCACACGCCGCTGACCCTCGCGGCAGGCATTCGCGCATCACATCTTCCCCGCCATGTCACCCGACCTCGCGACCCGGTTCCTCGAGCGCTCACGCTACTACCTGGGTCTCGAGTATCCAGGAAAGATCCGCCTCGCCCTGACCCAGCTGCCCGCCGAGCAGCTCTGGCATCGCGCGAACGACGACTCCAACAGTGCCGGCAACCTCGTACTCCATCTTGCAGGCAACGTGCGCCAATGGATCGTGAGCGGTGTCGGCGGCGCACCGGACCACCGCGACCGCGATGCGGAGTTCGCGGCGCGCGATGGCGCGCCGCTCGCGGTCTTGCTGACGACACTCGACGCCGCCTGCGCTGACGCGGTGGCCGTGCTCGAGCGGCTCGACGCCCAGGCGCTGCACGAGACGCGCGTGATTCAGGGGCGCACCACCAACGTGCTCTCGGCCATCTATCACGTGGTGGAGCACTTCGCGGGACACACGGGGCAACTCATCCTGCTGGCCAAGGCCGCCTCGCCTAGCGGTTCCATCCGGTTCTACGATGACCGGGGCGGGCTCGCGAAGCCGCTGTTCCTGCCGGATGGGGTCAGCGACATCGAGTAGCCAGAGCTGTCGGGCACCGTATGGGTGGTGCGGCGGAACCGTCCGGGTTGAGCGCCGTGACCACATGCAGACACGTTCGACAACGCGCCGGGACGTGCGGACGCGATGGTTCGGCATGTCGAGTCCCGAGCACCTCCTTTCAACGCGCAGAACGCTGAGCCTGATCGGGCTCGGCATCATTCTCGGATTGCTCGTAGTTCGCTGAGCGCGTCCGCTGCGTCGCCCGCGCGCGCGGCACGTGACACGGTCGTCACGTGGGGGTGACCGGCGCGGCCGCGATGTGAAACCGTGACAGAGCGTTGACCGCAGGCGGATCTATCCGCAGCACGACGACGGCATGATGCGGCATGCAGAATGCGACTCTCCCGGCAGCACGGCGTGGCGCGCTCAGCCGCAGATCGATGGCGCTGTGCTGTGCGTTGTTCGCGTCTGGGTGCGAAGCGACACGGCCACTCGCCGGTGACGACGCGCCGCGTGCCAGCGCCATCGTCAACGTCGCGCCCTCGGGCGATCTGGCGATCGGCGACACGGTGCACGTTCGCCTGACCGTGGGGCAGGATACCGACGTGCTCTCGGGCATCGTCGGCACCCTCCGGTTCGACGCCGAGCGTCTGACCCTGCTTCCGAAGCTCAGCTACCCGAGCGACATGCTCGTCGCCTCACGCACAACGAGGACGTTGCCCGGGCAACTCAAGCTCGCGGCGCTCCGCACGGAACGAGGTGACACGGGCGCCGTGACGGTGCGGCTGGTCGCACGTCGCCCGCTGACGGTGGGCACGCGGCTCGTGTCGTTCGACGTGGAGGAACGCGCGCGCTTCGGGTCCGATGGCGTGCTCTACCGCGCAACGCCCGCTGGCGAACGCGCCGTTCCGAGGCGCATGACGGGTGCAGCCCGCAGCCCGCGCGCGATGGGCGTGTTCATCGCGGCCGGTGAGTATCCGTACGGTGACGTGACCCAGGACAGTGTCGTATCGCTGACCGATGCAGTACAGATCATTCTCTGGGCCGTTTCGCTGCAACCCAGTCCGGCGCCCGGCTCGCTGGACGAGGTCCTCGGCAACGTCTTTCCGATCAACAGCGGCGTCGGTGGTGGTCAGGCCGATCTGGATGGTCCTGGATGGAACGGTACCTGTGATCGGACCGTGGATGTGACGGACGCTGTCGCCGTGATCTGGTGGGCGGTGGGGCAACCCATTCCGGTGATCGGCACCGCATTGCCGCCCGACTGGTTGGACAGCGCGAACAGCACGCCGTGGCGTCCGCTGAGGTGCGGTCGCACTCCGTAGCGCGCCCGTTCAGGCCAGCGTGCGTCCGCGTGTTTCCGGAATCCAGCGCCAGGTGATCGCCGCGGTGAGGAACGCCGCCCCCGTCACGGCAAATGCCGCCGCGAAGCCGTTGCTCGAGGCCAACGATCCGACAACCCACGGCGCTGCGGCACTCGCCACGCGCCCGAGATTGTACGTGAACCCCTGCGCCGTCCCACGCACGGCGGTCGGGTAGAGTTCCGCCGTCAGGGCGCCAAACCCCGAGTAGTAGCCCGTACCGAAGAAGGCGACGAAGGGCCCGAGCGCCAGCAGCACCAGCGGTGTGCGGAGGAAACCATACAGCGGCAGCAGGATGCTCGCCGCGAGCAAGTACGTGACGTACGTGCGCTTCCGACCGACGGTATCGCCGATGAAGCCGAACGTCACGTAGCCGAACCACATGCCCACCTGCATGGCGAAGACGAACCCGGCCATGACGCGCGGCGAGAGCCCCACGCCGCCCTGCGCCACCGGCAGCGACAGATACGCCGGAATCCACTGGTTGAGTCCCCACCAGCCGAACAGCGTGCACGCGTTCATGAACGTGACCGCGATCGTAATCTTGCCCACGGGACCACGAAAGAGCTCGGCGATGGCGCCAAACCCGGCTGGCGCGCGCGCCACGATCGGATCGGATGATTCGCGCGCCGCATGGCTCGCCTGCCACATGCCCGACTCCTCGACGTCGCGGCGAATCCAGATCGTGAGCAAGGCCGGCAACACGCCGATCGCAAACACCCCACGCCAGCCGACCATGGGCAGCACCAACCCGACGACAATGGCGGCCAAGCCGTACCCCACGGCCCATGCGCTCTGCATGAGGCCGAGCGCCTTGCCGCGATGCTCCGCACTCCAGTGCTCGGAGACGAGCGAGGCGCCGCTCGCCCATTCGCCGCCCATGCCGATGCCGAGCAGCACGCGACAGACGGCGAACTGCCAGATGTTGGTGGTGAGCGCCGTGAGCCCCGTGAAGGTCGAATAGATCAGCACGCTGCCCATGAGCGCGCGCGTTCGACCGAAGCGGTCGGAGAAGACGCCGAACGCGATGCCGCCACCCGCTGCGGCGAGCAAGGCGAGGGAGCCGAGCAGCCCCGCCTGCGTCTTGGAGATGCCCAGATCGGACATGACCTGTGGCAAGACCAGCGCAAACAGCATCACGTCGAAGGCGTCCAGCATCCATCCCAGCGCAGCCGCGGTCAGCGCGCGTCGCGCGGCCGGTGTCCCCTCACCCCACCACCGAAAGAGATGCACGGCGCTCAGATCGGCTTGAACGCTTCGAACGGTTGGTGGCAGCTCGAACAGAAGCGGATGCTTTTGCAGGCCGTCGGTCCGAACGCGCTGCGAAGCTCCGTCCTCGGCGCACCGCAGAAGGGGCATGCCACGTCGGGCGCCGTAGCCCGCGTGAGGATCTGCACCAGCGGATCGGCCGCATCCACGCGCGGTCCTGGCGGCGCGATGCCGTAGGCCCGCAGCTTCTCGCGCGCAGCCGGGCCGATCCAATCGGAGGTCCATGCCGGCGCAAAGACGGTCCGCACGCGCGGCAGGTAGGCGCCCGCACGTACCAATGCCTGCTCGATGTCCCGCTCGATGACCTGAATCGCGGGGCAGCCGGAGTAGGTAGGCGTGATGGTGACCTCGGTGCCCGACGCATCGACGCGGATGTCGCGCACGATGCCAAGATCAACGACGCTCAGCACCGGCACCTCGGGATCCAGCACGCTGCCGAGCACGTCCCAGAGGGTGTCTGCGGTCGGGGCGAGCGCGCTCGCTACCACGCGGCGCCCGGATGCGAGCGCGGCAGCACTTGCATGACGGCCAGCAGGTGGCCGAGATGCTCGGTGTGCCGGCCCGTGCGACCACCGGAGGGGCGCCAGCTGTCCGTCGGCATCGTGAGCGTGGCCGCCGCAACGACGCGATCGACGTTCGAACGCCAGGCGTCGGCAAGCGTGCGCACGTCCGTGGCGATCGACTCGGCGGCCATGGCGTCATCCACAGCATCGCCCCACAGCAGTTCCTGCGCGTAGGGCCACAGCGCGTTGAACGCGCGTTGCATGCGCTCATGCGACTCCGCGGTTCCGTCGCCGAGCTTGAGCATCCAGTCAGCGCCATGCCGCAGGTGGTAGGTGCTCTCCTTGCGCGCCTTGGCCGCGATACCG
Source organism: Gemmatimonadota bacterium (assembly GCA_031372565.1). GTDB lineage: Bacteria > Gemmatimonadota > Gemmatimonadetes > Gemmatimonadales > Gemmatimonadaceae > JACPPC01. The sequence goes on along the minus strand of JANMLN010000187.1, from coordinate 19,334 downwards.
GCCAGCGTCGCGTCGGACGAACGTTCGAGCGCCTCGAGCAACGGCACTTGCAAGGCGCTGTACAGGAAGAGCCGCGCGATCGTGACGGCGAAGTCGCCGTTGGGCAACTCGACCAGCTGCACGTTGCGGAACGCGGTCTCGTCGCGAAGGAAGGCCAGCGCATCGTTGGAGCGGCCCGCGCCCTCGAGGGCACCAGCGTGCTCGAGCAGCAGCGACGCCTGACCGATCAGGTCGAGCGCGATGTTGGCCAGCGCGATGTCTTCCTCGAGAATCGGCGCATGGCCGCACCATTCGCTCAACCGGTGGCCGAGGATGAGGCGATCGTCCGCCAGCCGGAGCAGGTACTCGACGTGCGCGTTGGTGGCGACGCCACTGGTGATCGTCGCGACCTGCACGCTCTGCTCCAGCGAGACCGGCCGGACCTGCGCCGGGGCATCGGAGCCGGCACCGAACTCCGGCTCGTCGGGGATCGACCCGTAGCCCACCCTAGTAGATCCGCACGCCGCGGGGCGCCTTGTAGAACTGCGGATGCCGATACGCCTTCTCGCTGCCGGGGTCGAAGAAGGGTCCCGCGTCGGATGGCGTCGACGCCACGATCGCATCGCTCGGCACGACCCACAGCGAGATCACCTTGCCGCGGCGTCCGAAGACGTCGCGCGCGTTCTGGAGCGCCTGCTCGCCGTCGACGGCATGGACGCTGCCCGCGTGTTCATGCGGCGCACCGCTCACCTCCTGCGTGAATACTTCCCACAGGGGCCACTGGGTGCCGGTCGCGTTGTTATCCGTCATGCGATCATCGCGCCTACGCCACGGCCGCGCGACGCGCCGCCTGCTTGGCCGCATGCGCCTCGGCGGCCGCGCGCACCCACGCCCCGTCGTCGTGCGCCGCCTTGCGCGCCGCCACGCGCTCCCGGTTGAGCGGTCCGTTCCCCTTCACGACCTGCCAGAACTCGTCCCAGTCGATGGGCCCGGACTGCCAATGGCCACTCGTCGTGTCGTAGTGCAGGGCGGCGTCGGGCAGGGCCACGTTGATCGCCTGCGCCTGCGGAACGGTCAGGTTGATGAACCGCTGACGCAGCTCGTCGTTCGTGTAGCGCTTGACCTTCCAGCGCAGCAACTCATCGGAGTTCGACGACGCGCCATCCGGCGGTCCGAACATCATGAGCGACGGCCACCACCAACGGTTCACCGCGTCCTGCAGCATCGCCCGCTGCGCGTCCGTCCCCTGCGCCAGCACCGCACAGATCTCGTAGCCCTGGCGCTTGTGGAAGTTCTCTTCCTTGCAGATCCGGATCATCGACCGCGCGTAGGGGCCATAGCTCGCCTTGGCCAGCACCGTCTGGTTCACGATCGCGGCCCCGTCGACGAACCAGCCGATCACGCCGATGTCGGCCCAGGTGAGCGTGGGGTAGTTGAAGATCGACGAGTACTTGGCCTTGCCCGCGTGGAGATCGTCGAGGAGTTCGTCACGACTCACGCCCAGCGTCTCGGTGGCGCAGTAGATGTAATGCCCATGGCCCGCTTCGTCCTGCACCTTGGCGATGAGCGTCATCTTTCGGCGCAACGAGGGGGCTCGCGTGATCCAGTTCCCTTCGGGCAACATGCCGACGCACTCGGAATGCGCGTGCTGGGACATCATGCGAATGAGCTGCCGGCGGTAGCGCTCCGGCATCCAGTCTTTCGGCTCGATATGCTCGCCAGCGGCGATGCGCGCCTCGAAGGCGGCCACCTGGGCCGCGTCCTCGGGGTGTGCCTGGACGGTCGGTGTCATCGGTTGCGGAGCGTCAGGGGCCTGCCCACCCGGGTGTTGCTGGGCTTGAGGGAATCTACCGGGACTTCACCGCTCGCCACAACGGCCCGCAGTCGGTATCCTCCCTGTCATGACGGCTCCCTCGATCCTGCCCGAACCGGGCACTGTGACCGCCACCATCGCCGATGGCATCGCGACGGTGAGTTTCTCCCACCCCAAGGGCAATTCCCTGCCCAGCGCGCTGCTCCGGCAGCTTGCCCTCACGATTGCCGAGGTCGGACGGTCGCGCGATGCGCGCGTCATCCTGCTGCAGAGCGAGGGGACGGGGTCGTTCTGCGCGGGCGCGAGTTTCGACGAGCTCGTGGCGATCGAGGACGAGGCGCAGGGCACCGAGTTTTTCATGGGGTTCGCGCGCGTGATCCTCGCCATGCGGGACGCGCCACAGTTCATCGTGACGCGCGTGCACGGCAAGGTCGCGGGCGGAGGGGTCGGCATCTGCGCCGCCTCCGAGTACGCGATCGCCATGGCCAGTGCGAGCATCAAGCTCTCCGAACTCGCCGTCGGCATCGGCCCGTTCGTCGTCGGCCCTGCGGTCGAACGCAAGATGGGCGTCGGCGCCTTCCAGACACTGACGGTCGATGCCGACTTCTTCTCGGCGTCGTGGGCTGCGCAACACGGGCTTTACGCCAAGGTTGCAGACACGCCGGCGGAGTTCGACGCGCTGTTGGGCGTCACGCTCAAGAAACTCTTGCAGGCGAACCCGGAGGCGATGACGCTCCTCAAGCGGACGTTCTGGGCAGGCACGGAGCACTGGCCGACCCTCCTCCCCGAGCGCGCCGCCATGAGCGGTCGCCTCGTGCTGTCGCAGTTCACGCGGCAGGCCATCGCGCGGTTCAAGGCGAAGTAGCCCGAGCTGCACCGCCCCGCTGGCGTTGCGTGCGCGATCTACCAGATTTGACGATGCTTCGAGACGAACTTTTCGCACTGGTGTGGGGTATGGGCGCCATGCTGATGCGTGCGCACCCCCGGCTCTCGCTGCTGATCGGCCTGGTCCTGTCGAGCGGCACGTCGCTCGCCGCGCAGTCGGTGCGCGGCAAGGTCGTCGAGATCACCGGTAACCGCCCGGTCCCCGAGGCGACGGTGATCCTCTTCAGCGACTCGATCACCGCGGTCGCCACCACCAAGACCGACTCCGGCGGCAACTTTCTCGTGCGCGCGCCCAAGGTGGGCACCTTCTCCATCCGGGTGCGCAAGGTCGGCTTCATGGGGGGCGAGACGGGCAACATGGAGCTCGCCCTCCCCGAGGAGTACCAGATCACGATTCGCACGCCCCGCGTCACACCGGTCCTCACGGGGGTGCGCGTGCGCGGCACGAACACGCGCGGCTACGAGTGGCTGCAGGGGTTCGAGGAGCGGCGGAAGGCGGGGATCGGCACCTTCCTGACCCAGGTGCAGATCAACGACCGCAACTCGCCAAGTGTGGGTGAGTTGCTGCGCGGCATCGCGGGGGTCGGGGTCGAACCGGGCCCCAATGGGTGGTACCTGATCACGTCGCAGCGCGGCGGGCGTTCGCTGGAGAACAGCGTCTGCCTCATGGACATGTATCTCGACGGGATTCCGACCGACCAGGAAGCGATCCACCGATCCACGCGACCGGTGGATCTCGAGGCGATCGAGATCTACAACGGCCCCGCCACGGTGCCCAGTCAGTTCAAGAAGCAGCTGACCGGGTCATGCGGCGTGGTGCTGATGTGGACGCGCGTGCGCAACGTCCGCCGCGGCGAGCAAGACAAGCCGTAACCCCCTGAGCGAAGCGACGGACCTGCTGCTCCCCTACGACGTCGGCGGACTGAACGCCGCGTGCGTCGCGTCCAGCCAGCTCTGGTGGTACGCCGGGTCCTCGATTGACATGGCCGCCTTCGCCACCTTGAGCGGACGGAACGAGTCCATCATCACCGCCAGCTCGTTGGTCGCCTTGGCACCGATCGACGCCTCGGTCCGTCCCGGATGCGGTCCGTGCGGCAGCCCGTCCGGATGCAGCGTGATCGACCCGTACTCGATCCCCTTCCGGCTCATGAACTCACTCGAGGCGTAGAACAGCACCTCGTCCGAATCCACGTTGCTGTGGTTGTACGGCGCGGGGATCGCGTTCGGGTCGAAATCGAAGGGGCGCGGGCAGAACGAGCAGATCACGAATCCGTCGCCCTGGAACGTCTGGTGCACCGGCGGCGGTTGGTGGATGCGCCCGACGATCGGCTCGAAGTCGTGGATGTTGAACGCCCACGGGTAGAAATAGCCGTCCCAGCCGACCACGTCGAACGGATGGTGGTCGAGCACCAACTCGTTGATCGCGTCGTACTGCTTCACGAAGATCGGGAAGTCGCCCATCTCGTCGCGCGGTGCCAGCGCGCGCGGCACGCGAATGTCGCGCTCGGAGAACGGCGCCCCTTCGAGGAGCTGGCCGAACTCGTTCCGATAGCGCGTCGGGAACCGGACGTGGCCCGCGCTCTCCATCACGAGGAGCTTCGTGGGTCCCGCTGCGGTGTCGAGCTGCCACTGGTGCGTGATGTTCCGGTGGATCACCACATAGTCGCCCGGCTGGTACGGCAGGTCGCCGAACACCGACGCCAGCGTGCCGTGCCCCTCCACCACGTACACCACCTCATCGGCCTGCGAGTTGCGATAGAAGTGCGCGTCCGTCGCATCGGGCTCCACGTACGCCATCTTGATGTCGGCGTTGAACAGCAGCGGGGTGCGATCCATCGTGGCCGAGCCGCGCGTCCGGGCTCGGCTCGTCAGGAAGTGGCGATGCCGGAGCGAGGTGCTCTCGTCGGCCTCCCAGCGGTCCTCGCGCACCCGCCGCGCCGTCTTGACCGTGGTCGGCGGATGCGTGTGGTACAACAGACTCGACGTCCCGACAAACCCCTCGTGTCCCATGAGTTCTTCGGCGTACAGGCCGCCATCGGGCCGACGAAAGATCGTGTGCCGCTTGCGCGGCATGGCGCCCAGCGTGTGATAGAACGGCATGGTCTAGAGATTCCCCCGCAGATCCTGCTCGCGTTCGATGCTCTCGAAGAGCGCCTTGAAGTTCCCCTTCCCGAACCCCTTGGCACCCTTCCGCTGGATGATCTCGTAGAAGAGCGTGGGGCGGTCCTGCACCGGCTTGGTGAAGATCTGGAGCAGGTAGCCCTCGTCATCCCGATCCACGAGGATGCCGAGCTGCGCCAACACCTCGAGCGGCTCGTCGATCACGCCGACCCGTGCCTGCAGCTCCTCGTAGTACGAACTGGGCGTATTCAGGAACGCCACGCCGCGCGCCTTGAGTTCGCTCACGGTCGTGATGATGTCGTCGGTGGCGATCGCGATGTGCTGCACGCCAGGCCCGCGATAGAAGTCGAGATACTCCTCGATCTGCGACTTCTTCTTGCCCGAGGCGGGCTCGTTGATCGGGAACTTGATGCGTCCGTTGCCATTGCTCATGACCTTGGACATGAGCGACGAGTACTCCGTGCTGATGTCCTTGTCGTCGAACGTGAGCAGGTTGAAGAAGCCGAGGACGCGCTCGTAGAAGGCGACCCACTCGTTCATCTTGCCAAGCTCGACATTGCCGACGCAGTGGTCCACGTACTTGAGGCCGACCGGCCGCACCGGCACCGGCGACGAGGCGGCTCGGAAGCCCGGCATGAACAGGCCGCGGTAGTTCTTGCGCTCCACCAGCGAATGGATCGTCTCGCCATACGTGGCAATCGCGGCCGTCACGATCTCGCCGTCGGCGTCGGACAGGACGGTCGGCTCCTGCACCGACGTGGCGCCGCGCTCGACGGCCTTGGCCCACGCGTCGCGGCAATCATCCACCCAGAAGGCGAGGTCGCGTACGCCGTCGCCGTGCCGGTTCACATGCGCGGCAATCGGTCCCTCGGGTCCCAATGGCGACGTGAGCAGGAGGCGGATCTTGTCCTGCTGGAGCAGGTAGCTCACCCGGTCGCGGACACCGGTCTCGGGGCCGCGGTAGGCGACGAGCTCGTAGCCGAACGCTGTCTGGTAGAAGAGCGACGCCTGCTTGGCGTTGCCGACGTAGAACTCGATGTAATCCGTCCCGTTGATCGGGAAGGTGTCATGCGTCTGCGAGGCGACGGGAGCGCTGCTGGTAGCCATGGAGGAACCCTCGGTGGGCCGCGCGATCGGGCCCTGTCGGTCGGTGTGGAACCGGGCGCCCGGAGCGGGCCTCGACCGGCACAACGCAACACCGGTCTGGGCGGCGGCAGGCGCCACCCGGACCGGGGGATTCCGTCAGTCGCCGCGCGCGCCCGTGCGCGCCGAGGTCCACCAGCGCGACCACTCGACGCCAATGACGCCGTTGGGTGCGATCCGGGAGGGCGCGCGAGGAGCCATCCCGCAATATATGTCGTCCTGAGCGAAGCGAAGGACCTGCTTGTGCCTCCCGACCCTAGCTCGACGAAGGAAGCCCGAGAAAAGCAGGTCCTTCGCTGCGCTCAGGACGACAGCTCGGGGGAGGAAGCCCGCGAAAAGCAGATCCTTCGCTGCCCTCACGCCGACAGTTCGGGCAGATCACGGAACAGCTCCAGCGCCGCCGGATTCGCCAGCGCATCCACGTTCTTCACCACCCGCCCGTGGATCACCTCGCGCACCGCGAGCTCCGTGATCTTGCCCGATAACGTGCGCGGGATATCCGCGACCGCCACGATCACGCGCGGAACATGGTGCGGGCTCGTGTGCGCGCGGATCTGCTCCCGGATGCGGGCGCGCAGCGCGTCGTCCAGCACCGCCTCGGCACGCAGACGCACGAACAGCACGACGCGTGTATCCATATCAGGGCCATTCACGACCTCCTGCCCCACCACGAGCGACTCCACGACCTCGTCCAGCTGCTCCACCTGCCGGTAGATCTCGGCCGTCCCGATCCGCACGCCACCCGGGTTGAGCGTCGCGTCGCTCCGGCCGTGGATCACGAGACCATCATGTGCCGTGAGGGCCGCCCAGTCGCCGTGTCGCCAGGTATTCCGGAAAGTCGCGAAATACGCTGCGCGATACTTGCCCCCATCCGCGTCATCCCAGAAGGCGACCGGCATGCTGGGAAACGGCCTCGTACACACCAGTTCGCCGAGCTCTCCCACCGCCGCCTGCGTGCCGTCGTCGCGCCAGACATCGACCGCCATGCCGAGTCCGCGCGTCTGCAGCTCACCGCGCCAGACCGGCAGCACCGGGCTTCCGAGCGCGAAGCACGAGAGCAGATCGGTGCCGCCCGAAATCGACGACAAGCGCACCCCGGCCCTGATGTCGCGGTACACGAAGTCGTACGAATGCGCGGCGAGCGGGCTGCCGGTACTCAGGATCACCTCGAGCGCCGAGAGATCGAATCGGGCGCGCGGCGCCACTCCCTCTTTCTCGAGCAGTGCCAGATACTTGGCGCTCGTTCCGAACACGGTCACGCGCTCGGCCTCTGCCATGCGCCAGAGATGCGCCGGGTCCGGCGCAAGCGGGGCCCCGTCGTACAGCACCACGGTCGCGCCGACCGCGAGCGCGCTCACCAGCCAGTTCCACATCATCCACCCGCAGGTGGTGAAGTAGAAGATGCGATCCCCTTCTCGCAGATCACCGTGCAGTTGGTGCTCCTTGAGATGCTGCAGCAGCGTGCCGCCCGCGCCATGCACCATGCACTTGGGCAGGCCGGTCGTGCCGCTCGAATACATGATGTACAACGGATGATCGAACGGCAGGCGCATGAACTGCTCGGGCGGCGCCGGCTCGTTGGTGCGCACGAACCGGTCCCACGACACGGCGTGCGGGATGTCATCGAGCGGCTGCTCTCCTGCATGAGCGCCCTCGCGCCCCGCACCATCGAGCCACGGCACCACCACCACGCGCTCAAGCGCAGGCAATGCCGCGACGATCTCGCGCACGCGCGGCCCGCAGTCGATGCGCTTGCCGGCGTAGCGGTAGCCATCCGCGACGATGAGCACCTTGGGGGCGATCTGCCCGAACCGGTCGAGCACCCCCTTGGCGCCGAAGTCGGGCGAGCACGAACTCCACACCGCGCCAACCGACGCCGCGCCGAGCATCGCGATGATCGCCTCGGGAATGTTCGGCAGGAAGCCGACGACGCGATCGCCCGGCCCGACCCCCATGGCACGAAGGGCGGCCGCCATGCGCGCGGCCCCACGGGCCACGTCGTCGCGCGTGAGTGACGCGCGCCGTCCACGCTCATCCCAGCTCACGATCGCCGGCGCCGACCCGCGATGCCGAAGCAGGTTCTCGGCAAAATTGAGGCGCGCTCCCGTGAACCAGCGCGGTCCCAGTGATGCGTCCGGTGGCGCCATCCGCTCGAGTCCGCGCACCACCGCGTCCCACGCGGAGCCGCCCTCGCGCGCATCGGCCACGACCCCAGCGAAGCGCCACACCGCCGGCCAGAAGCGCTCCGGATGCGCGACCGACCAGCGCCAGAGCGCGGCGTGATCGTGCGCCACCTCCATCGGAGCGTCGTTTGCTGGGTCCGCGAGCACCGCCCGTGCGAACGCCGTGACCTGCGCCTGCTCGATCTGTTCGCGCGTCGGCGTCCACAGCGGTGTATCGGCCGCGGCGCGCGCCCCTCCCACCGACATCAGAAGCTCACCTGCAACACGAGATTGGTGCGCAGTCGCTTCTCCTCGTGCGTGTACACCGTGCGGAAGCCGATGCCGACGGGAGCCGGGAACTGCCAGAAGTACGTGTCCGCGATCAACTCGATGCCGCTCGACGTATACGTGAACGATGTCGGCCGGATGGTCGGCGCTGCGACCGAGGGCAACAACTCGCCGACGCCGTAGTCATGAAAGACGTTGCTCCGGATGCGCTGCACCTGCACCACGCCGAGGTAATGTTTGTCGACGTAGTCGATCGGCAGCGAATACGTGACCGCCACCTTCTTGAACCGGTCGAACGACACGGCGCTGTACCCGCGCGGGAACACCATCTGCGACGAGAAGAAGTAGTTGCCTGCCCACTGCCGCTCGTAGCCGCCCTCGACGAGGATGCCATGGTGGCGCACGAAGCCCGGGAAGTAGAGGTAACTGCGCCCGGAGAGCAACGCGCCGCTGTTGACACTCTTCGTGAGCGGTGTGTGCTGGTACAGCAGCACCGCATACTGTCCCCACACCGGCTGCAGGTCGCGATAGGTCTGGTAGCCGCGACCCGCGCTCGCAAACCAGGTGACCGGCAGGAAGGTCCCGTTCGACAACAACCGCTCGCCCGACGCGATGCGGAAGTTCACGGGCTGATCGGTCGTACGCCGCGCCGTGAGCACGCCCCCGAGGTTCAGGTACGTGGAGAAGAGGCCGCGCGTCAGGTTGAACGGCAGCGTGAACCCGAGCGACGCGTTGACCTCTGACCAGTTGTACGAGAACTCGCGCACGCGGATGGAGTCGATGCGGCGGAGGTAGGTGCTCTGGCGCGTCTCGCGAAACAACGACGCATCCACCACCGGCCACCAGCCGGCGTACGTGCCGCTCACCCCCAGCGCGTACGTGCCCTCGTTCGTGTTGACGCGGCCGCCCACCGACAGTGCCGTGGTCCCGAGCAGGTCGCGCGACGACACGGCCGCACTCGCAACGGGACTGATCGGACTCGCGCTGAGTGTGACACCATAGAAGTTGAGGGCGTGCTGCCACGCACGGTACGGCGTGACGCTGTAGGGCACCGCCGCGCCCGTATCCGGCGCCGGTGCGGGACCGAGGCGCGCGGCGAGCCCCTCGGCCCACCCCAGCGGCCGCACGATGGCGCGGTCGAGCGCGATCCACTGCGTCGTATCGACCGCCATCGTCACGACACGCTCACCGTCGCCCGTCATCTCCTGGAACGCGAGCGTGTGTCCATCCGGCGACAGCGCCGGTGCGCTGGCCGACACGGGCCGTTGCGTGACTTGCCAGGTGCGGCCGTCGCCGAGATGCGTGGCGAAGATGTTGTCGATGCCCGTGTGCGGCGACACGTAGTACAGCACGCGTCCATCGGTCACTTGTCCGTACACGGCCACTTGCGTGGGCCCGACGATGACGCGCTCCGTGCGTGTGCCGAGATCCGCCCACACGAGCGAACGCCCCTTTGTACGAGTCACGCGGGCGTAGACGAGGTGCTGGCCGTCCGGCGCCCATCGAGGCACCTGCAGTTGGTCATTGTCCGGGTTGGGCAGTCGCAGCTGCTCCGCGCCCGTGGTGGCGTCGACCACGAGCAGCGTCACCACACCGTCGGTCCCTTGCTCGACCACCGCGACCCGCTGTCCATCGGGGGAGAGCGCGGGCGCAAACCAGCGGCGGCGATCGCCCAACGTCCAGTCGCGTCCCGTGGACAGCTCCCGGACGCGAACCGTCGACCACTGTCGCTGGCCCCATCGCACGTCGAACACCGTCTCGGCATGCGCCAGTCGATCACCGCCGACAGAGTGCGGCACGCCAAACTGATACGGCGCCGGCGTGAACAGCGTCTCCCCCATCGTCGCGGTGTCGCCCGGCGTCAGTCGCACGAAGCCGTACAGGATGTCGATGCCACGACGGAACGCGATCAGGTGGCCGTCGCTCGTGAACTGCGGATACTCGGTCCAGCTGAAGTTGGCGGTATCGAGGGCGTGCGTCGGTGCGACCGGCGTGAACGCGAGGCCGGCAACCTGCGCCTTCCACGCCCGCGTCAGCGAGTCCAGCGCGAGTGCATACGTCTCCGCTGCGCCCTGCCCGGCCACCTCGCGCATGGCGCGGCCGAAGCCCCACGGCTGCCACGCGCGGTCGGCCGCACGACCGAGGATCGAGTCCCACGCCGCGGGCCCCTGCGTGAGCGTCAACCACGAGGTGATGGCGTAGCCCAGCTGGTAATGGTCGGGCACGAAACGGCCATACGAGCGCCAGTACGCGGTCCAGTAGTCCGGCCGGGGCTTCTCGAGCGCGAGCGCGCGCTGCTCAACGTTGAACGCCGGAATCCGCCCGCGACCACCGGCGGTCAGCGCCGTCTCGATGCCAACCGCATCGCCTTCCCACACCCAGGGGGGCAGCGCCACGTTGGCCGCGAAGAGCCAGCCGGTCTCGCCAAACACGTTGCCCATGAAGCCGACGAAGCCGCGTCGCATCTTCGAGAACTGCGCCACGTGACGGTACTCATGCGTGGCGAGCATCGTGAACCAGTCCACCGGACCGGCGAACGCCGCCACCTGCGGCGCAGTCGCGAACCATTCGGAGCGGCGCGGTGCGAGGGCCACAAAGCCGTTGTTGATCACGCCCTGGTTCTGCAGCACCAGCGAGAGGCGCGGCGGCACGACGCCCAGCGAGCGCTGGACGGCCGGCGCGATCCCCTCGAGCAGCCGGGCCGTGCGCTGCGCCTCCGCCGCCAACTCGCGCGGGTGCAGAATGTCGAACCTCGGACTCGAGAGCACGTCCCACGCGACGCTGGGTGGGTTCTGCGCGCCGAGGGGGGGCGCCTCTTGTGCCACGAGGGCGCGGCCAGCGAAGGCGAGCGCGAGGGCGATGGTCGAAGTGAGGGGGCTTGGCACGCCGGATGTTACGTTGAGTGCATGGCGACGTCCACGCTCGCGTTGGCTGCCCTGGCGGCGATGGTGACGGGCCTGATTCTGGGGCTCATCGGCGGAGGCGGCTCCGTGCTCACCGTCCCGGTCTTCGTCTACCTGCTCGGCTATCCCGCCAAGCAAGCCATCGCCATGTCGCTGCCCATCGTGGGGTGCGCGAGCCTCGTCGGCGCCATCGGTCATTGGCGCGCGGGCAACGTGCAGTGGCGCATCGCGCTTGCCTTCGGTGCGGTCGCAATGCTCGGTTCGTTCGTCGGTGCCCGCCTCTCCTCCCTGCTCGACGGCCGCGTGCAGCTCCTGTTGCTCGGCTCGGCGATGACGCTCGCGGCGGTCTCCATGCTGCGAAGCGCCGCCCAAGGCGCGGCAGCGGACTCGACCGGGCAGCGGTCGCTGCCGCTCGTGGCGCTGGCAGGCGTCGGGGTGGGGGTGGTCACGGGGGTTGTGGGCGTCGGCGGCGGCTTCCTGATCGTGCCCGCGCTCGTGGTGCTCGGCGGTGTTCCCATGCGGGCGGCCATCGGCACCTCGCTCGCGATCATCACGATGAACGCGGTGTCGGGGTTCGCGGGCTACCTGGGCCATGTCACCTTCGATTGGATCGCCATCATCGCCTTCACGGCAATCTCCATCGTCGGCATCCTCGTGGGCGCAAGGCTCGCGGTTCGCGTGCCGATCGGGCGACTCAAGCGGGGGTTTGCCTTCTTCCTTCTGGCCGTCTCCGGCCTCATTCTGTTCCAGAACCGCGGCGTATTCACCGGTCACTGACGCGAGAATCCTTCCATGCTCATCAAGCGCCTCTTCGACGAATCCCTTGCCCAGGCCGCCTGGTTGGTCGGCTGTCAGGCGACCGGCACCGCCTGCGTCATCGATCCGAGCCGCGACACGACGGCCGTCCTCGCGGCGGCGAGCGCGGAGGGCATGCGCATCACGCACGTCACCGAAACGCATATCCACGCCGACTTCCTGAGTGGCGCTCGTGATCTCGCGCGCCGCGCGGGGGCTCGACTGCTCCTTTCAGACGAAGGGGGCGACGGCTGGCGTTATGCCTTTCGCGACGAGGCGAATGTCACGCTCATCAAGGATGGCGACCACTTCACGGTGGGCAACCTCAAGTTCGAGGTGTTGCACACCCCCGGGCACACCCCCGAGCACGTGAGCTTCCTGCTCACCGACCTGCCTGCGTCCGATCGCCCGATCGGGATCTTCACGGGAGACTTCGTGTTCGTGGGCGACGTGGGTCGTCCCGACCTGCTCGAGCGTGCCGCGCACATCGCCGGCACGATGGAAGCGGGCGCCCGCGTCCTCTACGCGTCGTTGCAGCGCATCAAGCAACTGCCCGACTATCTGCAGCTCTGGCCCGGGCACGGCGCGGGATCGGCCTGCGGCAAGGCGCTTGGCGCCGTCCCAAGCACCACGCTCGGCTACGAGCGCATGGTGAACTGGGGGTTGACCGCGGCAAGCGAGGAGGCGTTCGTCGCCGATGTGCTTGCAGGGCAACCCGAGCCGCCCGCCTACTTCGCGGACATGAAGCGCCTCAACCGTGACGGCCCGCCTCCGCTGGACGCCATGCCCGTGCCCGCCGTGCTGCCGCCATTCGCGCTGTCCGAGGCGATTGCCAGTGGGGCGGCCGTGGTCGACCTGCGACGCGGTGCGGCCTTCGCGGCGCATCACGTGCCGGGGAGCCTGGGCATCCCCTTCAGCAAGAGCTTCTCCACGTACGTCGGCTCCGTGGTGCCGTTCGGTGCGGCGGTGTACCTGATCGCCGACGACGCGCGCAGCGCGGTGGTGGCCGATGCCGCCCATGATCTGGCCTGCATCGGATATGATCACGTGGTGGGCGCGTTCGGCGCCGATGCGCTCGAGGCGTGGGTGAAGGGGGGCCGACCGCTCGCCCCGCTCAAGTCGGTGCAACCGGCCGATGCCGCGCGCGAGGTTGCTGCGGGCGCGGCGTTGCTCGTCGACGTGCGCAAGGCGTCCGAGTGGGCCGAGGGTCACATCGCGGGCGCGATGCTGCTGCCGCTCCCCGAGTTGACGGCGCGCCTGGCCGAGGTGCCACGCGATCGGCCCGTCATCGTTCACTGTCGCAGCGGTTCGCGCTCGACGGTGGCAGTGAGCGTGCTCGAAGCCAACGGATGGACCAACCTTCGCAACCTGGTGGGCGGCTTCGACGCCTGGGTGGGGGCGGTACTGCCGGCCGAGGGTGGCGCGACGGTCCCGGTGGCCTGAACGGCACCGTGCGCGGAATCAGCGCGACGCGAGCGCCTTGTCGAACGCTTTCCACTGCTCGCGCGTCTGCGCGGCCGCCTGCTTCCCGCGCGCCAGCGTTTCGCTGACCCACCCCGGACCGCTGGCCCACGCGGTGAGGTAATCCGCGATGTCGGCGCCGCCGCGGCCGCTGCCGCGCAGCCGCGCCCACGCCACCACCTGTCCCAGCGTGCCCATCAGCGCGGCGAGCGCCGCGGGTTGGTCGCGCCACGCGGCGAGTTCCACCCGGTCGGCGCTGGGCTGGAGTTCGCGCATCACGAAGCCCGTGTCGCCGATGGTGAGCCCGCGCAGCAACGCGGGCGGCACGGCCTGCAACCGGGCCTGCAGCGTGATGACGCGCTCGACTTCGGAGGTGAAGCGCGGGCGTCGTTCCCCTTTGACTGCCGCATCCGACGGCTCGACTTCCTTGAGGTCGAGCAACAGCGTCTTCTGCGTGGTGCGTGGGCGCACGAGGGCGACGTAGCGCGCCACCCCCAGCGATCCGACGCCCGCGATGCGGTGCGCCGCGTCGAGGACCCGGAGCCCACCCCATTCGGCATGCACGGCAAAGTGGTCGGCGAGCGCGCGCATGACGCGCTTGCGGACGGTGGGCTCGAGCCCGATCTGGCGCTCGCCGTCGAGCAGGATTCGGCGCTGTGCCCCACGCCCCGTCGTGCGCTTGGCCAGGAGCGCCTTGCGGGTGCGCAGCCGTGCCTGATCGAGCAGGGCGCGCACGATGCCGGTGGAGGTGTCACGCTCGATCCAGCGGGCGTGTCCCAGTACCAGCGCCTGGCGATGCGCCTCGAGGAAGTCACGCGCGAGGCCGACGCCATCCTTGGCCGTCAGTCCAATGTCGTCGGCGGCGAGGAGGATGCTCGCGACCATGCGCACCAGCTCGGCGGTCGCCGGGAAACGGGCCGCATCGTCGAAATCGTTGAGATCGAAGTACGACAGCCGATTGTCGCCCTTGTAGCTCCCAAAGTTCTCGAGATGGAGATCGCCGCACCCCCACACCAGCGGCTCGCGGCCGCCGCCGGGCGGCAGCTGCTCGTAGAACAACCGGCAACTGCCGCGCAGGAAGGCAAACGGCGACGCGCGCATCCGGTCGTGCTTGCGCGCCAGCAGCGTGGCGTCCCTGCCGCGGTCATGGGCTTCAAGCGCGCGCAGGGGATCGGTCGCGAGGGTCATGTTCTGCAAGGTGAGTGGCTGTCTGGTGACGCGCCAGCCGCTCGGGAGGTACAGCAGGTTACCGCGCCGTGACGTCTTCCCCGTGGATGGAGCCAACTCGCATGCGCCCGCTGCTGGTGCTGATCGCATTGCTCGCCGCCTGCTCGGACCCCAATGCGCCCGTCGGACCGCCGGCGCCGCTGACCCAGTTGCCGCGCGCGCTCACCGCGGCAGAACAGGACGCGCTCGCGGGTAGCACCACGTTCGGGCTCGGTCTGTTCAGGTCGCTGAGCCAGGCACGACCCGGGGAGAACGTGATGGTCTCCCCATTGAGCGCGTCGTTCGCACTCGGGATGGCGCTCAACGGCGCGGCCGGCGTCACGCGCGACTCGATGCGGGCCGTGCTCGGGTGGGGCACCCGCTCTGAGGAGGAGATCAACGAGGCGTACCGGGGGCTCGCCACGCTGCTGCCGTCGCTCGACCCGCAGGTGGCGTTGACGAGCGCCAACTCCATCTGGATCGACCAACACCTTCCGGTGCTCGCGCCGTTCGTCAGCACCAACCAGCGCTACTTCGGCGCCCGCGTCCAGAATCTCGATTTCGCGAGCGCGTCGGCGCCACCGACCATCAACGCGTGGGTCCGGGACGCGACGCAGCAGCGGATCACGTCGATCATCGACCGGATCGATCCGGGCGAAGTGATGTTCCTGATCAATGCGCTCTGGTTCAAGGGGAGTTGGCGCGAGAAGTTCGACCCGGCGCGTACCGTGTCGTCGTGGTTTCGCAACGCCGGCGGCGACTCGGTGCGGACCCGCATGATGTCGCGCACGGGCGAGGTCCGGCTCTTCGGCGGCGCGAACTTCCACGGCGGCGAGTTGGCGTACGGGAATGGCGCCTATGGCATGCTCTTCCTGCTGCCGGACCCCGGGACGACGGTTGATCAGCTGGCCGCGTCGATGTCGCCCGCGTCATGGGCCGCGGCCACCGCCCTCACGAACAGTGGGCGCGGTGATGTCCTGATCCCGCGGTTCGAGTTGGCCGACGATGGCGTGCTCAACACAGCGCTCGCGCAGTTGGGCATGGGAATCGCCTTCTCTGATCGTGCCGACTTCTCAGGCATCGCCCCGTTGCCGCTCGCCATCACCAAGGTCCGACAGAAGAGCTGGATCAGGGTGGACGAGCAAGGCACCGAAGCGGCGGCCGTGACCAGCGTCGGCGTGGGCGTGACATCCGCGCCGCCCACCTCGCTCGCGGTCGACCGGGCGTTCGTCTTTGCGATTCGCGAGCGGCTCTCCGGCGCCATCCTGTTCATCGGCAAGGTCGCGGCGCTGCCGCCCAGCTGAGCGCGACAGCTCGCGGGGGGGAGGTTACCCGCCGCCTCGCCGGGCGGTGCCGTGGCTGCGTGCCGCGAGACCACGTAGCTTCGCACGCATGACGCTTCGCCCTCGCATGTTGACCACCACGGCCCTGCTGCTGCTCGCGCTGAGCGTGCCGGCGGGCGCGCAACTCCCCGCCGCCTCGAGCGCCTCACCACAAGCCACCGTGACGCGCGCCGATCTGGCGTTGGCGTATCTCGTGTTCGATCGGGCCTGGACCGAGCGGCCACCCGCGGCCGACCGCGTGGGCCCCATCAGTCAGCAGTTCGATCAATCGACGCTCGCCTTCTTCGCCGGCCGCAATGCCGAGTCGGTCCGCGGGATCCACGCGATCACCGCGGGGCTGCTGGACGCCACCGTCGTGCCTGGGACCAGCACCCCATTCACGGTGCGCGCCACGGTGGAGCCCCACGTCTACCGACGGACCTTGGGTGGCCCGGTCACGCTCCGCCTGGTGCCGCTCTACCGAACCGCGGACTCCGCCGCGAGCACGGGCACGCTGTTCGGCGTGCGGGTGCTGAGCGACGCAGGCCGCGTGCTGGCCTCTGCCACGGTGCGCGTGCCGTCCGACGCGCCACTCGGCGCTCCCATCGATGTTCCGCTCCCCACCGCCGCCGCGAACCCACCCAAGGGGCGCTATCGCGTGGTGGTCTCCGTCGCACGCACGGGAGAGGCTGAGCCGCCCGCACCGGCCGCCACCGTCATGCCGTCGAGCGAGTGGTTCGTGACGGACGATGATCTCGACAGCAAGCGCGAAGAGCTCGCGCGCCGCGCGACGCCGCTCGACACGATCGTGCCGCCGGAACTGTTCGATGCGATCGCGTCGTTCAAGGCGCGGGTGCGCCTCCTGACCACCCGCCCATCGCAGGCGAACACGACGCAATGGCGGACCAATCCGGTGACACTCGCGCCAGCCCTCGAGCTCGAGTTGCAGCAGCTCATGTCCGGTGCCGACCCGTACGCCAACCGATCCGGGTCCCTCTGGCGCGTGCTCCGAACCGCGTCGCGCCTCATCCCGCTCCGCACCCATGTGCCCGTCGCGGTCGCGCGGGGGAAGGCGGCGGCACCGCTGCTGATCGCGATTCATGGTGTCGGCGGCGACGAGAACATGTTTCCCGATGCGCTGGGCGCGGGCCGCCTGATCGAGCTCGCCGACCAGCATGGCATCGTGGTGGCGATTCCGAACGGCGACCAGTTCACGACGCCGGAGGACTTCGACCGGCTGATCGAGCAGATGTCGCTGCAGGCGCCGATCGACAAGCAGCGCATCTGGGTCGTCGGGCATTCGCGCGGTGCGGGTCAGGCGCTGGCCCTGGCACGCGCACGCGCGAACCAGATCGCGGGCGTGGTGGCCATCGCGGGGCTGGGACGCATGACCGCCGACGTCCCCATGCCACCGGTGCTGGCCGTGTTGGGCGAACTCGACCCGATTGCGGCCCCGGTGCGGCTGATGCCGCTGGCCGAGCAGGCGAAAGCGGGCGGCGTGAACGTCGAGGCGCGCGTGCTCCCGCAACTCGGGCACACCACGGTGGTCAGCGCGGCGCTGCCTGACGCGGTGCGGTGGCTGCTGCCGCGCACCTTGCCGCCTTCTGCCCCGGCACGTAGATAGGGCACGTCCCCGCTCGACGGACCGCACCTGATCGCACGCCCACGCGCGTGCCCCGCCTCATGCCGCCCACGATCGTCCACCTGTCGGCTGAGTACTTCCCCTTCGCACGCACCGGCGGGCTGGCGGAAGCGGTCGCGGGGCTGGCCAACACGCAGGCCCGCGCCGGCCACAACGTGGTCGTCTTCTGCCCGCTCTATCGGTCCGTGCGGGAACGGGCGCCGGATCTCGCGCCGCTGGGTCGCACGTACCCGGTGCACCTCGGGCCCTCCGTGGAGGAGGTGCGCTACTTCCGCGAGGTCAAGCCCGCCCCCGGCCCACGCGTGGTGTTCATCGACCACCCGTACTACTTCAATCGCGGAGGACTGTACGGCGAGAACGGTCGCGACTTTGGCGACAATGCGGAACGGTTCGCCCTCTTCTCGCTCGCGGTCCTGGAGGCCATTCCGCGCCTGATCCAGGGCGACGTGATCATCCACGCGCACGACTGGCACACCGCGCCCGTGTTCGCGTATGCGCGCAGCTACGGCATCTTCCGCGACAAGTTCCTGCGGACGCCGATGGTCATGTCCATCCACAACGGCGGCTATCAGGGGCACTTCCCGGCCGAGATGGTCGCTCGGCTTGGGATCCCGCCGGAACTGTTCAATCATCGGCAGGGCGAGTGGTACGGGCGGCTCAACTTCCTCAAGCTGGGCCTCTCGTTCTGTGATTGTGCGGTGACGGTCTCGCCCAACCACGCGCGTGAACTGCGCACGGATGGTGGCGGGTTCGGCTTGCAGGAGGTCTACCGCTGGATGGGCGATCGGTTCAGCGGCATCACCAACGGCATCGACCAGCACGATTGGGATCCCGCGCTCGACCCGCACATTGCCGCCCCGTACGGCCGCGATGATCTCGACGGCAAGGCGCGCTGCAAGGCCTCCCTCCAGCGCACCTTCGGGCTGCCCCAGCGCAAGCGGGTGCCCATCTTCGCCATGGCGGCGCGCCTCGTGACCCAGAAGGGGCTCGAGATCGTGCTCAGGAGCCACCGCGTCAATACCCTCGACGCCCAGTTCATCTTCCTCGGCTCGGGCGAACCGCGCTTCGAGCAGGCACTCTCACGACTCGCCGCGCGGCGCCCGCGCAACCTCGCCGTCCAACTGGCGTTCACCGACGTGCTCGAGCATCGCCTGATCGCCGGCGCGGACGTGCTGCTCATGCCCAGCCAGTACGAACCGTGCGGGCTCACGCAGATGCGCGCGCAGCGGTACGGGACGCTCCCCGTGGTGCGGCGCGTCGGCGGACTCGCGGACACGGTGGCCGACGACGTGACCGGCTTCCTGTTCGACGATTTCCACGGCGCAGCGCTCGACTGGGCCATCGACCGCGCCCTCAACCGGTACGCCGATCAGGCCGCCTGGACCAAGCGGATGCGTGCGGCGATGGCGCGCGACTTCGACTGGCAGCGCTCGGCGGAGCAGTACGAACAGCTCTACGCCAAGGCGGCGCGACTGGCAGCGTCCCGCTAGCAGTCGTCCTTAGCGCAGCGAAAGAACTGCTTGTGGGCGAAGGGCAGAAGCAGGTACATCGCGGCGCTCAGGACGCCAGCGGCCTAAGGCAACACGACGACCCCATCGGGCGTCTACGCGATCA
>JANMLN010000160.1:0-16733 GCA_031372565.1 Gemmatimonadota bacterium | reverse complement strand
CCCCCCCCCCCCGGGGGGGGTGTCCACCCTCCCCCCTTGCCGCCCCCCCCTATGCCACGCCCGTGCATCACCCCCCACCCCCAACAAGCTGGTCTTCCGTTCCGCACTCCACGACATCGCTCAGGACGACAGGGGGCGCGTCCTCGACGTCAACGCCGACGGCATGCTCGTCGGCTGCGGCGCTGGCGCCGTCCGCATTGCCGCCGTGCTCCCCGCCGGCCGCAAGCGCCTCTCCGCACGCGACTGGGCCGCCGGACGCGGCATCAAGATCGGCGATGTCTTCGGCTGACCTCCCCGTCCTCCACGCCGTCACCTCGGACGACGTGCTCCTGCGTGGCGACCTCGTCGCCAGCGCGATCGCGATCATGGAAGCCGGTGGCCCCCGCGTGGCCGTCCACCTGCGGAGCGCCGCGCTCAACGCGCGTGAACTCACGCGACTCGCCGAGCAGCTCGTGCCCGAGCAGGCCCGCACGGGCGCGCGGCTCGTGATCAACGATCGCGTCGACGTGGCCGCGGCCGTGGGGGCCTGGGGGGTGCAGCTCACCACGCGCTCCCTTCGCGTGGCCGACGCCCGCCGCATCGCCCCGGCGCTCGTGGTCGGCGCCAGCGTGCATGCCGTGACCGAGGCGGTGGTCGCCGAGCGCGAGGGAGCGGCCTGGGTCGTGGCCGGGCACGTGTACGAGACCCCCACGCACGCGGGGGCGCAGGGGCGCGGCGAGCGGTTCGTCCAGGAGCTGTGCGCCCGGGTGCAGCTCCCCGTGGTCCCGATCGGCGGCATCACCCCCGACCGCGTGGCGCCGCTGGTGGCCGCTGGCGCCCGTGGAATGGCCGCCATTCGCGGCATCTGGGCCGACTCCGCAGCCGCTGCTCGGCAGGCCTCGGTCGACTATCTTTCAGCCTATGACGCCGCTCTCGACCGCCGCGGCGACGATCGCCCTGACCGTGAACGGTGAGCCGCGCTCGCTCCCGGCCGGTATCACCATCGCAGGACTCCTCGCCGCCCATGAGCTCGACCCGCGCCTTGTCGTGGTCGAGCGGAACGGCGTGATCGAACGCGACCGTGCGGCGTTTGAGGCGCAGCTTCTCGACAGCGGCGACACGATCGAGATCGTCCACTTTGTCGGCGGAGGTTGAGCCGTGTCCGCGACTGAGCTCATGCCCCAACTCGACACGCCGCTCGTCATCGGTGGCCGCACCTTCGCGTCGCGCCTCATGGTGGGCACCGGCAAGTACGCCTCCAACGCGCAGATGATTGCGGCCATCGAGGCGTCGGGGGCCGAGGTGGTCACCGTCGCGGTACGCCGCGTCGATCTGGATCGCAGCAAGGACGAAGGGGTGCTGCATCACCTGTCGCCCGACAGGTTCTTCCTGCTGGCCAACACCGCCGGCTGCTACAACGTCACCGATGCGCTGCGCTACGCGCGCCTGGGCCGCGCTGCCGGGTTCAACGAGTGGGTCAAGCTCGAAGTCATCGGCGATCAGCAGACGCTCTACCCAGACACCGCCGGCCTGATCGAAGCGACGAAGATCCTGGCCGACGAAGGGTTCAAGGTCATGGCGTACACCAACGATGACCTGATCGCCGCGCTGCGCCTGGAAGACGCGGGCGCCGTGTGCGTCATGCCGCTGGCCTCGCCAATCGGGAGCGGACTTGGCCTGCTCAACCCGATGGCGATTCGCACGATCAAGCATCGGTTGTCGGTGCCCGTGATCGTCGACGCCGGTGTGGGCACCGCAAGCGACGCGACGCTCGTCATGGAGCAGGGCGTCGATGGCATTCTCATGAACACCGCGCTCGCGGCCGCCAAGGATCCGATTCGCATGGCCACCGCCATGCGCCTGGGCGTCGATGCGGGCCGCTTGGCGTACCTGGCCGGTCGCATGGAGCGCCGCGAAGTCGCGGTGCCGTCGTCCCCGACCACGGGCATGCTCACGTGAGTCCCGCGCGCATCGGACGCGGCCCTCGCCCGAGCAAGGCGAGCGCCGCGACGCCCCACAACGTCACCGACGCGCGCATCGCCGCGGCCGAGGTGCTCACCGACCTGCGCGCGGGCGACCTGCTCGATGTCGCCTTCGAACGACGCGTGCAGGCGCTCGACGCGCGCGATCGCCGCTGGGTGCAGGAGCTCGTGTGGGGGATGCTGCGCCGTCGTTCCATGCTCGACGCCGTGCTCGATGCGCGCGTGAAGGGCGGCACCGTGCGCCTCGATGCCGATGTCGCCGACCTGCTCCGCCTGGGCGCTGACCAGCTGCTCCACATGGGCAGCGTGCCGCCGTACGCGGCCATCGCGCAGACCGTCGAACTCGTCAAGATCCGTCACGGCCAGGGCGCGGGTGGCCTCGCCAACGCGGTGCTGCGTCGTATCGACCGCGAGCGCGATGCGTTGGGCGTCCCGACGCCCACCGATCCGGTCGACGCGCTTGCGCTCGAGTTCGGTCATCCGCGCTGGCTGGTGGCGCGGTGGGTCGCACGCTGGGGCGCGACCGACACCGCCGCGCTGCTCGACGCCAACAACACGCCGGGCCCGATCACGATCCGCCCGTACAACATCGTCACCGAGCAGCTCGAAGCCACGCTCCAGTCCGCCGGCATCGACACGACCGAATCACCACTCGCGCGCGGATCGATCGCACTGCCCAGCGGCGTCGCCCTCACCGAACTCGGCGCGTTCAAGCAGGGACTGTTCTTCGTGCAGGATGTGGCCGCCACGCTCGTCACGCAGTATGCCGCCATCGCCCCCGGGAGCACGGTTGCCGACCTGTGCGCGGCGCCCGGCGGCAAGGCGCTCGAACTCGCGCGCACCGCGGCACTCGTGCTCGCCGCCGATCGCGGCACCTGGCGTGTGAAGCGGCTGGCCGAGAACGTGAAGCGCGTGGATGCCCGCAACGTGCATGTCTTCGCCGCCGATGTGCGCGACGGCGCGACCCAGCCGGTCGACGCGGTGCTCATCGATGTCCCCTGCACCGGCACGGGCACGTTTCGTCGTCATCCGGACGCGCGCTGGCGACTCCGGATCTCCGACCTCGCCGTCATGGCGGCCACGCAGCGTTCGCTCGCGCGCTCGGCGGCCATGCTCGTGAAGCCCGGCGGCTTGCTCGTGTACTCCACCTGCTCGCTCGAGCCCGAGGAGAACGACGCGCAGATCGAGAGCTTCCTGAGCGAGCACAGGGACTGGACGCTCGAGCCGCCGCCCGAGGGCGCGGTGCCGCCCGAGGTGCTTGATGCGGGGCGGCTGCGCGTCTTGCCGCAGAAGCACGGCGTCGATGGCGCCTTTGCCGCACGGTTGAGGAAGCGCGCGTGACCGATTGGGCGGCGCTCGCCAAGCGCCCCCTGCCATGGCTCGGCGCGCTGCTGGGCGGCTTCCTCATCGCGTTCGGCGCCATCTGGCTCTGGATCGGCCGCGGCAACGACATGGCCGTCGACGTGAAGATGCCGAACGTCGTCGGACTCAAGCGCGATCAGGCGCAAAGCGAACTCACCGCAGCCGGGTTCACCGTCAAGCCTCCCGACATGCAGTACCACCCGACCGCGCCCGAGGGGACCGTGCTGCAGCAATCACCGCCCCCCGGCACGCGCGCGCCGCAGGGGTTGGGGGTCACGCTCGCGGTGAGTGCCGGTCAGCGCCGCGCCCAAGTGCCGGAGGTCGCGGGGAAGTCGATCGACGGCGCCACCGCCGCGCTCGTGGCCGCGGGGTTCGAGGTTGGCGAGGTGACCGAGCAACCGGCGGGCAATGCGCGCGGTGAGGTCATCTTCTCGACGCCGACGGCCGGGAGTTCCGTGGTGCTTCCGGCATCGGTCGCCCTGATCATCTCGAGCGGGACGAGCGGGATTCGCGTTCCCGACTTGACCGGCCGCTCGCTCGACGAGGCCCGCGGCGCGATCGTGGAGCTCAACCTCGAGCTGGGCGTGGTGGTGGTCGATTCGGCCTCGACCCGTGCGCCGGGGACCGTGCTGCAGCAGATTCCCCCGGCTGGAGATTTCGTTGCGGCGGGCTCCGCCGTGTCACTCACCGTTGCCCGCCGCATCCCGTGACGTCGCTGCCTGGTCGTACCGCCTCACCCTGGTTGATTCCGTGAACGCGCCTTCAGTTCGCATCGCTCCGTCGCTCCTGTCGGTCGATTTCGGGAAGCTCGCCGAGCAGCTCGCCATGTGCGAAGCCGGCGGCGCCGACTGGTTGCATGTCGATGTCATGGACGGCGTCTTCGTGCCGAACCTGACCTTCGGCGCCAAGGTCATCGAGACGTGCAAGAAGCTCACCAAGCTGCCGCTCGATGTGCACCTGATGGTCGTCGAGCCGGAGAAGTACTTCGACAGCTTCGCGAAGGCGGGGGCGAGCGTCTTGTCGATTCATCAGGAAGCCGCGCCGCATCTGCATCGGCAGTTGGGGCGGATCAAGGAGTTGGGCTGTGCCGCTGGTGTCGTCATCAATCCCGCCACGCCGGTGGAATCGCTGCGGGATGTTGCGGCTGATCTCGACCTGGTGCTCATCATGTCGGTGAACCCCGGCTACGGCGGTCAGGCGTTCATTCCGCGTGCCGTGGAGAAGATTGCCCGCATGCGCCAATTACTCGGCGACACGAAGTCGAAGGCCACGCTCGAAGTGGACGGCGGCATTGCGCGCGAGACCATCCGCGCCTGCTGGGACGCCGGCGCCGACACCTTCGTGGCGGGTAACGCGATTTTTTCCGCGGCCGATCCGCAGGCCGAGATCGGTGCACTGCGCGCGCTGTGCCGGGTGCACGCATGACGCGCCGCGGCCAGTATGTGCTCGCGGGCGCGGTGGCACTCGCCTTCGGTGTGTTCGCCTTTGCATTCAACCTTGGCAATCGTGGCGAGCTCGGCCTGGTCGAGCTCGGCTCCAAGGCGCCCGACTTCAAGGCATTCGCGCTCGATGCTGCCAAGACGCCACGCACACTCGCCAGCTACAAGGGACAGGTGGTGTTGCTCAACGTGTGGGCCACCTGGTGCGAGCCGTGCAAGGTGGAGATGCCGAGCATGGAGCGGCTGCACCAGCTGTACGGGAGCAAGGGACTCAAGATCGTGGCCGTGAGCATCGATGCGCCGGGCAAGGAGAAGGACGTGGCGGCATACGCGCGCAGGCAGGGCTACACGTTCGAGATCGTGCACGATCCCGACGGCGAGATCCAGCGCATCTACCAGACCACCGGCGTGCCCGAGAGCTTCGTGATCGACAAGGACGGCAAGATTCTCCGCAAGGTGATTGGCGCCGAAGACTGGGTGTCGGGCGGGAATCGTGCGCTGTTCGCGAAGATGCTGGGCGTGCCGCTGCCCGACACGACCGCGTTCAGCGATTCGGGCCGCAAGGCCGACACGCTCACCGGCACGTTCCAGCGCACCGCGCCGATTCCGGGGACCAACCCCGGCGGCCCGCCACCGCCTGCGCGCTGAGCGCGCGCACGGTTCGCGTCGCCAACTGAGAGCGCCCCGTCATGCGCGTACTCGGCATCGAGACCAGTTGCGACGAGACCTCGGCGGCGATCGTCGAGGGTGATGGCGCCAGTGCGACGCTCCGCTCACTGGTGATCGTGAGCCAGGACGTGCACCGATTGTTCGGCGGTGTGGTGCCGGAGATCGCGAGTCGCGCGCACCTGACGAGCCTGGTGCCCGCGGTGCGGCAGGCGCTGGCTGATGCGAAGATGACGCCCGGCGATATCGATGCGGTCGCGGTGACGCATGGTCCCGGGTTGGTGGGCGCACTGCTGGTCGGCGTGAGCTGGGCCAAGGCGTACGCGGCCACGCTCGATGTGCCGGTCCTCGGCGTGCATCACATGGAAGGGCACCTGTTCGCGATGTCGCTCGAGGATGCGAGCGCCGAGCCGCCGTTCACGGCGCTGTTGGTGAGTGGCGGGCACACGCTGCTGCTCGACGTGCCAGCGTGGGGCGACTATCGGCAGCTGGGCGCGACGCGTGACGACGCCGCGGGCGAAGCGTTCGACAAGGTGGCGAAATTGTTGGGGCTGCCGTATCCGGGTGGGCCGCATGTGGAACGACTCGCGGCTTCAGTGGCGGAGGGCGCGGTGCCGAAGGGGTTCCGATTCACCAAGCCGATCACGCATGGCGGGCAGAAGCTCGGCGAGCCTGACTACTTCGACGTGTCGTTCTCGGGGTTGAAGACGGCGGTGTTGAATGCCGTGCGCGGGAGTGACGACATCGAGCGCGACAGAGCGCTGATTGCGCGCGGGTTCCAGGATGCGCTGGTGGGGACGTTGGCGGAGAAGGTGTCACGCGCGGTGGCGGCGCATGCGCGCAGTCGCGTGGTGCTCGGTGGTGGTGTGGCGTGCAATCGCGCGCTGGTGGCGGCGATTCAGGCGAAGGTAGGGCGCGGGGTGGTGGTGCATGCGCCGAGCGCGCGGCTGGCGACGGACAATGCGGCGATGATCGCGCGGGCGGGGTTGTGGCGGTTGGCGCGGGGGGAGCGGTCGGGGGATGAGCTTGGCGCGGTTGCGGGGATGGGGTTGCCGGCTCGTGTGGCGGGGTGAAGGCGTACAGGCTGGCGGGGCCTGGGTCACTTCAGGCTCCTCCAGTTGACCTCTCGCGGTGACGGCTGGAGGAGAAACGGGGGCCCAGGCCGGGGTAGGCTGGGCTCGGCGTGGAGTCAGCGCCCGCGTGCGC
Source organism: Gemmatimonadota bacterium (assembly GCA_031372565.1). Classification (GTDB taxonomy): domain Bacteria; phylum Gemmatimonadota; class Gemmatimonadetes; order Gemmatimonadales; family Gemmatimonadaceae; genus JACPPC01. Next base: position 10,099 of record JANMLN010000160.1, on the reverse strand, counting down.
GCCGGCCACGGCGCGCGAGTGCGGCGCACGCGAGGCCCGTGGCGAGCAGGGCCAGCGAGGACGGCTCTGGCACGATGGTGCCCGGGGTGCCGGCCCCGTCGCCGATGGTCGGGTCGGAGGAGAGCAGCATGCCGCTGGTGAACGACCCTGACGTTCTGCCAGCGACCGGGATGTACACCTGCGACTCCGACAAAGCGAAGGGAATCCCCAAGAACCCGCCGAACCCCGTGAACACGATGTTCCAGGAATAACCGTCGTAATGCAGCACATTGCCCTGCGCCGTCGTGGCATATACGCTGGTGCGAGAGAGGGCGAAGACGCCATTGATGTCGTCGTTCACGGGAGCGGCCATCGACGTCCACGTGCGACCGTCGTACCGGAGAATCGTCCCCCCACCGCCAACCACGAAGGCCGTGGTGTCATCGATCGCCGAGATTCCACTCAGGCCCGCGTTCGTCCCCGTCTGCATTCGTTGTAACGTCGATCCATCCCAGGACAACACCGTGCCGTTATGACCGGCCACGAAGGTGGTAGTAGCGCCTCCGCTGATGGACCCGAGACGGTCCACGTTGAATCCCAAGGACAGACCTGTGGGAATATCCTGCCACGACGTTCCATTGAAGTGGCGGAGAATGCCATCGCCGGAGGTGTACAGGTCGCTTGAGGATCGCCCCCAGAGGCCGATCAGTTCGGACGAAGCGGTATAGAAGGGCGACCACATGTTCCCGTCGTATCGCAGCAACGCACCCGTCTGGTATCCGTCCTGCCCAGACGAATAGACGTCCGTGGGCGAGAACCCGAAGACCTGATAGCGGTTGGCGCTTGGGGGCAGTGCGGGCGCGGTCCATGCGCTGCCGTTCCACTGGCCGAATCCGCGATAGCCGCCGGCCAGAAAGAGGTTGGAGCTTGAAGTACCCCAGACCGATCCCGAGTTCTCCCCGGGCAGGCCGGTGGAGAGGTACCACTGCGTAGGCACCTGGGCCGAGAGCGTCGACGAAGGTGCGGTGAGGACGGTGGCCACGAGCAGGCCAACCCTGGGGAGGTGCCGATATCGCATGGTGTTGAAGGATCTCGGGTGAGGGGGATGGTTCTGGTTGTGGGCGAGGACGCGAAGCGCACGCCAGGGTACTCCCCCGCCGTGAGCGCACCGTCAACTGCTTGTCATGGCGCGACTTGCTCGCGGTCGTTCTGGCTCGCGCGCCCGACGGCAGCCCACACATCCTGCTGGAATCACGGTCGGTTGACGGGGCGGGGCGATCATCCGGTCGTCTCCACTCACATGAGGACTCCCCGTGGTTCACCGCACCGCGCGCACGCTCGTCGCTGCCCTCGCTGGGCTCGTCACCGTTGTCTCGTGCAGTGACGGCACAGCGCCCACTGCGCCGCTCGCTAGCATCACGCTCTACTCGATCACGCCAGCCACGGTTCGGTCGTTGCTGGTACAGGTGTCCGGCCCGGGGATTTCTCCGACGCTGACGGTCAATGTGCCGGTCGACAGCGCCGGCGTCGCTTCCGGCACCATCCGGGTCCTGCCTGGGGTTGCACGGCAGATCGTCGTCTCGGCGTTCGACACCTCGGGCATCGTCTCCCACATGGCCGACACCACGGTGCGGCTCCTGTCCGGAAACAACCCGACCCTCACCCTGGTGCTGAAGCCGCTCGTTGCGAGCGCTCCCATCGTCGTCACGTTCGGGAGCATCGGCGTCGTCGTCACCGGCGGCCCGACGACCATGGTGGTGGGCGATACTGCCACCTACATAGCAACCGTGTCCGGCGTCTACGGCGGTCCGGTGCCTCCGGACTCGATCGCGTGGGGGTCCAGCGACCCCAGCGCGCTGCGCTTCGTCGGTGCAGTTGCCACCGCCTTCCGGGCCGGCTCGGCCATCGTCACCGCGTCATTCCGCGGAGTAACCGCGACGAGGTCCGTCACGATATCACCGGACACGGCGATCACCGGTACCTTCCTGATCGAGGTGAACGGGACCTCCTGCTGCGAACAGTTGTCGCTGTTTCGCCTGCCTGGTGGTGCGGCCAGCGTTGTGATTCCGTCCCCGAGCGGGCAAGGAGACCTCACGCCGGACAAGTCGGCGATCGCCTTCTGGCGCCCCTTCGACAATCGGATCTTCAAGTCGACCGCGACCGGAGCGAACGAGGTCGTGATCGCGTCGGGAGCGATCCACTACACGCCCCGGTGGAGCGCATCGGGCCAGACCTTGACGCTCACCCGCGAGGTCGGCGGTGGCGCTACGTCGCGCGAGATCTTTCTCATGAACGCCGATGGCTCGGGCCTGACCCGACTGACGAACAACGGCGCCGAGGATGGGGCGGCTCACCTCTCGCCGGACGGCACCCGCATCGTGTTCGTCTCTGGGAGGGACGGCAATCTTGAGGTCTACGTGATGAACAGCGATGGAACGAACCCGCTGCGGCTCACGAACGCTCCGGGGCTCGATGCTGAACCTTCATGGTCGCCGGACGGTACGCGCATCCTGTTCACGTCCGACCGCGCGGGGGCCCCCGAGATCTTCTCGATGGCGCCCGATGGCTCCGCAGTCACGCAGCTGACGACGGGATCGGGAAGTCCTGTCGTGCAGATCGGCAGATGGTCGCCCGACGGCCAGCGGATCTCCTTTGCCCGTGCGTCCGCCGGCGTGTCGGCCGTCTGGACGGCGAAGGCAGACGGAAGCGATGCGCGGAAGCTGCGCGCGACTCCAGTCGGGGTCTCGTGGGAGTACGTGAGGTCCTGGCGCACGCCGTAGTGCGTGTTCCCGTCAACGGCTCGTCGGCCGCGGTACGACGTCAATCGTGATGACGTCGGCCGCCGGCCGTCGCAGCGAGGGCGGACCATCCCAGCTGGTGTGGTACATGCGGCTTGTCGTGGTGCCGGAGTTGACGCGGGCGAGCGCCGCCTTCTCTTGGCCCCACCCCGCGAGGTCGTCCGGGTCGCCCCAGATGGGGTCTCCCACTCGCCAGTGGGTTCCCGGTGCGGTCCAGACCGACGATGGCTCGGCACCGAGTGCGATGATCGTGGGGACCAGTGGCACCATCCTCCTCTTCGGCGGCCAGACGGTGACGGCGCTCGCCAGCCCGTCGACGCGTGACCTCTTTGCCGCCTGGGGCAGTGATCCGTCGAACTTCTATGCGGCCGGCTCCGATCCCGCGCACGCGGCCGGCCCCGTGGTCATTCGATACTCGCCCTGACCCGTCAGCGCGCCTGCGACCCCGGGACGACGTTAATGGTGATCACGTCGGCCACGGGGCGCTCGGACCACCGGCCACTCGGATACTTCTTGACCATCCGCGGCGTGAACTCACTCAGCTGGCCGCGGATGATGCGCACCTCTCCCGCTCCCCACGATCCCAGGTCGTTACCATCGCCCCACTGCGGTCGCCCAACCTTCCAATTCGTGCCCGAGGCAATCCAGCGCGACTCCGGCTCTGGTCCGAGGGCGAGGAAGACGAAGTACCGGCCGGCGCGCGGTGGGGCCGGCAGCGTGAACGCGGACTCGAGCACCGCTCCTAGCGTCGGCGTCGGCACCGCACCCAACTCGATCCACGAGGTTCGTGGATCGCCCCACGACGGTGCAGCTACATGCATGACGGCCGCCGCGCCCCAACTCGTCGAGACGCGCATCGCGACCCGAATGGTGATCGGCGTCCCTGCCAAGACCGTCACTTCGGCGTGCAGCGAGTCGAACGGGACCGCGTTCGCCGTGCCATGATGCACGCGCAACCTCGGCCGAAAGTCCACGATCGTTCCGTCTGGCTTTAGCGACGCCGAGACCACGTGGATGGTGTCAAGACTCGCCGTGTCCCCGTCCGGCCGCCGGAACGACGGGAATCGTGCCACCCCCCGGGCGGTCACCGCCGTGCTGCCCGGCCACGGCGCGCCCTCACCCGCGATTCGGAGTCGCACCGTGTCCCCATCGCGTTGGACCCGCCGTCCCGACGCGTCCACGACCTCGACCACCGGGGTCGGCGTCGCTGCGGAGGTCGAGATCGCCAACGGCGCATCCACGAAACGGACGGCCGCTGGCTGCACGCCGACCAGCGCACCGTAGGATGCCCACCCGGCCAGCAGGAGTAGCACAGCGGCCGCCGCTTTGCTGCTCCATCGCGACGATCTCAGCCGCGCGATCCATGGAACCGACCGCACGAGAAGCGCCACCCGCTCCGGCGTGGCATACGGGCCGAGAAGCTGCTGTGCGGCCTCACGCGGTAGTGCGGCTGTCGCATCCAGCGATCCGGACTCACACCAGACGGAAAAGAGGCGTACAAGGCCCGCCTCATCGCCCCCCGCGGCGAGCAGGCGTGCCGCCCTTTGTGCCCCCGTGCGGTCGAGCGCGGCCCCCAGCGCGAGCTCGCCGCGCCCGATCCCCGACTGCGCCTGTCGCAGTGCGTCCGGCGACGCCACCTCCGTCAGCGCCTGCTGCAGCGTGTCGTGTGTGAGGCTCGCGACGTCGGCGTTCCGCTGGACCCACCCCAGCTGTTCCAGCGCTCGCAGCGCCACGGGCACGTCGATCGTCGGAGCCGCGGCCGCCAGTGAAGCCACGTGAACCGGCCCGCCAGCCACCGCGATGAGTAGCGCCACCGCGCGCTCCGCCGGGCCGAGACGACGGGTGCGCTCTTCCGCCAGGTCCAGGGCGCCCAGCCATCCTGCGAGCCCAGCCACGTCGGGCACCTGCCACTCCCCACCGGCCAGCGCGAGGCGCTGCTGCTCGATCGCCAATTCGAGCGTCTGCCGCACAAGCAGCGGCGACCCGTTTGCCACCTCACGGAGACGGTCCACGAGCTCGGGCGGCGGAGGACCACCGGGCCACGACGCCACGCTCTCCACGAATGCCCGCACCAACTCGCTGCTCCACGCGCTGAGCCGAAGCGGCGCGGCGGCGTCGGGCGTGCCTCGCAGCGCAACCGACTCGGCGGCGCGTCGCGAAATCACCGTCAGCAGCGGCACGGACTCGGCCCGTGACAGCGCCCCCTCAAGCAACGTGCGCGAGGCCTGATCCGCCCAGTGCCAGTCGTCCACGAGCAGCGCCAGCGCGCGATCCTCGGCGAGCGCGGCGAGCAACTCCCCAACGGCCCACGCGCGGACCCGTAGCGCGTCGTCCTCGCGCGCGGACTCGGACGGAGCCCCACGATACACGTCCCCGAGGCTCGGAGCGAGTGCCACCAGCGACGACGCGACCGCGGGCGAGACCCCGGCCGCACCGTCGAGCGCGCCGAGGGCCGCGACCAGTCTCGAGGCGAAGGCGAGCGGAATGTCCTGCTCGCCGGGGCGCGCCCGCTCCACGATGCATCGTGCACCTGCCGCGACCAATCGCTGGTTGAACTCCCGAAGCAACCGCGTCTTGCCCAGTCCCGGCGGCGCCTCAAGCCACACGCGCACGGCGCCACGCGTCGCACGGGTGCGTTGCCACGTCTTGAGGAGCTGCGCGAACTCCGGTTCACGGCCAATCAGGTCGCCGTCGAGCGAATCCGGCGCCCTCGGTTGGACCGATACCTCGGCGCCGCGCTCCACTCGGCGCAGCACCCGCACCGTCGCCTGATCCGGCGATCGCCCCGCCTCGCGCATCACCTCCTCGAAGGCTCGCGAGTCTGCGGTCGCCAGCGCCACGTCACCCATCGCAAGCGCGCTCTCGATGAGCAGGCGCCACGAGCGCTCCCGCTCGGGGTCGGCATCGCGCATCATCGCCGCAACGGAACGCGCTTCACGGGCGCGCCCACTGTCCAGCAGCGCCTGCGCCCGCGTGTCGAGCAATCCGCTCCACAATCCCTGCAGTCGTCGCCGCTCGAGGTCCGCCCAATGCTCGAACTCCGACGCGCCCGGCAGGGCGAACCGCTCGAGGAACTCACCACGGTAGAGGAGGGAGGCTGCGGCGAAGTCGCGATTCGCGGCGGCCCGCTCGAATTCATCCGCGTCCGACCAGAGTGGCTGCAGCAGTTCGACCAAGGGCCCGTCGCTCGTGACGGCGTCCGGCCCCAGGCGCGCGCGCAGCTGAGTCAGCGCTTGTCGGAGCGACTGGCGTGAGCGAGGCTCGTCCGTGTCCGACCAGAGCAGGTCCGCGATGCGCTCTCGGTGCGCGGCGCCAGAGACCCCGCGTTCGAGCCATATCAGTAGGGCGAGCGTCTTGCCGGCCAATGGCACGCGCTCTCCGTCGTCGGACCACAGACCGGGAGTGCCGAGCGTCACCAGCCGAAGGGACGGCGACAACTCACCGCGCGCGAGATTCGGCAGCGTCATCTGATCCAGAACCTCACGTCACGCCGGGCCGCTTCGCCCGACGGCGGGGCGTGCACGCCCCAGTCGCAGCGGAAAGAGCATCGTCGCTCCGGTCCGCACTCGTCGCGGAGGGAATCTAGCGTCTTTCGCTGCGACCTGCGTCCCTGAACTCCCCTCCAGTCGACCTCTCGCGATAACGGCTGGAGGAGAAACGGGCGCCCAGGCCTACCCGGTCAATCGCGCGACAAGGTACGAGCTATTCCGACGAACTCAGAAGATCGTGTAGATGAACGGGGCCAACACGGACCCTTGCGCGAGCACCAGCATCGTGCCGACGAGGATGAGCACCGTGATGATCGGAATCAGCCACCATTTCTTTCTCGCGCCCATGTACGCCCAGAGCTCGCGGAGTAATGCGCCCACGGTCACATCCTAGAATTGTCGGGTGAGGTTGCTGCGCCGCGAGGCTCCCGCCGGGCGCCTGACGAAATAACTGTCTCCGTCCCGTGGTCCGACCAAGGGGTTTCGTCCGACGAGTCGCATGGCAAAGCCGATGGGCGCGATCACCAGGAAATACACGACTCCCAGGAACACCGGGGTCGTCACCTTGGACAAGACGTGTGACAGTCCCATCCACGCCTTGTGCACCGGGGTCAGGGATCCCGGTAGAACCAAGCCTGCGCTGGCCAAGAGCGCGCCGATTAGCCCGAAGACCGTACTGGCTGCGTTCGCTCCGCGCCACCACGCCGCTGCACCGAGCAGCAGGAATGCGCCACCGACCGTCCACGCGAAGCGCCGCCCCTCGGCCTTCGTCAGTCGAGTTGAAAGTCCTGCTGCCAATCCCCCTCCTCCGTATGGGTTGGTTGTTCTCCCTTGAACAGCAGAAACTCCCCGACGACCAGCACATCCAGATCAGTCCTCATGAAACACCGATAGGCATCATCCGGCGTGCACACGATCGGCTCACCGCGCACGTTGAACGACGTGTTGATCACCATCGGGCATCCCGTTCGCTCGTAGAACGCCGTGATCAGGTCATGGTAATCGGCATTGGTGTCTCGCGACACGGTCTGGATACGTGCGGAGTAGTCGACGTGCGTCACGGCCGGAATGGTGGATCGTGGCACGTTCAGCTGATCAATACCCCAGAGTTCCTTGCCCTCATCCGATAACGCCAGGCGTTGTTCCGACCGGACAGGCGCCACGAGCAGCATGTACGGCGAATCGACATCCATTTCGAACCAGTCCTGTACATGTTCCCGTAGAACACTCGGGGCGAACGGTCGGAAGCTTTCCCTGAACTTGATCTTCAGGTTCATCTGCGACTGCATGCGCGGACTTCGCGGATCTCCGATGATGCTGCGCGCACCAAGGGCGCGCGGCCCGAATTCCATCCGCCCGTTGAACCAGCCAACGACCTGCTCTGCGGCCAGCGCATCAGCAACCTGCGCCAGCAATTCGTCGCGTGGCGGTCTCTGATACACGGCCCCACGGGCATCCAGCGCCGATTGAATCTGCGCGGACGTGAAGTCCGGACCCAGATACGCTCCCCGCATGCTGTCACGATGTGGCGTGACGGTGCGCGGTTGCTTGAGATGACGATGCCAGACGAGTTGCGCCACCCCCAGCGCTCCGCCCGCATCACCCGACGCAGGCTGAATCCAGATCTCGTCGAACGGTCCTTCGCGCAGCAGGCGCCCGTTTCCGACACAGTTGAGCGCGACGCCACCGGCCAGGCAGAGTCGCGGCAGACCGGTGTCACGATGCAGCGTGCGCGTCATGCGCAACATCACGTCTTCGCACACCACCTGAATCGAGCGCGCCAAGTCCATTTCACGCTGCGTGAGCGGCGCTTCGGGCTTCCGCGGTGGTCCGCCGAACAACCGATCGAAGGCGCCATTCGTCATGGTCAGACCATCGAGATAGCCGAAGTACGTCTGGTTGATGCGGAACGACCCGTCGTCCTTGAGGTCAATGAGGTGCTCGAGGATCGTCGACACGTAGCGTGGCTCGCCGTATGGCGCCAGCCCCATCACCTTGTACTCGCCGCTATTCACCTTGAAGCCCGTGTAGTAGGTGAACGCCGAGTACAGGAGTCCGAGCGAATCAGGCCAGCGCAGCTCCCGATGAATCTCCAGGTCAGCGCCCTGTCCGACGCCCATGGACGCCGTCGCCCACTCGCCAACGCCGTCAAGCGTGAGAATCGCGGCTTCCTCGAAGGGCGAAGGAAAGAACGCGCTGGCCGCATGCGATTCGTGGTGTTCGGCGTAGAGCAGCGGCCCTTCGTACCCCAGCGAGTCGCGCAGCTGTCGGTCCATGTACAGCTTGTCCTTGATCCACAACGGACCCGCCTTCAGGAACGATGGGAACCCCCTTGGCGCAACGCCCAGGTAGGTCTCGAGAATGCGCTCGAACTTGAGCAGCGGCTTGTCATAGAACCCCACGTGCGACACGTCACCGATGCCGATGCCGGCCCGGGTCAGGCAGTAGTCGACGGCGTTGGCGGGGAATGCAGCATCACCCTTCTTGCGGGTGAATCGCTCTTCTTGCGCGGCGGCGACAATCGTGCCATTGCAGAGCAGCGCCGCGGCGCTGTCGTGGTAATACGCAGAAATGCCAAGCACGTGCTGATGCGTCATGCCATCAGCACCGTGGGAAAGCGAGGAGAGAAGTCCCCGCGTCGATCAACGAGAGAGGTGTCAGGCAGGCGACGGTGACCTTGGTGTTCCATGAAACGCGCACGACGCCCCACGCGAACGCAACGCCCTCATGTTGGCGCGGGGGATGACGGTGCTCACGCTGGTTCGGTGGCAAGGCTAACGCCTGACCCCGGCGGACGGGGTGAGGAGATCGGCGATGGCCCGCGCAACCTGCGCGTTGCCCGTCGGTGTCAGGTGCACAAAATCGATGTAGAGCTGCGATGTGTCGCCGTCGAAGATGTTGCCGAGATAGTGAAAGTTGGGGCGGACCCGCGCCGCGGCCTCCGCGCCACGGTAGATCTCCGAGACGAGCGCGTAACTGCGGTATTTCTGCGGACGCATGCGCTGTTCATCCGGCGAGAGTGGCTTGTGCCCAGCGAACAACGACGGCTGCCAAAAGAAGGCAAACTCGAAGCCATAGCTACGGGAAAGACTCTCCACGATCCGGTAGACTTCGCCATGGACTGACAGCACCTCTGCTGCCAGCTTGCGTGTTGAGTCATCGACGACGGTCCGCGCATCCGTCGTGGTTGGAGGACTTGGACGTCGCCCCCCCACGCATCGCAACGCTCGGTACAAGTGCGTGCCGCGGACCAGGTCACCCAAGGCAGGACGTACCGAGTCGTCACGCCGCTCGAACTTCCTCGCGATACGATCGACCACGTAGTGCACACCGGACCTTCTCGTCTCGAACGCCGCGAAGGCGTCATTGAAACCGTCATAGAACACGACGACGTCTGGCCTGTCGCCTTGCTGCAGCCGGGTAATGAGCTCGATGAGTTCCTGAGTCGAAACGTAGGCGTTCTGTCCAAGGTTGACGACGCATACCGGCCGAGAATCACGACGCGTCAACTCCCGCCACAAGTGCGCAGGTATGGTGCCCGAATCGGGTGAGCCCCAACCCCAAGCGGCCGAGCCACCCAGTACGAACACTCGGCGCGCCCCGGTGACGCAGTCGGGACCTGGTGTCCGGCGAAGGCCGTTCGCCGAGACATTGACATACTGCCCCTTGAAGGGAGCGGTCTTCCAGAGGACGTAGAAGTGGTTTCAAAAGTGCCGGAGCGTGATCAGCATGCACGCGGCGTACAAGAATGCGCGATAGTGCTCGATCTTGTTGTCGTAGCGCGTGACGAGGTGCCGGAAGTTATGCAGCCAGGCGTTGGTGCGTTCGATGATC
>JANMLN010000148.1:0-54378 GCA_031372565.1 Gemmatimonadota bacterium | reverse complement strand
AAACTACCTTCGTCCTGCGCTACGCTATGGACCTGCTTGTGCTGTTTCCCCAAGTCGATAAGCAGGTCATTCGCTACGCTCAGGACGACAAAGAAGCAGGTCCTTCGCTGCGCTCAGGACGACACGACCTTCCGGAAGCAGCGCTTTTCCACCACGTCCACTCCCTCGCTCCGGAGCCGCGCCCACTGCGCGAGCTTCTCGGGATACAGCGTCACGTCCGTCAGATCGTAGCCGAGCGCGGCAAAGAACCCGTCCTGCAACGAGAGCGCGAACAGTTCGGCGTACTGGCGCGTGGCCGCCACCGTCTCGACCCCCTTCACGACCAGCGTCCCGAGTCCCTTGCCATGCTGCGAGGGCGCGACGGCCACCGAGGCCACTTCGGCCAGCGAGGGCGAATACTCGGTGAGCGAGGCGCAGGCGAGCACATGCCCCGTCCGATCAGCCGCGACCACATAGTTGTCGAGCTCGCGCGCCACCTGGGCCGCCGACCGCGGCAGCATCAGCCCCGCCGGCGCGAACGCGCTCACCAGCTCGACGATCTGCTCGACGTCCGACGAATGGGCCGCACGCACCAACGGGTGGCTCGCATCGAACAGGGCGAGCCGCGGCGGACGACCGCGCCACGGGGCGCGGGCCGGTACGATGGCGGTGGTGGTTGCGAGCGCGAGATTATGCACGACAGAAGCATAAATATGCCAAAGCCCGCGCGCAAGTCCCTTCGGAACGGCGACCGGCGCGGGGAGTAGCAGGTGGAGTCTGCGCCACACCTGAGGTAGACGCGCAACACCAGCGCCACGGCCCCGTTAGCTTTCCCCGCCGCATGAAGAATCCGATCAACATTCGCCTGCGGCTTCGCGCCGCTGCCGTAACCAGTGGGGTGGCCTTGGCCATCGCCGCGGGTTGCGAGAATCCAGCCGCTGGCCCGCCACAGGCTCCTCCCGACCCCCTCACGGCGATCTACGACAGCTCGTTGGGGATCAGGATCACCGACTACGCCGTCACCACGAACGGCGCCTTCACCCGCGATTCGCTGGTGGGGGGCGGCAACGTCGTGAACACCGGCAAGACGGTGTCGCTGCGCTATGTAGGGCGGCTCATCGATGGCACGATCTTCGACCAGGATACCGCGCCCGGCGCGGCCGCGCTCAACTTTACCGTGGGCGCCGGTTCCGTGATCAGGGGCTTTGACGAGGGGCTGATCGGCATGCGTGCCGGCGGCAAGCGGGTCATCATCATCCCGCCCAAACTCGGCTACGGCTCGACGCCGTGGGCCGGGATCCCGGCCAACTCGATCCTGATCTTCAGCATCACGCAGCTCACGTCCAACTGACCGCACGTCGCGGGGTTGGTAGCTCCCTCCGCCGGGGCTATCTTTTGCCCCTTCGACCCGCCCCCCCGCTTGGGGTGGTCCATCCGTTTCTCCCGCCTGACCGGTTCCATGCCCTACGTCATCACGGAAGCCTGCAAGAATACCAAGGACAAGTCGTGCGTGGACGTGTGCCCGGTGGACTGCATCTACGAAGGGCCGGAGATGCTCTTCATCCACCCGGACGAGTGCATCGATTGCGGTGCGTGCGAACCGGAGTGCCCGGTGACCGCGATCTTCCCCGAGGAGGACGTGCCGGCTGCGCAGAAGGAGTACGTGCAGATCAATCGCGCGGTGTTCAAGAGCGAGAACCCGCCCAAGCGCCCCACGCGCTAGTCTGGTCGCTGCAACCCGACGGGCCGTGCCCACGGGTCTCCCCCTGAGCGTGCGAGCGCGCGTCCTGTGACCGCCCCGCTCAGGGCCATCACGTTCGACTACTGGGATACCCTCATCGAGGGGACGGTCGAACGCGAGCGCACGCAGCTCCGACGCAGCGCCTTTCGCGACCTGCTCGCCGAGCTCGGCCACGCACTCACTCCCGAGGAAGTCTCCGCGCTGCACAAGGATGTGGCGCGGGACCTGGACTCGTGGTGGCGCGTGGAACAGCGCGGGTACACCACCGAAGAAGCGGTCACCCACCTGCTCTCGAAGCGCGGCGTCGTGCTGCCACGGCACGATGCCCGCGTGGTGCGCACCGCGCGCGCGGTGGACGAAGCGCTCATCACGCATCCACCCGAACTCCTTCCCGGCGCGGCCGACGTGCTCGAGCGGCTGGCGGTGCGCTTCCGGCTCGCGATCGTGAGCGACACCGGCATTGCGAGTGGCATGGCGCAGGACCGGGTGCTCGAGCTGCGCAACATCCGCCGCCTCTTCACCGCCACCATCTACTCGGCCGACATCGGCTGGGCGAAGCCGCGGAAGGAGATCTTCCAGGCCGCGCTCGCTGCACTTGGGACGCCGCCCGCCGAGACGCTGCATGTGGGCGATATCGAACGCACCGATATCGTGGGGGCGATCGGGATGGGGATGCGGGCGATCCGGTGCGACATCGTGCGCGTGTCGGGGTCGAGCGACGCGGAACTTGTGGCGACGAGCCTGCCGGAGATCGCCGACTACCTGATGGCGCAGGGCTGACGCGCGCACGCTGGACGCCGCGCGTGGCACGCCGTGACGACATGCGCGGTGGACGGTGCACGACACACCGTGCAGCTTTCGCCTCGCCATGTCTCCCACCATGCGTGATCAGTTGAACAGCGCCCTCGTCGGCCGATACACGATCGAGCGCGAGATCGGACGCGGGGGGATGGCGACCGTGTTCCTGGCCCGCGATCACAAGCACGACCGCCGGGTTGCCATCAAGGTGCTCGACGCCGAGCTCGGCGCCGTGCTTGGCGTCGAGCGGTTCCTGGCCGAGATCCGGGTGACGGCCAACCTGCAGCATCCGAACATCCTGCCGCTCTTCGACAGCGGCGAGGCGGCGGGCCAGCTGTACTACGTGATGCCGTTCGTGGACGGCGAGACGCTGCGCGGACAGCTCGAGCGCGAGCGGCAGTTGCCCGTTGATGAGGCGGTCCGCATGGCGTCGGCGATGGCCGGCGCGCTCGCCCACGCGCACGCTGCCGGCGTGATCCACCGCGACCTCAAGCCCGAGAATGTGCTGCTGCAGTCGGGGCAGCCCGTGATCGCCGACTTCGGCATCGCGCTGGCGGTGAGCAATGCCGGTGGCGCGCGCGTGACGCAGACGGGCATTTCGCTCGGCACGCCGCAGTACATGAGCCCGGAGCAGGCGAGCGGCGAGCGCGAGATCGACGCGCGATCGGACCAGTACTCGCTGGCCGCGATGCTGTACGAGATGTTGGCCGGCGAGCCGCCGCACACCGGTGCCACGTCGCAGGTGATCATGGCGCGGCTGATGACCGAGGCACCGCGCGCGTTGCGCACCACGCGCGCGAGCGTGCCACCAGCGGTCGAGGCCGCTGTCGCGCGCGCGCTGTCGAAGGCGCCGGCGGATCGGTTCGCGACGATGTCGGCCTTTGCGGCAGCGTTGGTGACCACCACGTCGGCGGCGAGCGTCACGGATGCATCGGGATCCGCAGCGGTGGCACCGCGTCGACGGAGCGCGATACTCGGGGTGAGTGCGATCCTCGTGCTGGCCGCTGTTGCCGCAGGGGCGTGGTTCACGCGCAGCGCACCCGAGCGAGCCCTCGACAGTCGCGCCGTCCTGGTGTTCCGCACCGCAGCAGCCGGCGATCCCGCACTACAGCCGCTGGCCCGGCGCGTGGATGATGCACTCGTGCAGGGGATCGGCGGGTGGCCGTGGGCGAGCGTGCGCACAGCCGCGAGTGCCACGGAATCGGACGTCGAGGCGGCGTCGGCAGCCCGCGAGGCAGGCGCGATGATCGCCGTCGTCCCGCTCCTTCGCGCCGGCGGGAGTGACGCGGAACTCAGCGTCCGACTCGTCGACGCGCGCTCGGCGCAGGTCGTTCGCCAGTTGGCGCCCGTCACGCTGGCGCGGGCCGGCGACGCGGCCGCGATTCGGCGCGCGGTGGAGCCCGCGACCGTCGCCGCGGGCTTCGTGACCAACCGGTCGCTCGGTGTGGTGGCGCTTCCCAGCGGCAACCTGCCGCAGCCCGACGCCTTCCGGCTGTATCAGGATGCGCTCGAGACCTTCAGGAGCGAGATCGGCACGGCCGGTCGCCTTCGCGCCGTCGACGCGCTGCGAAGCGCGATCCAGGCAGACTCGACCTTTCTGCAGTCGAAGCTGATGCTCGGCGTGCTCTATGGCTTGGGGAGCTACTTCGGCCGCTGGGAAGGAGGCGCCGCGCGTGCGGATTCGGTGGAACGATGGGCCGCCGACGCCGTGGTTCGCGGCACCGCCTTTGAACGGGCGCTGGCCGCGCTCGCACGCAAAGGGATCACGGAACTCAGCGACGAGCGTCTCGAGGCCGCGCGCGCGGTGGCGACCATGGCGCCACGGTTCCCCCTGATCTTCATGCTGCCCAACATGCTGCTCGACCTCAACCGTCCCCGGGAAGCGATTGCGCGCTACAACGCGATCCTCTCGCCCGCCGATCCCGCCGATTCGATGACGGCGGTTCGGCGAGCCGCGGCGTATGCGTCACTCAGCGAGATCTGGCACTATGTCGGGACGTACGATTCGTCGCTGGTCGCCGTTCGGCGGGCCCGCGCGCTCCGTCCCAGCGACATGCTGTACCTGAACATGGAGCTGAACACGTTGGCCGCGCTCGGGAAGCTGGACGAGATGGACCGGCTCGTACCCGACGTGGCGTCCGCGGCGAGCAACGGGCAGGACTTCTCCTTCGCGGGCAACGTCTACATCACGCTGGCCAACGAACTGACGGCGCACGGTCACCGCACCCAAGGTCAGGCGATGGCCGAGCGCGCCCGAAGCTGGTTCGAGCAGCACGAGGCGGATGCGCGCACGTCGAGCAACGTCGCCGTACGCAACGCGCTCACCCTCGCCGCGGTCGGGCGCGTGGATGAAGCCAAGGCGTTCATGCGCGAGCGGATCAAGGCCGACACCTCCGACTCCCGCTACCGCGGACTTCTCGGCCGGTTCGCGGCGCAGACCGGCGACCTCACCGAAGCGCGCGCGATGCTCGCGTGGCTCGAAGCGCGGCCGAGCGATCGCCTGCAGGGCGCTCCGACGTATGAGCGGGCTACCATCATCGTGAACCTCGGGCGCGAGCACTGGGACGAAGCGATCGCGTTGCTCGAGCTGTCGCTCAAGCAAGGACAGGGCTACGGCATCCGGCGCCGATTGCACTGGTTCGAGGACTGGCTGCCGCTCCGGGAGTATCCGCCGTTCCAGCGCGTGCTGGCGCCGCGGGGGTAGGGCGCTACGGCGCGCGCACCCACCGCAGGTCACGCACGCCGCGCGTCGTCACGCTGAGCGCACTCACCCTCCCACGCGCATCACGCACCACGCGAATCGGCAACCCGTCGGCCGAGTACATGTCGGCGATGGTCGGCTGCAGCACCACGGCACTCCGGCGCGGCATGGTGAGACGCAGCGTGTCGCCCTTGGCATCCACGGTCCACGTGCCCGGTACCTCGGCGCTCGTGTAGCTGCCGACGAGTTCCCCGCGCTGCGCCTGGGACAGCGGGGTCGCCGCGCGCACGCGCGTGAAGCGCACGCGTGCCCCGATCTCCGGCACCTGCACGATGCTCGCGGTCGCCGCGTCCCAGAGCAAACGCGCGGGACTCGGCTGCACGGGGGTCGCCACGAAGCGACCATCGCCCACGCGCATCAGCCGACGGCGTGGGCCGCCCTGCGGACTGCCGATCGTGGCGCCGCTGTCGTCGGGCACGAGGGTGAAGGTCCGGCCAATGGTCGCGTCGAACCAGACGCCCGCCATGCTGGTGAACTCCGCACGCGTGGGCAGTGCGAGACTGTCGCGCAGCCGCTCCGCGTCGGTGGGGCCCAGCACACGCGCGAGCATCGCATCTGCGACCCCCTCGGCGAGTGCCTGCGTGTTGGCGTTTCCCGCGTTGCAAGTGAGGTACACCGCGGCGCGCTGATCGGGAAAGCGCATCGACATGGCGCGGTAGCCGGCCCATGCGCCGCCATGCTGCACGCGCTTCACGCCGCGATAGCGGTCGACGCTGAGACCATACGCATAACTGATCGGCGTGCCGTCGCTGAGCGTGCCCGAGCGCTGGAGCGAATCGATGAGCGCGCGGCCCCCCACGGCGGGCACGGGCGCGTCGAAGTTCGCGTCCCAACGCCCGAGCTCTTCCACGCTCGCCTGCACCGCGCCATCGCCAGTCTGCTCCCAGTTGCTGGCGGCCACCTTCCAGCCACTCGCGCCCGGCACGTACGACGGCGCACGTCCTGCAAACATGCGCGCATGATCGTCGAACAGGTCGGCGTGTGTCATGCCGAGCGGCGCGAAGATCCGTTCGCGGAGGAAGTCGCGCATGGAGCGACCGCTCACGCGCTCGACGACCTGGTTCGCGAGGAAGAAGCCGGTGTTGCTGTAGCTCCACTCCGCGCCCGGCGCAAAGTTGCCCGCGCGCTGGCGCCCGAGCGCCGTGATGGCGTCGGCCGCGGTGGTCACCTCTTCGTCCTGCGCGCCGCCGAGGGCCATCAGGTCGGTATAGTCACGCCAGCCGCTCGTGTGCTGCAGAATGTGGCGCAGCGTGACGGGCGCGGCGAGGCGCGGCAGCTCGGGCAGGTGCTTCTGGACGGGATCGTCGAGCGACAGCTTGCCGTCCTGCGCGAGTAGCCAGATGGCCGCGGCGGTGAACTGCTTGGAGGTCGAGCCGATGTCCATGACGGTCTGCGGCGTGATGGCGACGCCGAGCTCGAGGCTGGCCATGCCGTATCCGCGCGCGTAGACCGTGCGGCCGTCGCGCTTGGCGAGCAGTGCGCAGCCGGGGCTATCGGTTCGATCGAAGCGGGCGAAGACGGAGTCGACGCGCGCCCGGGTGGGGGCGTCGAGCGACTGGGCCGACAGCGGCTGTGCGATGGCCGTGCAGACGAAAGAGGCCGCGAGGATGAGGCGTTGCATGATGCCAGACGATACATCACGTGTCTGCCGTGGCGAAAGCCCCGCTGGGCGCGCGCGGTCGGGCCCCGGTGCCCGCCGTTCACGGCCCCAGCAGCGCCGCGGGAACGACCGCAATACCATCTGCGCGCCGATACGCCTGTGGTCCCGTCGTGACCACCACCGCATCAACCAGATCGTCACCCACCTGATCCCGCAGCCAGTGCAGCTCCTGCACATCGTCGTCGTCCACGGTGGCCGAGAGCTTCACCTCGATGGCGAGGACGCGATGGTCCGCGCGCTCGATGATCAGGTCCACGTCGTGTCGCCCCTCGCGCGTGCGCAGGTGATGCACACTCGCTGCTGCCTGTTGTGCGTACACGCGCACGGACTGCGTCACGAGCGACTCGAACAGTTGCCCCAGCAGCGGCCCGTCGCGGGCTACGCCGGGCGAGGACGGCAGCCCGTTCAGCAGCGCGCCTTCGTCCACGCCGAGCAATCGCGCGGCGAGTGCGGGATCCGCGAGGTGATGCTTGGGCGCCTGTGTGAGGCGCGTGAGCGGATTGCGCGAGGGGTGCCAGCCGGGCACGTCGTCGACGATCCAGAGCCGCTCGAGCACGTCACGGTACCGAGCCACCGTCAGCTTCGAGGGTGAGTCGGAATCGCCTGCTGTTGCCGCGTTGCGAATCTTCTCGAGGGACATGATGGTCGCCGTGGCCGCCGCGTACGCCGTGAGCCAACGGCGCAGCGCCTCGGGCCGCCGGACCGCGTGCCCGTTCTCGGCGAAGTCGCGGTCCACCAGTCGCGACAGGTAGCCATCGAGCGTTGCGCGCCGAGCTCGGCCGGCCATGAGGCGGATGCCGGGAAACCCCGAGGCCACGACTTCGTGCGTGTACTCGCGCAGTCCCACCGTGGTGGTCCCCTCGACGGGGGGGCGTCCTCCGGCGAGCAAATGCGCGAGGCTGACGGTCGGGCGAGCCAGCGCCCGCTCGGCGAGCGAGAGCGGGCGCATGCGGAGCGTCACGATGCTACCGGCAACTGAATGCGTCGGCGCCGCATCGGGCGAGGCCGAGCCGGTCAGCAGGATCCGGCTGGGTGTCGGATCGACGTCGACCGATCGGTGCACGGCGTCCCAGATCGCAGGCACCCGCTGCCATTCGTCGATCAGCACCGGCGGCGGCGCATCGAGCGGCAGGCGCGGGTCCGCCTGGACCACATCGCGCTGCGCGGGATCGTCGAGCTGAAAGACGCTCGTGACCCGACGCTTCGCGGTCGCCGTCTTGCCCACCCCCTTGGGACCCTCAATCGCGATCGCGGGAAGCTCGGGCAGCAGCTGGTCGAGCTCGGCGTCCACGACGCGTGCTTCGTAGGGCGGTCGCGGTTGAGCCGACATCACTTCATAATATACCATTTGCCCGTCATCTAGTATACCATTTAGCCACACTGGAACATGCTGTTTGCCCGGTGTGAGCAGGCCGAATCCGGGGGAACGGACCGGCCACCCGGGGGAAGCGATCCGCCGTCCGAGCGATAGATTCTGCGGTGTGAATCCGCCTGGCCGTGCCCATCCGCTGGATTATCTGGACACCGCGCAGGACGTGGATGTCTTTCTCGAGTCGGTGGCCGGCACCACCGCCATCGCCCTCGACACCGAAGGGGCGAGCTTCCACAAGTTTGTCGATCGCATCTACCTGCTGCAGCTGAGCACCGACGCGCGCAGTGCGATCATTGACCCGCTGCCGATCGGAACGCCAGCGCGGTTGGGAGCGATGCTCGAAGACCCGAAGGTCGAAATCGTGTTTCACGATGCCGACTACGACCTCCGGCTGCTGCATCAGGACTACGGCTGGCGTCCCACGAACATCTTCGACACGCGCATCGCCGCGCAGCTGCTCGGCATCCCCGCCTTCGGGTTGGCGGCATTGCTCGAGAAGTACTTCGGCTTGAAGCTCGACAAGAAGCACCAGCGCGCCGACTGGAGCATGCGCCCGCTCACGGCCGACATGCTCGACTACGCCGCTCAGGACACGCGCCACCTGCTCGAGCTGCGCGACCTGCTGCGCAACGAACTCGAACGAAAGGGGCGCTGGGCGTGGGCCATGGAAGAGTTCCAGCGTCTCGAGGGGACACGCTGGGAGCCCGAGGATCCGGGCAGCTCGTTCCTGCGCATGAAGGGCGCGCGTGACCTGTCGCGACGCGAGCTCGCGCGGTTGAAGGAGCTGGTGGCGTGGCGCGACCTGATCGCCGGGCAGCTTGATCGCTCGACCTTCCGCGTGATGGCCAATGAGGTCTTGTTCGAGGCGGCGCGCTCGGGAGCCACGTCACGCGAGCAGCTGGGCGCCATCAAGGGCATGCCGCGCGGGATGCTCGAGCGACAACACGCGGAGATCCTTGCGGCCATCGCCGCAGGTGACGCTGTCCCCGAGGCCGACCTGCCGCGCTTCGCCAAGTCGGCCAAGTGGGATCGCGATCCCGACTTCGATCCGAAGGTGTCCGCACTCAAGACGGTGCGGGACGAAGCCGCCAAGCGCCTCGACCTGGATCCAGGGGTGCTGTGCGCGCGTGATCGGCTCGAAGCGGTGGCGCGTCGCATGCCGCGCACGACCGACGAACTGGCCGAGGTGAAGGAGTTGCGGCGCTGGCAGGCGGCGGAGATGGGCGCGCAGTTCGTGAAGGCGCTCAAGCCGTTCAGCGCGCGCGCGGCCAAGAGCGGCGCCACGGGCACGGCGGCCGAGGAGTCGCCCTACAGCGACGCCTGACGGTCGCGTGAGCGCGTTCGAACATGCAGGCGTGCCCGATGAGGCACCCGAGACACGACTGCCCGTGCTCGCGGCCGACGCGCTGCGCGGACTCCGGGTGGCGGTGGTCGGCGCGGGAGCCTTCGGTGGATGGACCGCCCTCGCCCTGCGCCGCGCCGGTGCCGATGTCACGCTCATCGATGCGTGGGGCCCCGGGAACGCGCGGTCATCGAGTGGTGACGAAACGCGCGTGATTCGCGCCACCTACGGGCCGAGCGCGCTGTACACCGGATGGACGGTGCAGGCGTTCAACGCGTGGCACGCCCTCGAAGCGCTGACGGGGCGGACGCTGCTGACGCCCACGGGAGCGCTGTGGCTGTTCTCCGTGGCCGACGACAGGTACGTGCGATCCGCCGTGCCGGTGATGGCCGCGCAGGGGCGCGTGCTCGAGGAGCTCACCCTCGACGATGTCGCGCAGCGCTTTCCGCAGTTCTCGCTGCGCGGCGTGCGCACGGCCTTCCTTGAACCGGGCGCGGGCTTCTTGCGCGCGCGCCTCGGTTGTCAGGTGGTGGCGGCTCAGTTCGTCGCCGAAGGCGGCCACCTGATGCACGCCGAGGTGAAGCCGGGGCGCATCGGGCGCGACGTGATGGGCGCGCTCATGACCAACGACGGCGGCCGCATCGATGCCGACCGATTCGTCTTCGCGTGCGGGCCCTGGCTCGGCCGGCTCTTCCCCAAGGTGATCGGTGCCGGGGTGACGCCGACGCGGCAGGAGCTGTTCTACTTCGGCACACCGGCGGGCAACGGGCGCTACGAGCCGGCGGGTTGCCCCGTCTGGCTGCATGCAGGGCAGGCCGGTGTGAGCTTCGGCATTCCCGGCAACGACGGACGCGGCATGAAGGTGGGGGATGACGTGCGCGGACCCAAGATCGACCCGACGCGTGCGAGTCGCGCACCGACCGCTCGCGCGATGGCGTGGGCGAAGGCGGAGTTGGCCGAGCGGTTGCCAGGGCTCGCGGGCGCTCCGTTCACGGAATCGCGCACCTGCGTATACGAAAACTCGCCCGACGGGCATCTGATTCTGGACCGGCATCCGGCCGCAGCAAACGTCTGGCTCGCCGGTGGCGGTTCGGGCCACGGCTACAAGCTCGGGCCCGCGGTTGGCCAACATCTCGCGGGGCTGGTTGGCGGGGCTGCCGCGCCCATTGTCAACTTCGGGGTTGCGCGATTGGCTGCTGTGTCCCCAGCGTAAGGGATGCTGAAGCGCGTACTGCGCCTGCTGGGGTACGGTGCACTCGCGATCGGCGGCGCGCGCACGGCCGAGGCGCAGGCGCTACGCGGCAAGGTGATCGTCGACGGTGTCGGTCCGATCCCCAAGGTTGAGGTGCGGCTCTTCGCTGACTCCGCTGGCTGGCTGATCGCGGTCCGGGCGCAAGCACTCACCGACTCGCTCGGAGACTTTCTGCTCGTGGCGCCGGAGCCGGGGAGCTATGTACTCGACGTCCGCCGCTTCGGCATCCGTCCCGCGCGGTCGCAGGCGTTCAGGCTGGCCAAGGGCGACACGGCCGAGTTGATGGTGCGCACCGAGAGCAACGTGGCGCAGCTTTCGGGGCTCGAGATCCGGGAGTCCGGTTCGGTGGACTTCACGCGCGGGTTTGCCGAGCGCCGATTGCGGACGCATGGCCAGTTTCTCGATCGTGCGGATATCGAGAAGCGCGGGGCGGTGAGCGCCTTCGATGTGCTCACGGGGATACAGGGCGTCCGCATTGTCGACGCGACGGCCGGCGGATCCGGTGAGCAGCGACTCGTGGCGGATCGGGGCGGCCGCTCCTTCCAGTCGGGTGGCGTGCAATGCTTCATCGCCACGTTCGTGGACGGGATCGAATACGACCAGATGGAGCTGGGGAAGACGCTCCGCGCGGCGGACTTCGAGGCGGTGGAGTTCTACACACCGGCCGAGACGCCGAACGAGTTCCGGAAGATGAACTCGGCCTGCGGGACCGTGCTGTTCTGGACGCGGGTGACGAGCGTGAGCAAGAAAAAGCGCTAGAAGCGGGTGTTTCGCTGCGCTTGGGAGGACATCAAAAGCAGGTCCTTCGCTGCGCTCAGGACGACAGCAGAAGCAGGTCCTTCGCTTCGCTCAGGACGACAACGGCTAGAAGCCGAGATAGGCGCGCACGCGCGGCTCGATCCGGTCGGGGCTCCAGAAGGGGCTCCACACCAGGTTCATCTTCACGTCGGTGACACCTTCGACGGTGCGGACTTCCTTCTCGGCGTCGGTCATGATCTCGGGGCCGGAGGGGCACCCGGGCGACGTGAGCGACATGTCGATGTTGACCACCGTACCGTCGACGTTGATCGAGTAGATGAGGCCGAGGTCGACGATGTTCAGGTTGAGCTCGGGATCCTTGACCCGTCGCAGCGCGAGCTTGACCAGCTCCTCGGTCAGCACGCCGGGCGCGGTCGACGTCGTGGCCGCGTCGGCGGTGGCCGCGGTCGGCTCGGCGACGGGGTCGCTGGCGGGGGTGGTCAGCTCGGGAAGGGTCACGCCTGAATCCTAGCGGGAAGTACGAGGTGAATCCACGAGCCGAGGCTCGGGTTCCCCCGGTGGGTTAGCGCGAAGCGCGTCCCTTCTTCTTGGCGGCAGCGCTCTTGGCAGACTTCGCGCCGCTCGTGCTCACGCGGGCCTTGGCCCCCTTCGCGCTCCGGGCCGGTGCGCTCTTGGCGCCCTTTCCCTTGCGGACGCCACGGCTGCGACGCGGCTTGGGTGTGGGGCGATTCCACTTCCGATAGTCGGTGTCGGCGCGGTAGCTGACGGGCCGCGACACGAAGTTGAGCGGATCGTCGACCACGCTGACGCTGGCGGCGTCGGCCAGATCGGCGCGTACGTCGGCAATGACCAGGGCGGGTCGGCGCGCGCGGGCAGCGTGCACGCGGTTGGTGAGCAGCACGACGAACAGCTCACGGTCGGGATCGATCCAGAGGCTGGTGCCGGTGTACCCGGTGTGGCCGAACGACCGCTCGGAGAAGAACTGTCCGCAGCCGCCATGTTCCGTGGCGCAGGTGTCCCAACCCAGCGCGCGCGTTCCGGTCGCGCGACGCGTGAAGAGGCGCACCGTGCTGTCGGCGATGATGCGCGTGCCTTCGTAGACGCCACTGTTGATCATCATCTGCGCGAACACCGACACGTCGCTCGCGGTCGAGAAGAGCCCCGCGTGACCGGCAATGCCACCGAGTGCGAAGGCGTTCTCGTCGTGCACCTCGCCACGCAGCGGGTAGCCGCGCGGTGGGGTGACTTCGGTGGGGGCGACGCGCGAGGCCAGCGAGACGTCCGGACGGTACATCGTGCTGGTCATGCCGAGCGGCTCGAACACGCGCGCGCGGAGGAGCTGGTCGATAGGTTCGCCGGCGGCGGTTTCCGCCACCCACGCGAGGAGATCAGCGCCCAGATCGGAGTAGATGTAGCAATCGCCGGGCTTGCAGACGAGGTCGGTGGTGACGACGGCAAACTTCGCGTCGGCCGGCGTGTTGGCGATGCGCCACAGGTCGCGACCGGCAGGCAGCCCCGAGCGATGCTCGAGCAGCATGCGCACGGTCACCCGGCTCTTGTCGCCGCCCACGAAGGCCGGCACGAACTTGGAGACCGGATCCTCGAGCGCGATCTTCCCCTCGTCGAACAGGATCATCACCGCCGTCGTGGTGCCAATGACCTTGGTGAGCGAGGCGAGATCGTAGATGGTGCGGTCGGCATCGACATCGCCCGACGATGACGTCCAGCCGAGTCGGCCGTAGCCGCGGCGCACGACGGCCGCCCCGCGTCGCCCGATCACGACGGCCGCGCCCGGGAAGCCGCCCGCCGTCATCCCCTTCTTGATCACCCGGTCGATCGCGGCCAGCCGCTGGGCCGACATCCCGACGGCCTTGGGGGCACGCTCAGGAAGTCCGCCCGCGGTGACGACTGCGGCGGCGAGGAGGGGAAGGAAGGGAAGCATCTATACTCAGTATGGGCGCAGGGCGTGCAAAGGTCCAGCGGACAGAAGGTTGCCCCACCCGTTGTGACGGGGGTGGAGGTGACCTATTTGGAGGACGAATCCGGGGTGGTTCGGCAACGGACCGTGGGCGCGTGCCCTTTTGGGCTCCGGGTTGTCCCCTCAGAGGAATCCCATGCAACCTTCGCGCCATTCGGGGTGACCAAGTCTTCGGATCCGCATGACTGACGATCAACTCACCGTTCAACGAGCCATCCAAGGCGATGAGCGAGCGCTGCGTTCCTTGTGGACGCGGTACTCGCCGTACGTGGACGCCGTGGTACGCCGGTTGGTGAGTGATTCGGATGCTGCGGCGGATGTGGCACAGGAGGTCTGGATCCAGATCTTCAAGGCGCTGCCCACGTGGCGCGGGGAATCGGCATTCTCGACATGGGCGCACAGAATTGCGGTCAATCGCACGTTGAACGCCCTCCGGCGCACCAAGCGACTGGCGGCGATCGAGACGCCGATCGAGGAGGACAGCGCGGCCGTGGAGCAGGACGCGGAGCGCTCGATGCTCGCGGCCACGATCGAGGAGGCGGCGCGGCGGCTCTCGCCGGGGGCGCGCACGGTCTTCCTGCTGCACGACGTCGAAGGGTACACGCACGAGGAAATTGCCGCCTCGCTCGGCATCACGGCGGGCGGTTCCAAGTCTCAACTGTTCAAGGCGCGTGCGAAGCTGCGGAAGCTGCTGGCACACGTCGTCGATTTTCCCAGGATGGCAACCGATGGACCGACTCCAACACCTCTCACCTGACCGGCTGGCCGAACTGGCCGATGCCGAGC
Source organism: Gemmatimonadota bacterium (assembly GCA_031372565.1). Classification (GTDB taxonomy): domain Bacteria; phylum Gemmatimonadota; class Gemmatimonadetes; order Gemmatimonadales; family Gemmatimonadaceae; genus JACPPC01. The sequence continues at coordinate 39,950 of JANMLN010000148.1, read as the reverse complement.
CGAGCGCTGCGGAAGCGGCGCACCTCGCGGCGTGCGCGACGTGTGCCTCCGAGCGCGCGGCGTACGGACGTGTGCTGACCGTGGCGCACCTGGAGCGCGAACGGCTGATGCCGCCGCTGACCTCGTGGGAGGCGCTTGCGCCGAAGCTGCGCGACGAGCGGATCATCATCGATGGCGTGGCGGAGCGGCGCGCGATGCGCGGCTGGATGCGCGTGGCGGCGGCCGCCGTATTGATGGTGGGCGGTGGCATGGTGGGCCGCATGACGACGGTGCCGTTTCCGTATAGCCTGACCGCGCGCGCCGAGTCTGGCGGGCGCTTCGTGAACGTGTCGAACGGTGGCGCGCCGGCCCCGACGACGTTCGGCAATCAGGCCGACGCGATCGCGGCCCTGCAACAGTCGTCGCAGACCTATCAGGCAGCGATCGCGTACCTCTCGGCGCACGGGCCGACTGGCGGCGCGCCCAGTGAACAGCAGGTGCAGCGGCGCATTGCCGCGCTGGATGACATCGCCGGTGCGGTGCGCGCGGCGCTGTGGCAGGCACCGGACGATCCGGTCGTGAATCAGGCGTACCTGCAGACACTCGGCGCGCGCGAGACGGCGCTCCGGCAACTGGGCACGGCGATGCCCAAGGGCACACGGTTGACATCATGGTAACCCACGATGGCAGGTGGAACGCCCGGCGTCGCGTGCTCGAGTCGCGGGTGACGCGGGCGCTGGCGCTCGTGGTCGGCGGCGTGTTCGTGGCGCTGCCGGTGGGCGCGCAGGAGGCGGTGACGATTCGCGGCACCGCGCGCATCAGCATCGACTCGACGTTCGAGCGACTGGTGCGGGAGCTCGACTTCAACCGGCGTCGCGAGCTCGAGCTGGTGAAGCAGATGAGCGCGCTGCGTGACTCGTCGAGTCGTCTCATGCGGCTCGACACGTCGGTCTCGCGGCGGCTGCTGGTGGAGCTGCGCGATGTGTCGCGCGGCATCTTCCGGACGCAGGCGCAGCTGGTGTCGATGTGCGATCGCTCGGCGACGTCGGGTGGGTACATCGGCGTGACGTTCGAGAACCAGAGCATGATCATGCGCCGCGAGGACGGCCGGAGCGAGCAGACATCACTCGCCTTCATCGCCTATCCGCGCATCGTGGACATCGCGCCAGGGTCGCCGGCCGAGAAGGCGGGGCTCGTGCGCGGCGACTCGATCATGGAGCTCGGGACGACGGACATCGTGAAGGGCGGGGTGAAGTTCGACCTGCTGCTCAAGCCCGGCACGAAGCTGCCCGTGGTGGTACGGCGGAACGGCGAGAGCAAGACGTTCACGTTGGTCGTGGCGAAGCGACCGAACGACATGCCCGACGCCTGCTCGTCGGTCGATCGGTCGTTGGCGGCGGCCATTCAGCCGGTGATCATCACGCTGCCTGATGATGCGCAGATCGTCGGACAGGTGGCACGAGCGCCACGCGCGGCCCGGGCGCCGAGCGGGATGATCATGAGCACGTCACCACCATCGGCCGCGCTGTCGCCACCACCCGCCGGCCTCGCACCGCTTGATGGACCGAACGGCTTCACGTTCGTGGTCGCCGGTGGCGATTTCTTTGCGGGGGCAGAGCTGCGCAGGTTGTCGTCGGATCTGGCCGATCTGACGGGCGCCGATGACGGCGTGTTCGTGGTGTCGGTGGCGCGCGGTTCGCCGGCGGAGCAGTCGGGGCTCAAGGGCGGCGACGTGATCGTGCGCGCGAACGAGATTCCGGTGGTGCGTCCGGATCAGGTGGGGCGTGCGCTGCGTGATTCGGAGGATGGGAGCGTGAAGGTGGTGGTGGTGCGCAAGCGGCAGAAGCAGTCGTTGACGATCAAGCTGCGATAGGGGTGCGGGGAGGAGGAGAAGCCGGTCCTTCGCTGCGCTCGGGAGGACGGGGACAAGCAGAGGCGCGAATTGGAGAGTACCTTTGACTCACTGCCACTCGCGTTCGGCGAGGCGCACTCCGATTTCTGGCTCACGTCATGCTGACTCCATCGATCGAAACGCTCGCCCGGGTCGAGGTCCTCTCCGATCTCGAACCTGTCGTTGACGAGCTGATGCAGGCCCATGAGTCCAAGCGCGTCCTCTGGTTTCCGAGCGAGCTGCTGGCGCCTGCGCCGGACACCGATCCCGATCGCTACGTGAAGGAGCTGCGCGGGCGCGCAGAGGGCATCTCGATGCCGGCACGCGTGGCGCTCGCCCTCAACACGCTGACGGAAGAAGGGCTGCCGCACTTTCATCGCTTGCTGGCCACCTACCTCGGCGGCGACACGTTCTGGTCGAAGTGGACCAACCTGTGGACGGCCGAAGAGGACCGGCATGGCGCGGTGCTGCACGACTATGCCCGCGACAGCAAGCTTCTCGAGAATCCGGTGCTCGAGCGGATGCAGTTCGAGTATCTCAAGGCCGGATTCGAGCCGACGTGGGACAAGGACCCGTATCGTGTCTTCGTATACACCACTCTGCAGGAGCGGGCCACACAGGTGAGCCATGCCAACACCGGCAAGATTGCGTCGCAGCACGAGCCGCTGATCGGTGAGGTCCTGTTGAACGTGGCCAAGGAAGAGGCGCGGCACTACACGTTCTATCGCACGATCTTCAAGGAGGTCCTGCAGCGTGACCCCAACCGCGCGCTTTCGTCGGCGGCCGAGATCATGCCGTCGATCGAGATGCCCGGCGTGAACATGCCGCACTTCCGCGAGATGGCCGACGTGATTCGCCGCGCCGGGATCTACGGACCACGCGACTACCTGAAGATCGTCGAGGAGCAGATCAAGTTCTGGGCGGTCGATGCGCTGACGGGACTGGATGAAGTCGGCAAGCGCGCCCAGGAGAAGATCCTCGCGATTCCAGCGCGGCTTGAGCGCGTGGCCGGGGTGATGGAGTCGCGGAGCAAGGCGAAGAGCTTCTCGTTCGCGGTGGCATTCGGTCGCGAATTCCGCATGGCGTAAGGTCGTCCTGAGCGCAGCGAAGGACCTGCTTTTGTCGTGCGCGCGACCCGGAAAAAGCAGGTCCTTCGCTGCGCTCAGGACGACGAGGCTACCAGATCGCGCCCGTCTTGATCGAGCCGATCGGCAGCGCGTAGAGGAGCTGCACGGTGGCGCGATCGCGCTCCTGCAGCCCGGGCTGCGCCGATTCGGGGGCCATGATGCTGGATGCGTCACTGGTATGCGCGAGACCGAGCAGGTGGCCCACCTCGTGCAACGCGCAGCGGACGATGTCCTCGTCCCGGAGCGCGACGCCGCCTTCGCGCTGCGTGGCGATCGTGATGCGTCCGGTCCGGATGGTGTCGTTGACCGCCTCGATGCGCGTGAGGCCGATCCGGTTCCCGCTGAAGAGTGGCAGCCAGACGACGACCACGTTCGCGTTCGCCGAGTCGCCGACCACCTCGAACCGTACCGGCATGCCGTCGACTCGGCTCCACTCGTCGAACGCTCGCGTCACGTACGAGGCGAATGCCGGGCGGTAGTCCGTCACGCCGATCGGTACCTGCAGCCAGACGCGCACGGACGCGCCGCCACGGTCGGTCCAGTGGCGCACCGTCGAGTCGTTCTCGACCAACACATCGTGCACGAAGGTGGCGGTGCCACGCTCCGCCACCAACTGCTGTACCCGCACCGCGCGCGCGGCGGCCACACGCATCCGCTCCGCCGCGGTGCGCTCGAGCGGCACTCGATAGCGAGCGTCGGAGTCGGTCGGAACCGCGGTGGCCGCGCGAGGGTTCGCACGGCCCCTGAGCGCCATGATGGCGACAAAGCCGCCAAGGACGACCACACAGGCGGCGAGGAGTACTTCGGCGCGTCGCATCTACCGGAGCGTGCCGGCTGGCAGCGCGTACAGCGCGCGCACCGTGGCGACATCGGCGGCGCTGAGCGTGCGCGCACGCACGCGGGGCGCCATGATCGACTGCGTGTCGCGCGTGTGGTCGAGCCCGAGGGCGTGACCGACCTCATGAAGGGCGAGTGCGTACACGCTCGCCGAATCCAGGGCGCGGCCCCACGCGTGGTGGCGCGCGAGGGTGATCGTGCTGGTGCGCAGCCAGTGTGCATCATCGCGCGACCAGACGGTGCGACCGCTTACCGGGTCGTCGAACCGGTCGACCCACGTGCCGCGCACCTCGGCCGCACTCGAGTCGGCCACGAAGCGGAAGCGCACCGGGATGCCGGTCGCTTGCCATGCATCGAAGGCGGCGCGTACGGCTGCATTGCGCGGAGCCGAACGCAGCCAGACGCGGATCGGTCGTTCGCGACGATCCGGCCAGCGCATCACGACCGAGTCGCGACGGAGCAGCAGCTCGGCGAGGTAATCGTGCGGCTCGCGCGGAGCGGATGGTCGCGGACGCAGCGCCTCGGCGCGCGACGCATGTGCGCGCGGCGCATGAGCGAGGATGCCGGCGGCGGCGCGCGGCTCGTCGTCGCGCAGTGCGATGACGACCGCGGCGATGAGCGCCAATCCCGCGAGCCCGGCCGCGCGCATGGGGGTCACGGCGCCGCCAGAAACGACTCGACCAGCGGGAAGAACGCGGCTGGCTGCTCCCAGAACGGGTTGTGTCCCGCGTCCGGGATGCGGACGACACCCGCGTTGGTCAGCAACGATGCCCAGGCATCGGCCATGGCCGACGGCAGCAGGTCGGCGCTCCCATGGACGAGCAATGCGGGCACATCGAGGCCGCGCACGCGATCACGCCAGTCGTAGCCCTCGGTTCGCATGCGGCGATGGACGCTGTAGCCCGTCTCGCTCGTTGCAAGCGGAGGCTGCAGCAGACTGCCCAGCGCGGGATCGGCGAACCAGGCGGGGTAGAGGGCGCGGTTGTACTCGGAGAGCGCCGCCACGTTGTCGTCGCGCTCGAGGGCGACGATGGCCGCGGCGAACCGGGCGCGTTGCGCGTCGTCCAGTCGGGCCATGGCGTCGGTCTCGAACTCCGCGCGCCACGCGCTGGTCGGGCCGACGGCGTCGACCGTGACGAGGCGACGCGTTCCCGCACGATCCTCGGTCACGGCGAGCAGAGCGAGTCCGCCTCCCCACGAGTGACCCAGCAGGTCCCACTGTTCGATACCGAGCGCTTCGCGGAGCGCCCCCACGTCGAGTGCGTCGTGCTCGACACGCGCCCCGCGCACGCCGGGCGGGAGCTGCGAGCGGCCGCGTCCGCGCTGATCGTAGAAGATGAGCTGGCGGGTCAGGCTGAGCGGCGAGAGTGCCGGCCAGAGCAAGCGATGATCGTAGATCACGCCGCCGTTGATGCAGAGGAGCGGTACCGCGGTCGCGACCGGGGGCGAGCGAAAGACGGCGAACTCGAGGCCCCGCACCCGCACCGTGCCGGGGGTGAGGTGCGGCGGTGGCGGAAAGGCGCGCCGTTGGGCGGCGAACCGGGCGCGGGCGTCGGCGGTCATCGTGGTCGAAGTCTAGGGTCCGCCAATGCGCGGCGCGACCGCGTGCGCGTGGCAGGCGGTCCCCCGAATGGGGGATGGGGGCCGTTCTGCATGCGTGCGCACAGGGGCGATAGCTTGAGCAGATGGAACTGGGTATCTACAGCTTCGGGGACGTGCCGCTGGCGCTGCGCACGGGGCCGACGATGGGAGCGGAGACGCGGCTCGCGCATCTGCTCGAGGAGGTGGTGCTCGCCGACGAGGTCGGCCTCGACGTCTTTGGCATCGGCGAACATCACCGCCCCGATTTCCCGATCTCGAATCCCGAGGTGGTGCTCGCAGCGGCAGCCGCGCGCACCACGCGCATTCGCCTCACGAGCGCGGTCACGGTGCTCTCGAGCGATGATCCCGTGCGCGTCTTCCAGGCCTTCTCGACGCTCGACCTGCTGTCGCACGGCCGCGCCGAGATCATGGCGGGGCGCGGCTCGTTCATCGAGTCGTTTCCGCTGTTCGGGTATGATCTGGATGACTACGACGTGCTGTTCGCCGACAAGCTCGAGCTGCTCAACGCGCTCCGGCTCGGGGAGCGCGTGACCTGGTCGGGTCAGACGCGCGCGCCCCTGCGCGACGCGATCATCTATCCGCGACCGGTGCAGCAACCACTACCGCTCTGGGTGGCCATCGGCGGTACGCCACAGTCGGCCGTGCGCGCCGGGCTGCTCGGTCTCCCGATGGCGATTGCCATCATTGGCGGCGAGCCCGCGCGCTTCGCGCCCTTGGTCGAGATCCACCGCGACGCCGTCCGGAAGAGCGGACGCGACCCGATGGACGTGCCCGTGAGCATCAACTCGCACGGGTTCATCGCCGACACCGACGCCGCCGCGGCGACGGCGTTCTACCCGGGCTGGCTTGGCGCGATGACGCAGATCGGACGCGAACGTGGCTGGCCGCCGCCCAGGCCCGGCCAGTTCGAACACGAGATCGGGCCTGATGGTGCGCTGCTCGTGGGCAGCCCGGAGACGGTGGCGACGAAGATCATTCGCCAGCGCGCGATCTTCGGACATGCGCGCTTCCTGCTGCAGCTGTCCGTGGGCGGCGTGCCGCACGATGCCATGCTGCACGCGATCGAGTTGTACGGAACGCGCGTCAAGCCGATGGTGCTGGACGCCGTGCACGGCGCTGCCATGAACGCCTAGCGCGATGGCCGGCGAGCGCCGCTACGACGACGAGGAAGTCTCGCGCCTGCTGGCGCGCGCGGCGCAGCATGCCGAGCGTGCCGAGCAGGAAGCGGAATCGCGGCCCGAGTCCAAGGCGCTCGCGCCGAGCGGACTCACGTTGGCGCAGGTGCAGGAGATCGCGTCGTCGGTCGGCATTCCCGCCGATGCGGTGCAGCGCGCGGCGGCGTCGGTGTCGCGCGGTGATCTCGTGCCGACGGCCACGCGCACGGCCCTCGGCATCCCGTACGGCGTGTCGCGGCAGATCGAGCTGCCGCGGTTGCTGACCGACGTGGAGTGGGATCGTGTCGTGATCCGGTTGCGCGAGACGTTCATGGCCGAAGGGACGTCGGTGCGCGAGGGGACGATCCGCAGCTGGCGCAACGGCAACCTGCGCGTGGTGCTCGAGCCGACGGCGCAGGGGAGCCGGATCCGGATGAGCACGGTGCGCGGCGACGCGAACGTGGGCACGCAGCTCGGTGTCGGTGCGATGGCGCTGAGCGCGACGCTCGCCGGGCTCACCTCGTTCTTTCTCGCGGGGGATCCACGCCGCTGGGGTTCGGTGGTCATGCTCGGCGTGGTCGGCGTTGCGCTGCTGGTGCGCAACGTGCTCGCGCTGCCGCGCTGGGCGAAGACGCGCGCCGCGCAGATGGAGGCGCTGAGCGCCGAGGTCGGGGAGATCGTGGACGGGCGCGGGTAGCACCCACGGACGCACGAGAACGGCGCCCCGGGCAAGGCCAGCGAGGATCGCCTGTGCCGCATCGGCCGTGGAGGTCTTGGCCAGCGGGATCTGCTCGGCCATCGCGAAGGGACGGCCGCGCGCACGCTAGTCGGGGCGCCGCGCTCCTCGATCGGATGCGCGGCACTGCGCCAGCGCCCACGCGAGATGATCGCGCACCAGTTCGTCTGTCTCGCGTGCGACCGCCTGCTCGAGCAGCTCGCGATCTCCCGGTGCATTGCGATTGCCCAGCACGATGGCCGCATTGCGCACCGCGGTGCGCCGCGACGCGCGGTCGAGCGCCGTGCCGGCATGCGCGAACTGCACCGCTTCGTCATCGGCGTAGGCGAGCCATGCGTGCGGATCGGCCTCGGTCACGTGCGCGAATGATCCGAGCGCCGGAGCGGGCGTCGCGCGCGCGAACTTCTGGTTCCACGGGCAGACGTCCTGGCAGATGTCACAGCCATACAGCCACTCGCCGATGAGCGGCCGCAGCGCCTCGGGAATCGAGCCACGGTACTCGATGGTGAGGTACGAGATGCACCGCGTGGTGTCGAGCACGAGGGGCGCCACGAAGGCCTGCGTCGGGCACGCATCCAGGCAGCGCGTGCACGTGCCACAGTGCTCGCTGGCAAACGGCGCGTCCGCGTCCAGCTCGAGCGCCACGAGGAGCGTGCCCAACACCATGAACGAACCGCGCTCCGGGTGAATGAGGCAGCTGTTCTTGCCGAACCAGCCAAGACCGGCGCGGCGCGCGAGGTCGCGCTCGAGGATGGGTCCGGTGTCCACGTAGGGACGCGTGTGCACCGGATGACCGGCCGCGTCGCTCAGCCACGCCGAGAGCGCCATCAACCGGTCGTGCAGCACCGCGTGGTAGTCGCGACCGCGGGCGTAGCGGGCGATGCGTCCGGGCGGCTGCTGGCCACCGTAGTCGAGCGCGACGACGATGGCGCTTGCCGTCAATCCATCGGCGAGCCGCGTGTCGATGCGCTTGCGTGCCGACCGGTGCAGATAGCGCATCGTGCCGCCGTAGCCCTTGTCCAGCCAGTCGCGAAAGGCCGCCGCCGTGTCGGCCGGTCCGAGCCGCGCGATGCCAACATCATCAAACCCGAGCGCAAACGCCTCCCGCTTGATCGCCGCGGCACTCGGCACTCGTGACGACGCGGCGGGCGCGCTCATTGCGCGCAGCTCATGAGTTCATCATGCGCTCATCGCGCCCGCGCACTCCAGCGCGCATACCGCTCGACTTCGTCGGCGCTGGGGAGCGCATCCTCGCTGCCGTACGCGGTGTACATCCGCCACGCGACGTAGGGGCGAGACGGCACGGGAAGGAACGGGAAGCGCGCGTACCATCCGCGCCGCCGGAAACGCCAGACCACGGTCAGCAGCGCGATCGCCAGCGACGGCGACAGCAGGGCGCGACCCACGAGTGTCAGGGTGAGGCTCAACCACGGCATGCGGTGAATCTCGCGCCGCGGGTGGAGGCGGACAACCGCCCCGAGGATCAGGCGCGCGGGTGCCGGAACGAGGCCTGGATCATCTGGGCGACGGCCGCCGGATTCGGCACTGCCAGCGCACCGATGGCCGCGGTCCCGTCGGTGCGAATATCGAGATGGCCGTTGCGCAGCACCGTGAGGTGCCGGATGGCGCGATGCGGAACGTCGACGCGCGTTCCCGTCGACTGGAACGAGACCATCGAGGGGGTGATCACCAGGAGACCTCGTGTCGGAGCAGCCCCGGCCACGCGTGGATGGTGCTTGGCGGGGAGCGAGGCGAGCAGCGGCTCACCCTGCTTGACTCGCGCGGCACGCAGGCCGAGCGAGAGCGGAATGAAGGTGCCCTTCTGCCACGACGAGGCGACGACGGACAGCGCCACGTTGCGCACCACGAAGAGCACGGCCGCCGTGATGCCGGCAAAGACGAGGGCTGCCGCCCAGAACGCCGGACTGGTGATCACCAGCGGGAAGATAGGTGGTGCGGACCAGAGTGGTGCGTTGCGCAACGACGGTCCGTCTGCCAACGTGCACGCATCATGCGCCGCCTGCTCTGTTCGCTCGCGCTCCTTTCCCTCGCGCCGACCGCTTACGCCGCGGCGCAGGACTCTGTCACGGTGGCGGTGTCGGTGGGGTCGGTGCTCCGGTTCACGTTCGGACGCGTGCAGAGCACCACGCTTGAAGGGCGGCTGGACCGCAGCGACTCTGCGATCGTGCGCGTCATGGTCGGTGGGGAGGCCGGAGATGTGCGGCTCCGCGCCGACCGGCTCGGGCTCACGGTGGCCGAATCGGGGGCGGTAGACTCGATGATCGTGGCGGTGCCATGGCGGCTGGTGCGCATCGTGGAGATCGCGGCGGGGCGCCAGAGCCGTCGCATCCCGAACGGGATCATGGGGGGGCTGATTGGTGCCGGCGTCGGCGGCGGTGTGGGCGCGGTGCTGGGTGCCACCATGTCGTCGACGAGTTGTGCGGCCGCAGCGAGCACGAACTGCGGCATCTCGTCGGAGACGGGCAAGGGAGCGGTGATCGGCGCGGTGGCCGGGCTGCTGGCCGGTGCGATGGTCGCGGCGTTTCGGGAGGCGTACGAGATCCTGTGGGTACCGCTGCCCGAACGCGGGCGGGTGTTGCGGCAGGGGCTGCCTCGGCGATAGCGACCGCTACGGCTCGTGCGACGCGAGGCCCAGCGCCGCGCACGCCATTGCCATGACGTCGGTCGTACGGCGCGGCGCGACCGCGGGCGGTTGGTCGAGCAGCAACGGCACGCGCATGTGATCGCGCGTGAGGGCACCATGCGTGCTCACGTGCGGCATCGGCTCATAGCGCTCGCGCAGGTCCCAGCCCGGGGCCGCGCTGAGAATGATGTCCCCGATCCGTGGTGACGCCGTGAGATGGGCGAGCTGCACCAGCGCATCCGGATAGGGGCCGTGCCGCGCCACGTCCCACGCGGCATCGCGTGCATAGCTCCCGGCCGGAATGTTGAGCGGATCGCCGGTGCGGTGCTCGTACGTCACGCGCCACGCATCGCCCGCACCACTCGCACGCACGATCGCTTCGCCCCGGTCGCGGGCGCGCACGAGACAGGCCGATCGATCGAGGGGAAGCGCCATGAGGTCAATGGACGGGCGCGCGAGCAGCACGTCAGCCAGTGCTCCCCAGCGCGCCTCGAGCGCGGCCCATCCAAGCGCGTGCGGCGTTGCCGGATCCAGGTACAGCTCGGCCATCGCGTTGCCACCCACCATGACACCGACGTCGCCCTTGGCACCGATGACCCACGGATGCGCGATGACCTTGGCGCCGGTTGCGCGCACGACATCGGCGAGTTCGTCATGCCTTTCGACCGGACTGTGTCCGTGGTCGCTGACCATCCAGACGCGGAGCGGTGCGCCGTCACGCTCGGCATCGGCTCGCAGCCGACCGACGAGTCGATCGACCACCTCGAGGGCGCGGGCCGCGTCGGCCGAGGCGTGCCCTTTGGCGTGCGAAGCCTTGTCGATCCCCATGAGTGCAGCGAGCGTGAAACGCGGCCGCTCGGTGCGAACGCGACGCACGACAATGTCGGCCACGTCGCGGTCCACCTGCAGCCAGTCTTCGAGGTTGCCGAAGTAGTGCGTGCGGACGCCACGCGCTCCCCACCAGAAGCCACGGGCGATCTTCTGCGTGAGTGGCAGACCGCGCGTGATCATCGAGAGCGCAGACATGCCCGGTTGTGCCAGCTCGAACAGCGTCGGCACCGTCGGGTCGAGATCCTCGTCGATTCCCTTGATGCCGTATCCCACGTAGCTCCGCGCATGCGCAGGAATCGGGACGCGCGCGCGGGTGCGATCGATCCAGCGGAGCCCGGGCAAGCCCACCTCGGCCGGGTGCTTCCCCATGAGAAACGGGGCGTACGCGAGCCCCGTGACCGAGGGGAAGCAGGTGGTGACCACGTGTGCGCCGCCCTCGGCGCGGAGGCGCGCGAGCGCGGGCACCGCGCCGGCGGAGATGGCGGCGTCGAGGGTGTCGGGACGGAGGCCGTCGGCGACGACGATGACGAGTGCGGGGGGCGTCACAGGAGGGGAATGATACGTCGGTGATGCCGAGCCGAGCGGTGGCCCGCTGGCGCATCGTCCCGTGGTGGCGGCTACGCTAGCTTCTGCATCTACCGTGCGCGCGTGTGCCACGCTGGCATCAGCGACGCACGATCGTCCCCATGGCCATGCCAGCGAAGAAGCCGAAGCTGCCGAAGAAGCCGACAAAGTCGTCCGGTCCCGGAAAAGCGACACGCAAGGCGACACCCAGCCGCGCGCGCAGCGCGACAGGCAAGCGGATGGACCCGGAACGCCGACGCACGGCCGAACTGTCCGCGCTCGAGGCGTACAAGGTGCGGACAGAGGAAGGGCACATGGCGGCGGGGAGGAAGCCACCCTCAATGCTCCCGTTTCGTGGCTCGGGTCCGACGCGCCACATCGATGACGCCATCCGCGATCTGCGGCCACTCGTCACGGAGGACACGAAGTTCCTGACGGCGGAGCACTCCCCCGGCGACTTCACGCGCAGCGATACCTGGCGGGTGCTCCGCATCATGGGAGAGATCATCGAAGGGTTCGACAACCTCAACTCGATCGAGAAGGGGGTGTCGATCTTCGGCTCGGCGCGCACGCCACCGAGTGATCCGCAGTACCAGGCCGCCGAACAGGTCGCGGCGATCCTGGCGAGGGCTGGGTTCTCCGTCATCACGGGGGCAGGTCCCGGCATCATGGAGGCCGCCAACAAGGGAGCGCGACTCGCCGGCGGACGGTCGATCGGTTGCAACATCGAGTTGCCGTTCGAGCAGGGGGCCAACCCGTACGTCGATACGGTCGTCAACTTCCGTTACTTCTTCGTGCGGAAGACGATGTTCATCAAGTATTCGTCGGCGTTCATCATCTTCCCCGGGGGCTTCGGCACGCTCGATGAACTCTTCGAGGCGGTGACGCTCATCCAGACGGGCAAGATCTCGCAGTTCCCCGTGGTCCTGTTCGGACGCCACTACTGGGCAGGGCTCGTGCGCTGGATCCAGACGCGGATGCTGGCCGAGGGTAAGATTTCGGAAGGGGATCTTGACCTGTTGTTGCTCACCGACGATCCCGAAGAGGCAGCGCAGGCGGTGATCGCGGCGCACGAGGCGTCGACGCGCACGCGATGATCCGTTTCCTCGCGGCGCACCGGTTGGTGCGCGCGCTGCTGGCGCGGCGGACGGTTGCGCGTGGCGCGTGGGTCGCATGTGTCGCGAGTGCGGTGGTCGCGCGCGTGGCGCCCGCGCAAGCGGCGCAGTGGGACGACACCCGGGTGACGGCGCTGGTCTCGAAAGCCATCGCACGACGCGCGGCCAGCGACACGCTGCTGCAGGATTATCGCGCGCGCGCGCATGGCTACCTGTCGTTCCTGGCGCAGCTGGGCGACACGCTCACGGAAACGCCCAAGCTCGTGAAGACATCCGAGTTGATGGTCGACGTGCTCTGGAAGGCGCCGGCGCTCTCGAAGCAGGTCGTGATCGGACTGCGCGACACGGCGCTCGTCCCGGGCGACATCGGCTACTACTCGGATCGCTACGGGATCATCCAGAGCAACTTTCCCGACCGGATCCGCATGGGGGACGGGCAGGACGTGCGCGATGTGCCGCATCCGGTGTCCGCCGGGGCGCCCATGCTCTACTCGTACCGCGTGCGCGACTCGCTCACGCTCACGCTTCCGGGCAAGCGCGTGGATGTGTGGGAGGTCGACGTCCGCCCGCGCGACGAAGCGGGGCCGCGCGTGGTGGGGTCGCTGTTCATCGAACGCGGCACGGGCGACATCGTCCGCATGTCGTTCACGTTCACGCGCGCGGCCCTCCTCGACAAACGGATCGAGATGCTGGCCGTGACGCTCGAGAATGCGTTGATCGACGAACAGTTCTGGCTCCCGCGGCGGCAGGAGTTGGAGGTGCGCCGAGCCGGCACCTGGTTCGACTTTCCGGCGCGCGGCATCATTCGCGCCCGCTGGGAGGTACGTGACTACGAGGTGAATCGCGGGATCCCGCTGGGCGTCGTGCAGGGGCCGCCGATCGTCTTCGACGACTACGCCAAGGTGCGGCGCTTTCCGTTCGAGGGGCAGGTGCTCGATCGGCTCCCGGACAACGTGCGGCCGGTGAGCCCCGAGGACGTCGAGCGCGTGCAGCAGATCGCCACCGAGGTCATCTCGCGCGGTGCCATTGCCAAGGCGGATGCTGGTGCGCTGAGTGCGGGCAGCGTGAGCGACCTCGTGCGGGTGAATCGTGTCGAAGGGCTCGCGCTCGGGTTGGGCGCCCGATTCCGTCCCACGGCGTCGGCGAGCGTGGCGGTGCGCGGTCGCTACGGGTTCGCCGATGCGAATGTGAAGGGTGGTGTCACGCTTGACGTGATCCCGCGGCGCGGCATGCAGGTGCAACTGTTCGCGTCGGTCGATTTTCGTGATGTGCTCGATGACCCCGAGACATCGCTCGCGCGGAATTCCCTTGCGGCGCAGGAGTTTGGCGCCGATTACACGCAGCCGTTCGGTGTGCGTCAGGCGGGCGCGGCGCTCATGCTGGGTGCGCCTGGCGGGGCACAATGGCGGTTCGAGCTGACGGCGGAACGACATGAGGCGCTCGCGGTACATGCGGCGCCTGCATCGGGACGGTACCCGGGGGTGCTCGCGGTCCCGACCATGGACGGACTGCGTGCCACACTCGCGCGCGCACAGCGTCTGGCCGATCCGGTGTGGGGTGGTGCGCTGGAGTTCGGCACGCGGCTCGCACTCGGGCAGTACACGCTGGCGGGCGGCGGCGCAGCGACGACGATCCGCGGCTTTGCGCACGCGGCGTGGCAGCGCCCGATGCGCGGGTGGCAGCTGGCGCTGCGCGGGACGGCGGCGGCCAGTGGAGGGAGTGGCGCCCAGCTTCCTCAGCAACTGGTCTACCTCGGTGGGCCGGTGAGCGGTCCCGGGTACGACTTCGCGCAGTTCACGGCGCGCGGCGGCGGCACGCTGCACATCGAAGGGCAGCTGCCCGTTCCGTTTCTGCCCGTACCGCTCGGCCGATTCGGTCGCGTGCCGGGGGCCGCGGTGCTCGCGCCGTTCGTGCACGTGATCGGCATCGCACGCAGCGCCAATCCGGCGCTGGCGGACGGATGGTATCCGTCGATCGGCGTGGGTGGGCTGTTGTTCTTCGACTTGTTGCGCGTTGATGTGGCGCGTGGACTGCGCGACGGGCGCTGGACGTTCAACGTGGACGTGACGCGGAGCTTCTGGGGTATTCTGTAAGCGCGGCCCGGCGACCAGCGGACCGGGGACACGCGGGCTTCGGCCCAATGGCGCGATGCCAGTTCGGGGCGCATAATCTGGTCATGCAGCGCACGCCGCGACGCGCATGATGACCGCCGCCGCCACCACTCCGGTGCGCGTGCGCCTGCTGGGCGGCGTGCAGATTTCCGGCGACGTCGCGTCCACACCGACGCGCCTCGAGGGCCAGCCCAAGCGCACGGCGATCCTCGCCTACCTTGCGCTGAGCGAACCCGAGGTGGGGCACCGCCGAGATCACCTGCTGGGGGTGTTCTGGCCGGAGAGCGACGCCGCGCACGGGCGCAATGCGCTGTCGCAGCACCTGTACCACCTGCGTCGACTCCTGGGCACGGGTGCGCTGTCCCGCGATGGGGGTGAGACGGTTCGGCTCGATCCGGCGGCTGTCTGGGTCGATGCGGCGGCCTTCGAGGCGGCCGCGGCCGCGCACCGCGACGCCGAGGCCCTCGCGCTGTACACAGGTGCCTTGCTGCCGGGCTTCTTCGTGTCGGGAGCACCGGCCTTCGAGCAGTGGCTCGAGACGACGCGCGCGCGGCTCTGTGCGCAAGCGATCGCGTGCGGGCTACGCGTGGTCGAGGCCGAGGGTGCCATGGGGCGCGCCGCCGAAGCAGCGGCGGTGTCGGCGCGCCTCATCAGTTGGGACCCCACGAACGAACAGGTGGTGCGCGCACACATGACGTGGGCCGACGCGGCTGGTCATCGCGCAGTCGCGCTGCGCGCCTTCGACGCGCTCGCCGTTCGGCTGCACGATGACCTGGACGTGGAGCCATCAGCAGAAACGACGGCACTGGCCCAACACCTCAAGCGGGCCGCGCCGGTGACGCCGTCGGCGCCCACCGTGGCGACGACACCAGCGCCCACTCCCACCCCCGCGCGCGCGTCGGCGCCGGCTCCGGCGCTCGTGGCGCCCGCTCCATCACGCCGCGGCAGACTCGTCGCGCTTCTCACCATCGCCGTCGCCGTCTTCTTCATCGCGATGCGCGAGAGCACCGATGTTCCCGCAGATCCGGCGCGTCTCGCGGTGCTTCCCTTCGACGTCGACGGTGCCGCCCCCGAGCTGCGCTTTCTCGGCGAAGGGATGATGGACCTCGTCGCCATGCGGCTCGGCCCTCTGATGACGCCGCACGTCGAACCGCCGTCGCTCGTGCTTGATGCGCTCGGGCACGGCCCCGATGGCGCGCGGGCGCCCACACTGCGCGATGCGATCGGCGTCAGTCGCCGACTCGGCACCGGTCGCCTGCTGATGGGTCGGATCGGGGGCTCGCCGCGGCGGCTTGTCGTGAGTGCGTCGCTGTACGACGTGGCCGCCGACGCTCCCGTTGCCGCGGCGTCCGTCGACGGACCGCTCGACTCGCTGCCGTGGCTCGTCGAACAGGTCGCGCAGCGGCTGCTCGTCAGTTCGGCGCGCGAGGCACCGGTTCGACTCGCCGACCTCACCTCCACGTCGATCGATGCGTTGAGCGCGTTCCTCACGGGGCGCGCGCTCTTTCGGCACGGTCGACTCGCGGAAGCGGCCGCCGCCTTCGGCCGCGCAACGCGCGCCGACAGCACGTTCGCGCTGGCCGCGATCGAAGGGGCGCGCGCGAGCCGTTGGGCGTCCGACGATGCGGGCGTCAGCACGTTTCTCGCACTCGCCGACCGGCATCAGGCGCGGCTCTCCCCCGCCGACCGCGCCTACCTGCGGGCGAGCCGGGAGCAGTGGGTGTGGGAAGATCCCGCGCGGCAACTACAGATGTGGAGCCACGTGCTCGGCTGGTTCGGCGATGCACCCGACGTGCGCTTCGAGCACGCCGATGCGCTGCTGCACGGCGGCGGCGCGGCCGGCCGCGACGATGCGCGCGAGGTGGCCCGCGCCGAGCTGGCGATGGTCGTGCGTCTCGACAGCGCATTTCAGCCGGCGCTCTATCACCTGCTCGAGCAGGAGCACATCGCCGGCCATCCCGCGGCAGTACGGCAACTGCGTGATCGCTATCTCGCCGCCGATTCGACGGGCGAGATTGCCTTCTACGTCAAGTGGCGCGCCGCGCTCGCGCTTGGAGACAGCGGCGAGCAGCGGCGGCTGCGCGCGCAATTCACGATCGCGCCGCTGCTCTCGCTGCAGCGCGTGCTGCTGACCGCCCAGCTCGACGGCTTCGCAATTGCCGACGCGACCGAGGCGCTCGAGGTGATGCGCACGCGCGCGGCCACCGACACGTCGGCGCGCCGGGTGTTCTGGTATGCCAACGCCTTCTTCGGCATCAACACCGGGCACACGGCGCAGGCACGGCGTGACGCGCGCGAGCAGTGGGCGCTCGAGGGTGAGGAGGACCTGCGTGTCGAAACGGCGGTGACGCACCTGGTAGGCGCCGCGTACGCCGATGGTGACAGCGGGCTCGCCGCCGAGGCCGTGCGCGCGATGACGACGCCCGCGCATCCGTTGCGCGATCCGAAGGAGCGGGCACTCGCACGATGCGCGGTGGCGGGCTGGCAGGTGGAGACGGGATCGGACGCCACGATCCGGGCGGCGCGTGCCGCGGTGCAGCAAGTGCGGTGGCCCCGGAGCGCGTCGCCATTCATGACACGCCGATGGCAGGCGTGCGCAGCGTGGGTGGCTGCGGCTGCAGCCCAACGACTGGGCGTCGGCGAAGACACGGCGTCGATGTCCACACTGGAGCGTCTGCTGGCCGAGGACCCGTACGAGTCGAGGCAGCGCCTGATTCTCGTGGTGTTGCACGCGCGCGCCGGGCGCCCCGCGCGTGCGCTCGCGCTCGCGCGCCGCGAACGGATCCCGTACGTGGGCTGGGCCGGGGTCTGGCAGCACGCCGAGCTGTTGCAATGGGAGGCTCGACTGGCACGGCAGCTCGGCGACACGGCGCGGGCCAAGCGCGCGATGCAGGAATTGGCGCAGTTGCGGTCTTATCCCGTGAGCTGAACGGGGCGGTAAGGGGGGCGCGCTATTCGTCCGCGGCGTGTTGGCACTCCCCTCCCACCGACCCCGCATATGCCCATGTCTTTCACCCGGTTCGCGCCACGCCGCGCGACCTTCGCCCTCGTGTTGGTGGCCGCCGTGCTGGCCTGCACAGACGCCACCGGAAGTGGCAGTGGCGGCCCTGCCAGGTTGACCGTGTCCGATGCGCCCCCCGGGCCGGCATGGAATGGCACGGCGAAGGCCGTGTGGGTGGGAGAGCGCGCCAACTGCCTGCTCAATACCGATGGTACGACGTGGTGCTGGGGCAACACCCGATCGGTCGGCTTCCGGCTCGACATCGGCCTGCGCAACGTGCCCGCCACCTCCAACGTCGATGTCGTCGTCGACTCCATCTGCATCGCACGGCGGTCATCGGTGAGCTCGTTGCCCGGGTGGCCGTGCAACGTGTTCGTGCCCGTGCGGATGTCAACACGAGTGTTCGCCTCACTGAATGTGCCGGGAGCCGACGGCACGGTGTGCGGCCTCGATGCGGCCAACGACACGTACTGCTGGGACGACGGTGTGCAGATGGCGGTGACCCCCGACTCGGTGCTCGCGAATGGCGTGAAATTCTGCGGCACGTGGCTCTGTTCGTTCACGCCGCAGCGGCTGAAGCTCGGTGCCAAGTTGAGTGTCCTGAACGAGGCTGGACCGCTCTGCGCGGTCTCTGTCTCCGGCGTGGTCCTGTGCCGGGGGCTGAACACGAAGAACCTGATGGGCAACCGCGCGCTGAACTTCCAGAGCGATACCCTGACACCCGTGCTCGGCGCGCCCGCGTCAACGCTGGTAGCCGCCAACCGTGATGGTGCGTTTGCCTGCGCGATCGCCACCACCGGCAGGGTGTGGTGCTGGGGCGAAAGCCTCTACGGCGCCGTCGGCAATGGCAGTTTCTCGGCGCAGGTCGCGGCGCCGGTGCTCGTCACGTCGTCGCTCAGCTTCAAGGCGATCACGGCAACCCTCGGCTCGATCTGCGCACTGACGACTGCCGGTGCCGCCTATTGCTGGGGCGATGGGCGCGTCGGGCAGATCGGATGGAACGGATTCGGTTGGTCAACGACGCCGGCCGCAGTTGCGGGCGCGCACACCTTTACACAGATCACGTCGGGCCCCGGGCACGTCTGCGCGCTCGATAACGCCGGTGCTGCCTGGTGCTGGGGCGACAACCAGCTCGGGCAGCTCGGCGTTCCGCGTGCCGCCTGCGGCGGCGGCATCTGCTCGGCGGTACCGGTGGCCGTACAGGGGGGGCTCACCTTCCGGCAGATCAGCGCCGGAGTCGCGCAGACGTGCGGTGTGACCACCGCGAACCAGGTGTACTGCTGGGGCTGGACGTCCTACGGCAAGTTGGGGCAGCAACCGCTGACCACGGACTTCATTACGGTGCCGGTGCGCATCGGCGGATAGGCGCTGCCCCGCGCGCAAGCGCGCCGTGGAGTTGACGGATGCGGTCAGGGAGAGGATTTTTACGCGGGCGATCCGGTTGCCTCGGGTGCTGCACAGTTCGCCGTACCGGTCGACCGTTCTCTGCCATCGCAGCGATGTTGTGTTGCACTTTGTTTCACGGCACGCGATCCGTTCCCTTCTGCTGGAGGCGTTTCATGCTGTATCGCCGCTCCGTTCTATCCGTGGTCGTGCTCTCTGCGCTCGCCGCCTGCGGCGGTGCTGACCGGAAGCCGGCCGAGAACGCAGCGGCGACAGCGGTGGTAGCGCCGCCCGTCATCACGATTACCGCGAAGGATTTCGCGTACGAGATGCCGGATACCGTGACTGGCGGTGTGGTTACCATCAAGCTCGTGAACAAGGGCGCCGAGCTGCACCACGTGCAGTTCCTTCGCCTCTCGGACGGCAAGAAGTTCGCGGACCTGATGGCCGACATGAAGACCGCGAAGCCCACCGATCCGCCGCCACCGTTCGTGCACGATGTCGCCGGCCCGAACTCGCCGGTGCCCGGCGGTGAGTCTTCCATCACGACGACGCTCGAACCCGGCGACTACGCCGTGCTGTGCTTTATCGACACCCCCGATCACGTGCCGCACGTGATGAAGGGCATGGCGCACCCGCTCACGGTCATCGCTCCCACCGGCCCGGCTGCGCCACTGCCAACCGCGGATGTGACGGTGACGATGACCGACTATGCCTGGGACATCGCGCCCGCCCTGACTGCGGGCAAGCACACGCTCAAGCTGACCAATACCGCGGCGCAGTCGCACGAAATGTTTCTCGCGAAGCTCGACAGCGGCAAGACTGCCGACGATCTGGCAAAATGGGGGCAGACGTACAAGGGTGCGCCTCCGGCGATGCCGATCGGCGGCATCTCGGGTATGGCGAAGGGCGGCGAAGCGTACCTCTCCGTGGATCTCGCCCCAGGCGAGTACGTGCTGATCTGCTTCCTGCCCGACGCGAAGGACGGCAAGCCGCATCTGGCGCACGGCATGATCAAGCAGTTGAAGGTCAGCTGAGCGGAGCGCTCCTGGCAGCGGGGTCGCGCTACGGCGTCAGGTACGCCGCCGCCGCGACCTCGCCCAATGCCTGCCCGACCACGCGTCAGGGAACGCGCGCGGCTGCCTCTGCCGACGAGATCACGGGCATCACCTCGAAGTCGACGAGGTCACGCCAGTTGTCGATCCACTGATCGAGCAGCGCACGCTCGTCGCACGCCATCACCTGATAGCAGGTGGTCATGTCGTCCGTCACCCAGCTGGTGATGTACTCGAGTCCGGCTGGTGCGAGGCGACCGCGCTCCCGGAAGCGGTGATAGACCGGCGTGGCGTCGCCGCCGCGGAAGTGCTCGATGATCATGTAGTGCATGATGTCTCCCGTTGCGTGCTGCTCGAGACCTGCCGCGTGTCATCCGTGCCTGCCGAACAGGTCCGGCACGGCCGGCACGAGTCAGCGGCCGGGGTGATACGTGCGTTCGGTGTGCTTGGCGAGCTGCGACGGGTAGAAGTAGACGTCGCGCAGACGGCCGGTCGCGTACCGCTGGGCCTGATCGTTGAAGTGCGGAGCACGCGCGTCGCCGCTCTCACCACCCGCGCTGACGGCGCGTGCGCGCACACTGTCACCAAACTCGACGACCGCGACGAACGAATTGCCGCTCGTGCCGTACCACTTCCTGGTACCGGGCCAGGGTTGTGCGCCGAACGAGGCCAGCGAGCCCCATCGTGACGACGTGAACCCGACGGGAATGCTCGGCCCGGCATCGCTGAACGGATGCACAATGTCGGCGGTGAGGCGCTGGAACCGGTTGATGTCGCCCCACGGCGTCTTCCATGAGCCGAAGTCGGCGGTGAGCTTGGCGATGGCAGCGGTGAGCGCCGCGAGGCGCGTGGCAGGTGACGACTTGTCCGCGATGAAATCGTACACCGTCATCTCCTCGGATTCGGCATCCGTGCGCGTGCGCGTCCACATCTCGTCGCCCCAGAAGACTGCGAGCGACGTGGCGACGGAGTTCGTGCCCCAGCGGTAATCCCACGCCTTGAGCACCGCGATCGGTTCCGCGAGCGCCGGCTTGCGGGGGTCGCTGGCGGGGAGCTGGTCCCATGCGGCCAGCAGGGTCGGGAGCAACCGTGCGAACGCCGGCAGTTCGCTGTCAAAGGCCGCGTCGATCAATGACTGCGGCGTGAAGTCCTTGCGCGCGCTGAGCACCTTGATGGCGTGGACGCCGCGGGGGTTCTCGACACCCATCTCCATGTAGCGCGGATACGCCTCGCGCTTCGGGCTGGCGCTTCCGGCTGCCGAGTACGGCCAGTTGTTCGTGTTCTGGATCCATCCCGTGGCCGGATTGAACACGTTGGGCGACTCGGCCACGCTGTGCACGCCCTGCCACTCCGTGGCGGGATCGCTGCCATCGACCGGACGGCGCCAGTCGAACGCCAGGCTGCGCTTCGGCACGAAGTTCGCGTGGAAGTACGCGATGTTGCCCTCCGCGTCCGCAAAAATCGTGTTGTTCGACGAGTTGGTGTGCAGATCCATGACCTTGCGGTACTCGGCGAGGTTGCGCGTCTTGGTGCGAAGGTACGACTGCTGCAGCGCCTTGAGCGGTTCGTTCATGAGCCGCACCGAGATCCACTTCTCCTGCTCCTTGCGCACGACGGGCCCGTGGTGCGTCCGGTAGACCGTGACCTCGCGGGTGGTCATGCCCGCCGGCGTCTTGACCTTGAGCGAGATGATCTCGCTGGTCACGGGTCGTTCCAGCTTGCCGTAGCGGTACGTGTAACCGTTACCCGCGCGGTTCGTCGTCTCGCGGTACTCGTCGATGTTGTCGACGCCACTGGTGGTGTGCATCCACCCGGCGCGCGCATTGAAGCCCTGATAGACGAAGAACTGTCCCCACGTGGCGGCTCCGTACACGTTGAGCCCCTCGTCGCTGGTGACCTGTTGCTCCGAGCGGAAGAAGAACGAGGTGTGCGGGTTGATCCAGAGGAGTGCGTGCTTCGAGGCGGAGTTCGATGGAGCGATCGCGAAGCCGTTCGAGCCGGTCGGTTCTTCGGGCGGGCCGTCCCCTCGGCTGCCGGGGCGCACGCGCGCGGAAGCCAGCCCGTAGAACTCGGCGAGCGCGTCGATGTTCACGCGTTCGATATCACCGCCGATGCTCCCCTCGCTGAAGCTGAGCGCCATCCAGGGCGCGAAGCGCGTGAGTACGCGCGGCTTCACCTGCGGGTGCGTGGCCAGGAAAAAGTTGAGTCCGTCCGCCCAGCCGTCCATGACGGCCCTGAGCCACGGGGGCGCGACGGCGTAGCGCGCCTTGAGGTCGGTGGAGTCGATGAACAGGCGCATGCGCAGGTCGCGTGCCAGCGCCGATTCACCTTCTGCCTCGGCCAATCGGCCCATCGCATTCAGGTAGTTCATCTCGATGCGCGGGAAGTCGTCTTCGGCCTGGGCGTACATCATGCCGAAGATCGCGTCGGCGTCGGTCGGACCATGCACATGCGCGATGCCCCAATCGTCACGGGTGATCGTGACCTTCGCGGCGCGCGCGGCCCATCGCGCGGCCTCGTCGTCGACGGATGTGGGACGCGCGCCAGTCAGGCAGAGCGCGACGAGAACGACGAGGGTGGCGAATCGACGGGGCATGCGTGGGACGCGAGGCGGAGAGACGGGTGCACTGAGTGTGCGACGCTCCGCTAAACATGCCGCGAGCGCGCATCGGGCGCGAGTTCGTGGAGGCGGCCCTCGACGTCAATCACGAGGCTGCCGTATGCGGGCACGTCGCTAGTCCGCGTACAGTCTCGCCGGATCTGCCGCGGCCAGCTCCACGAGAAACTCGCCGAACTGCGCCGTCACGGCGGCGAGGAATGCCGCGCCCTTGGCGGCAGTCGCAGCGGTCGGGTCCCCGACGCCGGTGTCGTCCGTCACCTGCACCCAGTGCCGCGGCGTCCACGCCCACCCTTCGCGAAAGCCGCGGACGCGCGCCTTGCGTGCCTGTCCGGGACCGGCGTCGGCGACCGGGCGCGTCATCGTCGGTGCCAGGTGCAGCATCACGCTCGTCTCGAGCTCTCCGGCGTGATCGCCGGGATCGACGAAGTGCGCCTGGGCGTCACCGAGCTGCCACCAGTTGACCTGTGCCAACAGGAGGCCCGAGTCTGGCTGCAGCTCGCGGATGATCTGCTTGAAATCATTGCCGCCGTGACCGTTGAGGATCACGAGCTTCCGCACGCCGCGCGCCACCACGGTCTGCATGACGTCGCGCAGAATGGCCGCCTGGGTCGACGGATGCATGTTGATGCAGAATGGCACCTCACGCTGCGTCGTTTGTACGCCGAACGGAATGGCCGGAAGCACGATGACGCGCGCTCCCCGCGCCCACGCGTGTGCCGCCCCCGCGATGGCGACATGGTCCGCCTGGATCGTGTCGGTTGCGTACGGCAGATGGCGGTTGTGCGCTTCGGTCGCCCCCCACGGGAGCACGGCAACCTCGAACGCCTGCGTCTCGACGAAGGCCCACGTGTTCTCCGCGAGCACGTACGGCCGTGCGCTCATGCGTCCCTCACGACTCGTAGACCCAGCGCCCGCCGACCATGGTGCGCTCGATCGGCACGTTCACGATCTCGATGGGCGGCGTCGTGCGCGGATCGCGGCCGAGGACCACGAGGTCGGCGAGCTTGCCGACCGTGAGGGATCCCTTGAGGCCCTCCTCGAACGAGGCGTACGCGCCGTTGACCGTGAGCACGCGAAGCGCCTCCGCGAGCGTGATGCGCTGGTTGGCCCCCCACACGGTGCCTCGAATGTCCGTGCGCGTCGTCATGGAGGTGAGCGCCATCATCGGTTCGAATGGACCGGGCGGATAGTCGCTTCCCATCGTGGCGGGAATGCCGGCGTCGAGGAACCAGCGCATGGGGAACATCCGCTCGGTTCGCGCGGCGCCGTACTCCCCCATCTTCTCGCCATGGAAGTAGACGTAGCTGGCAAAGGGGGTGGGAATCGCGCCGAGCGCCTTGATGCGCGCAATGAGCGCGGGGGTGAGCACCGTGCAGTGCTCGAACCGGAAGCGCGGATCGCGGCGCGGCATCTCGCGCTGCAGTCGCTCGTACAGACCGGCGACGATCTCGATGGCGGCGTCGCCATTGGCGTGCGTGCCGATCTGCCAGCCCGCCGTGTGCGCCTTGGTGAAGATGGACCAGAGCCGCTCGGCATCGGTCACGAGGATGCCGCGATCGTTCGGGCGACCGATGTACGGTTCGTTGAGCAGGGCGGTGCGTTCGGAGATCGAGCCATCGCAGATGCACTTGACGGCCCCGACGCGCACCCACTCGTTGCCCAGCCCCGTTCGGACGCCTGCGGCAATCATCCGGTCAAGCGACGACTCCCGGATGTGGCAATAGACGCGCGTGCCGAGTTCGCCGGCCTCGTGGGCATCCTGATAGGCCAGCAGGTCGGCCGGGGAGCCGCCGGCGTCGGTCACGGAGGTGACCCCCGTGCGTGCCAGTCGGCGCGAGATCTCCTTCACACCGGCCTGGCGATCGGCGCGCGTGTACGCGGACGGGATGACGCGGTCGAACGCGTCAGTGGCCGTCTCTGCGGCGCGGCCGGAGAGCTTGCCCGTGACGGCATCACGTTCGAATCGACCACCGGATGGGTCTGGTGAGGATTCTGTAATGCCAGCGCGCGCGAAGGCGAGCGAGTTCACGTAGCCGGTATGACCACCGCGATGGGTGACCAGAATCGGATGGTCGGTCGACACCGCGTCCAGATCCGCACGCGTGAGGAAACGACGCTCAGCGGTCTTGGTGTCGTCGTACTTGAAGCCGAGCACCCACTCGCCCTTGGGTGTCTTGCCCGCGCGCTCGCGCAGCGCCGCCTGGATGGCGCCCACGGACCGCAGGTCGCAGTCAACTTCGCGGAGGTGCGAGAGCCCGGACGAGGCAGGATGGTTGTGCGCGTCGATCACACCCGGAATCACGACGCGCTTGCCAAGGTCGATGACCTTGGTCGTGGCACGTGTGAGACGACGCATGTCGGCGGTGCTGCCGATGGCCACGATCCGCCCGCCCGCGATGGCGATCGCCTCGGCCTTCGGCACGATCGCATCCTGTGTCAGGATGTCACCGTTGACGAGCACCAGCTCGGGCGTTTCGACGCTGCGCGCCAGCTGCGGCAGTGCTGCGAGCGCGGCCATCTGGCCGACGAACGTGCGACGCGAAGTCATGCGGCGTGGCTCCCAACGTGATGAGGTGTGCGCAAGACTGGGCGGTGCGCCTGTGTGAGTCAAGGCGACTGCGCGGGCATGTGCACGCAGGCGCCCGACGCGTCGTACGTCCAGCCGTGATACGGGCAGCGGAGGCAGCCGTCGACGAGCGAACCGCCCGAGAGCCGGGCGCCGCGGTGGACGCAGAGGTCCGACCAGGCGCGATAGCCGTCCGGCGACTTCCAGAGGACGAGGTCGCGACCGAGGAGGCGGACGGGCAGGAGTCCGCGCGCGTCGACCTGTGCTGGTGTGGCCGCGGGGTGCCAGTCGTTGAGGAGCACGGGGTCGGTGATCATCTGCGGGGTAAGGTGGGGGAGAGGAAGAGGGGGGCACAAGCAGGTCCTTCGCTGCGCTCAGGACGACAACGCGCTCAGGACGACAGCGCGCTCA
Source organism: Gemmatimonadota bacterium (assembly GCA_031372565.1). Taxonomy (GTDB): domain Bacteria; phylum Gemmatimonadota; class Gemmatimonadetes; order Gemmatimonadales; family Gemmatimonadaceae; genus JACPPC01. Next base: position 14,323 of record JANMLN010000148.1, on the reverse strand, counting down.
GGACGACAGCGCGCTCAGGACGGCGGGGTGTCGAGCGGGCGGACGCCATCGTACTCTTGGGCACCCATTACCCGCGGATCGTCCAATTGCGAATCACTGCACCGCTCGTCGTCGTCCTGCTGTCGCTCGCTCCTTCGGTCGTGTGCGGCCAACACTCGCTGCGCGGCACCGACGCGGACGCGTATACACGCTACGAGCTGCTCGCGCCGGGCACCGCGAAGTTCAAGATCCTGTATGAGGTGACGGCCGTGACGCCGGGGGCGCGATACTACTTCAACCCGATCCGGAAAGGCAGCATCGCCAGCGACGAGAGCGTGTTCGATCGCGCCACGGGGCGACCGTTGCCCTTCAGCGAGGTTGGTGCTGCCGCGGCGCGCGCCGACGGCATGCGTGTGAGCGACTCGACGCAGCGATACATCCGCGTGACGCTGCCACGTCCGGTGGCCGCCGAGGGGGGCGAGTCGCGCGTGCTGATCGTCAAGACGTACGAGGACGCCGCGAGCTACATGAGCGTCGGGGATACGGTGACGTTCACCCGTTCACTGGGCATCAAGCGCAATGCCATCGTGCTCCCGCAGGGATACGAGCTGATCAGCTCGACGTACCCGTCGCAGGTGCTGCAGGAACCGGATGGTCGCGTCGGGATCACCTTCTGGAACACGACCCCTGCCGAGGCGCCCGTGACGCTGCGGGCGGTGCGACGCGCGTCGGGTGCGCTCGCGAGCACGGGGCGTTCGAGCGTGGCGGACCGGCTATCGGAACGGGCGCACCAGGACCGCGAGATCGTGTACGAACTGCGGCAGCCGGAGACGCACGCCTTCGACCTGTACCACGACTACACCGAGTCGCGCCCCGGTACGAGTGCGTACCTGAACGTGGTACGCGCCGGGAGCACGGTCTCGAATCCGAGTGCACGCAATCTGGACACGGGCGAGTTGCTCACGTCCGAGACGCTCAAGGGCGACGCGATCACGCGGGCCAAGCTGGATGTGCCCGCCGTGACACCGCAGACGGAAGTGGTCGTGTTCCGCTTTCCGGCCGTGCAGGCGAACAGGTCGGTCCGGCTTCGGATGAGCGAGACCTACACCGACAGCGTGCGCTACCGGGTGGTCGGCGACGAGCTGGTCTGGGATCGCGGGTTCGGCCGGCCGATCAACACGGTGGTGCTGCCGCTGGGCTGGGTGCTCACGAACAGTGCCGTTCCGGCCGTCGTGAGCACCAGAGCCGATGGGCGGGTGCAGCTGGAGTTCGTGAATCCGCGGCTGGACGAGATTCAGGTGCTGATCACGGCCCGCCGGAGATAGCGGGCCGTGTCGTGATGTCTGCCGACTAGAACGTGAAGTTCACGATCGGCAGGAACGGCGCCACGCCCCCCTGCTTGATGATGTTGACGAGGCCGATCTGGAGGCCGCCGTTGGTCATGCGATCGGTGACGTTCACCAGTCCGAGCTGCAAGCCGTTCCAGCTCTTGGCGACGTTCACCCAGCCGAACTGCACCCCTTGGCCTTCGGCCACGCTGTTGAACGCGCCGGTCTGCAACCCCGCGAAGCGCTTCTCGGTGATGGCGGCGAGACCGCTCTGCCAGCCGGTGAAGTTGCCGTCCGTCTTCGACACGAGGGCCCACTGGACGCCGACGCCATTTCCGGTCGTGTAGTTGAACCCGAAGCCGAGATCAACGAACTGGACGGAAGCGTTCTTGGTGTAAATGACGCTGAGTCGGACCGCAGACACCGACTCGCCTTCGCTCGCGACCTGGATGGGGCTGAAGAGGGAGAGCTGGAAGGGGGTGCCCTGCGCGCCCAGCGGTGCAGTGCATGCGAGCGCAGCGGCGAGGGAGACGAGCGTGTGAAGTCGCACGAGTGGTGACCTGTTCGGGGAGATTGCAGCTACGGCTTGGAAGATAGCCACCGTCCGAGAGCCCTCAACGTCCCGTGGCGGGGAGCAGGTGGCGCTCGAAGAAGGCCAGCATGCGCGAGAAGGCGTAGCGCGTCTGGACGAGCGCCTCGGTGTCCCAGCCGTGCTGTGCGTCGGGCAACGAGACCAATTCGACATCCTTGCCCATCTGCAGCAGATACTGCGTCAACCACGCCGAGTCGCGGTACAGCACCACGACGTCGCGCATGCCGTGGATGAGCATCAGGTGGCCCTGCAGCCCGGCTGCCTTGGTGTGGGACGATGCGCTCGCAAACTCCGCCGGATGCTCCTGCGGTCGACCCATGACGCGCTGCTCGCCGGTGAGCGCGTGCCACACATTCGTCGCCGGTGCGCCCGCCACACCAGCGGCGTACACGCCCGGTTTGGTGAAGAGCGAGATGGTGGTGAGCAGCCCGCCGTAGGACGATCCCCAGATACCGACGCGCTTCGGATCGGCCACGCCGCGCGCGATCAGGTACTCGACGCCCGCGTGCAGGTCTTCGACGTCGACGCCACCGTAGTCGAGACGAATGCGACGGCGAAAGGCCGTGCCATGACCGCTGCTGCCCGCCACGTCCACCGCAAAGACCGCAAAGCCGCGATCGAGCAACACCTGGTCGAGCCCCCAGAGCGGGTGCGCGTTGCGTCCGCCCCACTGGTTGCGCACGGTGTTGCTGTACGCCGACCCGACGATCACCGGATAGCGCGTCCCGGGACGGTACCCGCGCGGAAGGAGCAGGCGCCCGTGCAGCATGACGCCATCGGTGCGGCTCTTGAACGTGACGTACTGCGGCACGATCCAGCGATAGCGTGCGAACTCGTCTCGCGGGGACACGGTCACGCGTCGTTCGGCCGACTCGCGCGCAGCAGGTCGTGTCGCGTCCGTGATGTAGAGCTCCGGTGGGAGCGCGTCGCTCGAGAAAATGTCCGCCGCGAACTGGCCATCCGGCGACACGACGGCCGCATGCGTGCCAGCGCGTCGGGACACACGCACCGGCGCACCGCCGGCGAGCGGGACGCGCGCGAGATGTCGCTCCTCCGGTCGCCCGTCATTGGCCGTCACGAAGAGTCCCGCCGGCGTGGCCTGCATGCCGAAGACGGCCCACGCGCCGCTGGTGATCTGTCGCGGGGCCCCGCCGCCAATCGGCGTGAACCAGACGTGGTAGTCGACCGCCCGGTCCGACGTGAAGTACAGACCGCTTCCATCGGGCGCCCACTCGATCTGCCATTCAGCCGTCACGTTCAGCGGCTCCTGCTCCCGCACCAGCTCGCGCACGGCGCCCGTCGTCGCGTCTGCGACGAGAATGCGCCGATCCTTCACGAACACGTCGCTCTTGTCGATGGCGAGCAGCGATCCATCGGGCGACCACTCGTACCCGTGCATCAGGTCCATGCGCTCCGGGCCAAGCTCGAGCCAGCGGACATCGCCACCGGACGCACGCACGATGCCGAGTCGGCGCAGCTCGGACGGCTCGCCGGGAAAAGCGCGTCGCACGGACGGGGCGGTCGTTTCGTCGGTCAGCTGATCGGCGATGAGCCGGGTCTTGATCGCCGTCCGGTCCGTCTCCACCAGCGCGAGCGACCGTCCATCCGGAGCCCACGCGAAGCTTTCCACGCTGACGCCCTCGCGCGCGACGGCGGTGACGGGGGCTGCGCCCAACAGCGAATCGGCGCGCAGCTCGGCCAGCACGAGATTCCCGTCGCGCATGAAGGCCAGACGCTGTCCGTCGGGTGAGAGCGCCATGCCGCGCTCCGGCGCGGGGGTCGTCGTCAGCCGCACGGGAGCTGCGCCGGCCGACACGACCCAGAGATCGCCGCGAAAGGTGAACAGCATGCGTGCGCCGTCGGCGGTCCAGGTGACGTTCGACACGCCCGCGTCGAGCTCCGCGGCAATGGCGGCGCGTTGCGCCTTGAAGTCAGGACCGGGATTGGCCACCAGCGGCGCGTGCGGGAGTCGCGTCACGCGTCGGGCTGCCCCACCCGCCACGTCGGCCATCCAGATATCTCCAAAGGGGATGCCTTCATCGTTCCAGATGAACGCGACGCGCTTGCCGTCGCGCGACCATACCGCGTTTCGCGGCGCGGTGCCGACGACGCTCGGCAGGCTGTAGAAACGTTCGATCGATGGGCGCAGAGGCGCGGACGCCTGCGCGTGCGTCGCGAGTGGAAGCGCGGCCACGAGCGCGAGCGCGCGCCAGCTCCACGTCATGAGGGCCTTCACTTGATCACCCCGAGTGCACGCATCTCGTCGTCGAGCCCGGTCATCTCCCATCGGATGAGCGAGATCGGGATCATCCCCTTTGACAGGAACTCGTCGTGAAAGGCGCCAAGTACGAAACGGTTGCCCAGCTGCCTCGACCGATCGGCGACCAGCTTCTCGAGCTGTGCCTTTCCGATCGTGTAGTTCATGCCGTACGCAGGACGTCGCAGGTAGATGGCGAGGTCGTAGCGCGCGAGGTTGTCCTCCATCAGCGGCACTTCAGCCACGAGATAGTCGATGGCCTGCCGCAGGGTGAAGGCACCGGTCTGCATCAGCTGCTCGGCGTGGACGCGCGCGGCGCGCTTGAGCTGCGCGATGTAGAACAGTTCGCGAGTGCGCGGCCGGTCATTGAGCAGTCCCGCCTGCAGGTACATCTCCTCGATGTAGAAGCCCCATCCCTCGGCGCGCGTGCCATCGCTGACCATGCGGCGGATGGGTCGTGGATTGCGGCGTTGCAGCGCGCCGTCGAACCGATGGCCCGGTATCGAGGCATGGATGTGATTGTTCAGCGGATCACGATAGGTGATCTCTTCCCAGAAGTGCCGATGCCCACCCCATGCTTCCCGGTTGATGAAGAAGGCATCGGTCTCGTATTTCTCGGGGATGTCGGCGGGAATCGTGAGGAGCTGCTCGCGCGCGGTGAAGGTGCGAATCCAGCTCTCGGCCTCGCGTGTGCGCTTCTCATGTTCATCGGCATTGGACACCGGAACGAGTTCCGGCAGCGCACGATTCCGGTGGCGCTCGATGGCCAACAGGGTCCGGGCGCGTTCGATCTCGCGCTCGCCCACCAGGAGGATCTGGTCCGTGGAGAGCGGGACGAGGCGCACGTTGCGCACGAACCAGAGGTAGTGGTCGAGGCCGACGAAGGCCGGCTCGCGCATCAGCGGCTGTGCCGAGGTCAGCCAATCGCGGAAGGCGCGCACGGCGGTCAGTGCGGCCTCCACGTCCGGCACCAGCGATGGGTCGGTCGACTTGGCACGACCGAGCAGCTCCTGGTACCAACCGATGACGCCTGCAGGTGGCGGGTCGCGGCGAGGCTCACCCTGATTGACGCCGTCGGATTGCTCGAGGTGAAAGAGGGCGATGCCCGTGAGTTCCGACGCCGGCCGATTGAGTCGGGTGCGTGCTTCCGCGAGGAGCCGCGGCACGGCGCGCAGCTCGGCGGTCACGCGAGCACGATCGGCGGCATTCACCGGAGTGGCGATGTACGGCGTGCGCGCGATCATGTCGACCCAGTGGCCCGGATCGCGCTGCCACGGGCGCAGAACCCGCAGATCAAAGTCCAACGCGTTGAGCTGCGTGCCGACGAGAATGTGATCGATGCGATCGGCAACCGGCCAGGCGCGGGTGTCAAAGGCGGCGTGTCGAGTGCGCAGCGCAGTGAGTCCCTTCTGCCAGCGCGTGACGGCGGCGGGGGAGTAGTCAGGCACGCGGTCGGTGACGACCGGATCTCGGAGGGCGCGGAGTTCCTCGGCCAGCGCGAGCAGGTCGGCCGTGCTGGCACTGGCTCGTGGCTGCGCGTGCGCTGCGGGGAGGAGCGCGAGGCTGAGGACGCAGGTGGCGATGAAGCGGCGCATGCGGAGGACGTCGGTACGGGTCGGCGAGCAGGGTCAGGACGAAGATACGTCGTTCGGCGCTCTCACGGACCGGCGCTCCGAGCCGCATACTTTGTCGTCCTGAGCGAAGCGAAGGACCTGCTTGTGGTCTGATGAGAAGCAGATCCTTCGCTTCGCTCAGGATGACACCGGTGACGTCGCGCAGCTATGGGAGAACAGCCATGATGAACGGAATGCATGCCCGATGGGGCGTGTCAGTGGTACGAGTCATGTGCGCCGCCGTGGTCGGCGTCTGCGCCGCGACGCGCGTGAGCGCCGCTCAACAGGCGGCGGTCGGCGAGATCGCCTTCGCCGCCGATGCGAACCCGCTCAAGCTTCCCGAGGGACTGCACTTCGGCGAAGTGACCGGGATCGATCTTGACAAGCGTCGCCATGTGTTCGTGTTCCACCGCACCGGAGCGCGGAGTACGGTGCATGGCGGCGTTGCGTCCCAACTCTTCGAGTTCGGCCCTGACGGCAAGTTCCTGCGCGAGATCGGCAAGGAGTTGTACGGCTTCGCGTTTGCGCACACGGTTCGTGTCGACAAGAGCGGCAACATCTGGACGTCCGACGAAGGGACGAACATGGTGGTGAAGTTCTCCCCGGCCGGCCGGGTGCTGCTGGCGCTGGGCCGCCGCGACGAGGCCGTGGAGGAACCGCCCGTCCATGCCGAAGGGGCGCCGTTCGTGCCGCGCTGGGGCGTCTTCAATCGCCCGACGGACGTGGCATGGGATACGCAGGGCAACATCTTCGTGGCCGACGGCTACAACAACTCGCGGGTCGTGAAGATCAGCCCGGAAGGCAAGTGGCTGGCCACATGGGGCGACCGTGGGCGGGAGCCGGGACAGTTCAACATCCTGCATACAATCGCCAGCGACGCCAAGGGGAACATCTACGTCGGTGACCGCACCAACCGCCGCATCCAGGTGTTCGACCCGAACGGCGCCTTGCTGCGCGTCATGACGATCGATGTGCCGTTCGCGAAGGAGCCGAACGTGATGGTGGGGGCGATGCCTCGGCCGGGCGCCAATCCGTTGGCGACGTCGGGGGCACCGTGGGCCATCTGCATCACCCCCGGGCCGACGCAGTACCTCTACAGCGCCGACGCCGTGCCGGGGCGCATCTACAAGCTCACGCTCGACGGCAAGGTGCTCGGTGTGCTCGGCGAAGCCGGAAAGCAGTCGGGGGAATTCGGGTGGGTCCACCAGATCGCGTGTCCGTCGGAGAACGAACTGTGGGTGGGCGAGATCCTCAACTGGCGCGTGCAGAAGCTCACGCTCAAGCCGACGGCCGCCCAGCGTTGATCGCCCACCCGTGACGCGCCGTCCGGTGGCGCGCGCCGCGCGCATCGTGCGGCGCGGGGGTGGTCAGTGCGACGGCGGGGCGCTCGGCGCGGCGTAGCGCTCGCGAAAGACGCGGTAGCCGCTGATCCGGCTGCGCATGGCCTCCACCTGCTCGCGCGAGAACAACTTGCGCGCGACTTGCCGCCGCAGTCCCTCGAGCGTGGCCTGCGCCACCCGGCTCGTGTAATAGTGCACGGCCCACAACGGGATGCGACCCCGTGGATCGATGAAGACGAGGGAGCGTACCTCGACCTGTTCACCAATCTGCTTCAATTGCATCGTGCTGGCGTACACTTGCGCGCGCACGAGCGACGGCAGCGAGTCGCGCGGATGCGAGTCCACCGACTCGGCCGCCAGCGTCGCGGTGGAGCGGTCGTCGCTCACCGAGATGCGCACGCGGATGAGCGTCGTACGATCGATCACCGGCCACGGCATCGCGATGCGCAGGTACTCCACCTGGTCGTAGTCGCTGCCGCGCTCGAGCACCATGCTCTGCCCGTAGTGGCTGATCCAGTCGCCGCGACGCGGGATGTCCTCGAGCACGAGCGAGACTTCCTCGATCGTGCCGGGAATCGTCATGACCGCCTTGAACGGCACGATGGGCGTGCCGGTGACGGTGGCGCGATAGATCTCGATGCCGTTCGTGTTCGATTGCAGCTGCCATCGCGGGTCGTCGATCGCGATCTGCGGCCGGGCATCCTGCGCACACAACGGCGCGGGTGCCTGCGCGACGGCGGCCGCGACGAGGAGCAGACCAGTCAGCGTGAGACGCATGCGGCGGGCGTCAGGACCGAGAGGGAGCCACACGGATCGGAGAGAGTGGATGGTCATCACGCTGAAACAGCCCCGACGACGCGACCGTTCCTGCACTCGACGCGCACCAACTCCGTGACCCGGAGCCCGTACGCGTCCACAGGCGCCGGACGGTAGTCGCCGCGGCCCAGGCTCGACCGCACGAGCGTGAGTACGACCCCCGACGACGGGTCGCGCACGGGCGTCTGGCAGGCGCCGCTGCGGTCCGCCGCGACCGCCCCGGCCAGCAGCACCGGGCCATCGCGCAACGTCCGGGCGGCATCATCGCTCGGCATGTTGCCCACAGCTGTTGCACAGGCGCCCGCGAACACGCCGGCCAACGCCATCACGGCGCCACGGTGTGCGTATGGACCGTGCACGCTCAGTACCCTGCCGCAAGGCCGAACCCGCGCGGCTCGCTCACCCCGCGCCACACCTTCCCGTCGCGATGGATGCTCTGCACGTTCGCGAGTGAGCCCCACGGCGATGGCTTCACCGCATGGCCCAGCGGCGCCATCATCGTGGCGGCCGATTCGGCCCACGCGATCCGCTCCACGAAGAGCGAGTCGGGCACGTCCTGATGATGGAACTGCGGGGCAGCCATCGCCGTGCCAATCGACTGCCGGTAGTCCACCACGCTCACGATCAGGTGCGCAACGGCCGTGATGATGTACGCGCCTCCCGCCGCACCCGTGACAAGGAGCGGCGCCCCCGCCGAGTCGAGCACGATGGTCGGCGTCATGCTCGAGAGCATGCGCTTGCCGGGCTGAATCGCGTTCGTGGCCCCCTGCGTGAGCCCCATCGCGTTGACCGCGCCGACCTTCGCGGTGAAGTCGTCCATCTCGTCGTTGAGCAGAAACTCTGCGCCCGGTACCGTGAACGCCGACCCGTAGCTCTCGTTGATCGTGGTGGTGATCGAGACCGCGTTGCCCTTCGCGTCGACCACGGCGAAGTGCGTCGTGTGGCGCTTCTCGCGAGCGGCCGCAGCGGGCGCCGACCCACTCGACCGTTCGCCAATCTCGGCCGCCAGTGCCTTCGCGGTATCGCGCGAGAGGAAGGACGCCTCCGGAATCTTCACGAACGCCGGGTCTCCGAGCAGCGTGTTCCGCCGCGCGAAGGCGCGCCGCTCTGCTTCAGCCAGCAGGTGAATCGACGCGGGCGTGCGCCAGCCGAGCGCCCCAAGGTCACGCTGCTCGAGGATGCCGAGGATGAGCCCGAGTGTGAGTCCACCCGACGAGACCGGCGGCATGCTGATCACGCGATGACCGCGGTACGAGAACTCGACCGGCGCGCGCCAGATCGGCTGGTAACCGGACAGGTCCGCCTTGGTGATGATGCCGCCACCTGCCTTCATGGCGGCGACGATCTGCTCCGCCGTCTCGCCCGCATAAAAGCCGTCACGCCCGCGCTCGGCGATGCGACGCAGTGCCGCGCCAAGCCCCGGCGCCTTCCACGTCCCGCCGAGCGGGAGAAACCTGCCATCCTTCAGGAAGAGTCTCGCGCTCGTGGAGTCGCTTCCGAGGCGCTTCGCGCCTCCTTCGTCGTCATCACGAAAGGCGGAGTCGATCACGAACCCCTGCTCGGCGAGCACGGCGGCCGGCGTCACGAGCTCGGCCCATGGCTTCGAGCCGTACCGCTTGTGCGCTTCGAAGAGGCCGGCAACCGATCCCGGGATGCCAGCCGCGAGCGCGCCTGTCACACTGCGATCGGTCACGTTGCCCTGCGCGTCGAGGTACATGTCGCGCGTCGCACCCGCAGGCGCCGTCTCGCGAAAGTCGAGCGCGACGTGCTTCCCGTTGATGCGCGCCACCATGAACCCGCCGCCGCCGATGTTGCCCGCGGCAGGGTAGGTGACGCCCAGCGTCATCGCGACGGCGACCGCTGCGTCGATGGCGTTGCCTCCCGCCTTGAGCACGGCGAGGCCGGCCTGTGTCGCGTATGGCGACGCCGACACGACCATGGCCGAGTCGCTGGTCGTCACGCGCGCCGCGCGAGGCGTGGCAGGTGCGACCGTCGTTGGCGGCGTCGTGGAGTCGCCCTTGGCACAGGCCACGAGCGCGGGAAGCAGAAAGACGCGGAAGAGGGCGCGGAGCATCGGCGTGGTGACCAGGGACAGCAGGCGGGGCATCGACGAGAAGGTGACGCCCGCACCGCTCGCGCGCCAGCAACCGCGCGTTGTCGCCTTGCCGTGCGCTTCGTGCGGAGGGCAGATTGACCCAGCCCGTTGTCCGCCTTCCCATCGGCTCCCTGGAGCGACGTCGTGTTTCATTCGCTGCGCGCGTGTCTCGTCCTCGCCTGTGTCCCCGTGGTCGGTTGGTCGCAGGCCAAACCCGCAAAGTCGGCCAAGCCGGCCGAGAAGGTGGTCTGGCCCGATGAAGGACCGCGGACGTGGGTGCCACGTCCGACCGCGTCCGACATCACGGCCAACGACCTCCGGACGCGGCTCTATCAGTTCGCCGACGATTCGATGATGGGGCGTCGCATGGGAGAGCTGGGCAACGTGAAGGGGACCGAGTACATCGCATCCGAGTTCAAGCGGCTGGGGTTCAAGCCGGCCGGTGACGACGGCACCTTCTTCCAGAACCTCCCGTACGGGCCGCTTGGCTTTGAAGAGTCGGCCTCCATGATGAGCGTCGGTGGAGCGCGACTCGCGACGCGCACGGACTGGATTCCTGTTGCGCCGTCGGCGCTCAACGCGATCGGAGGCACGGCCAAGCTGGCCGACGCCGCGACGGTGTTTGCGGGTCGCTGGGGCGACACGGCCGTGGTGCTCGATCCTGCGAAGTTCGCCGGCAAGGTGGCCGTCTTCATCGCGTCGCCCACCGCGCCGGGGATGGCGCAGGCGCGGCCTGCCACGCTGCTGCGATGCGACTCGCTGCCGGACCGGTTTGGCGCGAATGCCGTCATCCGTCTCGAGGCTTCGCAGGCGGCGCTCACGGCGTCGCGTCCGTCGAGTGCTCCGGTCGCGGCGGTCCGCGACCGCCGTGCGATCGCGGTGGGCGCGGCTGGTGTCCTGATTGTCGGCCTCGATGAACTGAACGCTGCGAGCGTGACGGCGGCGTTCGCGCAGCGGCCGTCGATGCAGCCGTCGGCGCCTGCGGCTCCGGCCGCGAGCATGGTCGGGGCGGTGATTTCGAACGCTGTCGCGGCCCGCATCTTCGACGCGCCGCTCGCCTCGATGGCCGTGGGAACCGCGGGTCGGCCCGTCAGCGGCGCCTGGGACTTTGCGTGGCGGCTGGGGTCGTACCCGTCGCGCAACGTGATCGCCGTTCTGCCGGGCTCCGATCCGGCGCGCGCCACCGAGTACGTGCTCGTGGGAGCGCACAATGATCACGTTGGAACGAATCCCGTGGGGGTCGACCACGATTCGCTGCGCGCAGTCAACACGGTCACCCGTCGCCAGGGGGCCAACGACCCCGCCTGCCGCCCGACGGCCGACCAGCAGCGGCGGATCGACTCGCTGATCGCGTACGCGCGCAGCATCCGGCCGCCGCGCCGTGATTCGATCATGAACGGTGCCGATGACGATGGTTCGGGCACGGTCGTGCTGCTCGAGATCGCGGAGAAGTTCGCAGCCGAGAAGCCGGCGCGTTCGATCATCTTCGTGTCGCACCAAGGGGAAGAGCAGGGCCTGCTCGGGTCGCGCTGGTTCGTGAATCACCCGACGGTGCCGCTTGGACAGATCGTGGCGGCGCACAACATGGACATGCTTGGCAAGGGGCGCGCCGATCAGGTCAAGTACGGTGGTCCCAACTCGGTGCAGATGCTCGGTGCGCGGCGGCTGTCGCGCGATTTCGGCGACATCATCGATTCAGTGAATGCCACGCGCGCCGAGCCGATGGCGATCGACAAGAGCTGGGATGTGCGGGAAAATCCGCTCAACCGGTTCTGCCGGTCGGATCAGGTGAGCTACGTGACCAAGGACATTCCGGTCACGTATTTCTCGCTCGGGTATGCGCAGGACTATCACCAGGCGACGGACGAGCCGCAGTACATCGAGTACGAACACTCGGCGCGGCTGGCGCGCTTCATTCATGACGTGATGTGGGCCATCAGCGAGCGGAAGGATCGTCCGGCGATCACGGGCAACGAGCCGGGGTGGCCGCGGTGCTAGTGCACGCGGTCATGTCGCGCGGAGCAGCGCTCGGAGCGCTGCTGCTCGTTGGCAGCACGACGGCGGACGCGCAACCGAAGCCTGTGCGTCATACCGTCGTGGCCGGTTCGCACCAGCTTGCGCTGTGGGAGAAGCGGCCAGCCAGGCCGACGCGCGCCGTGCTGCTGCTGCACGGTCGTACGTGGAGCGGATTGCCCGATTTCGACCTGCAGGTACCGGGCGAGAAGCGTTCGTTGATGGACGCGCTCGTGGCCAAGGGGTACGCCGTGTATGCGCTCGATCTCGCCGGCTATGGCGGCAGTCCGCGCGATGCCAGCGGCTGGAACACGCCGGAGTCGGCGCGTGTCGACCTGATCGCCGCGCTCGAGTGGGTGCGCGACTCGTCGAGGGTGAGGGGCGCGCCCGCGTTGTTCGGCTGGTCGCTCGGTTCGGTGACCGCGTTCTTCACGGCGCAGGAGCGCCCGACGCTCATGAGCGATCTGATCATGTTCGGGTGGCCCGGCATGCGCGTGGCGATGATGCAGGTTGGCGATGGCGGGACGGCACCGCGCGCGGCCACCACGGCGAAGGCTGCCGCGGAGGACTTCATCGCGCCGGGGGTGATGTCGCAGAAGGCCATCGACGCGTACGTGGCGGCCGCGCTCAAGGCAGACCCCGTCAAGAGCGATTGGCACCGCACTGAGCAGTGGCAGGCGCTCAGCGCCAAGCGCGTCACCGTGCCGACGCTCCTGCTGCAAGGCGAGTTCGATCCCGTGTCGCAGCCGCAGGCGCAGATGGATTTCTTTGCCAATCTTGGCACGGCGGACAAGCAGTGGGTGGTGATCGCGGGCGGTGATCACGCCGCGCTGATGGAAGACACGCAGCCGGCGTTCGTCGCCGCGATCGTCGCCTTTCTCGAACGGCCGCGGCGGAAGTAGCCGATGGCGAAGCCGAGGAGCGCCAACTTCACGTTGTTCGTGCTGTTCGCCATCAACCTGCTGAACTTCTACGACCGGCAGATTCTGGCCGTGGTGTCGGAGCCGGTGCGCAAGGAGTTCATGCTGGGCGACGCGGCGCTTGGCTGGCTGAACACGGTGTTCGTGCTGCTGTACGCGTTCGTCGGGCTACCGCTGGGCCGCATGAGTGACACGGGGTCGCGCGTGAAGATCCTCGCGGGTGGCGTGGCGGTGTGGAGCCTCTTCACGGGCCTCTCGGGGCTCGCGCGCGGGTACTGGACCATGTTCGCGGCGCGCATCGGCGTGGGGTTCGGCGAGGCGGCGTGCTCGCCGGCGAGCAACTCGCTGCTGGGCGACCTGTTTCCGGCCGCCAAGCGCGCGCGGGCCATCGCGATCTTCATGCTGGGGCTGCCGCTCGGGATCTTCCTCTCGAACGTGCTCAGCGGCCTGATCGCGAAGAGCTACGGCTGGCGGATGACCTTCTTCGTGGCCACGGTACCCGGCCTGTTGCTCGCGCTCGTGGTGGCGGGCATGCAGGAGCCGGTGCGTGGTGGCGCCGACGGCGTGCCGGTCGCCAAGCCGGGCGCTCCGGAAGGTTTCCTGGCGCCATTCGTGGCGCTCATGAAGATCCCGACGCTGCGCTGGCTCATGCTCTCGGGGGCGCTGCAGAACTTCAGCATCTATGCCGTCAACGCCTTCCTGCCCGCGTACCTGATGCGCTGGCACAAGCTGCCGATTGCCCAGGTGGGGTTGATGGCGGGGCTGGTGCTCGGAGCCACGGGGCTCCTGTCGCTCGTGCTGACCGGTCTGGTGGCGGACCGGCTGCATCGGTGGCGGCGCGACGGGCGGTTGCTGTTCTCCTCGTTCACGATCGCACTGCACGCGCCGCTCTTCTACGTGGCGCTCGCACTGCCGCAGGGCGACACCACCACGTTCGCGTGGCTCGTCGGGGCGTCGTGGCTGCTCTTCTACACCTACTACGCGACGGTATACGCGTCGATCCATGAAGTGGTGCCGCCCACGCTGCGGGGCAGCGCGATGAGTCTCTACTTCTTCTGGATGTACGTGCTGGGTGGCGCGTTCGGCACGGCGATCCTTGGCAGTATTTCGGATCGCGCAGCCAAGGCGGCCATGTCGGCGGCGGGCGCCACGGAGATGACGGAGGGGTTCCGCGCGACGGGGTTGCACGACGCGTTCGGCATCGTGCCGGTGATCGGTGTGGTGCTCGCGGTGATGCTGTTCGTGGCGTCGCGCCGGATTTCGGCTGATATCGAGAAGGTGTCGGCGTGAGTCCGCTGTCGTCCTGAGCGAAGCGAAGGACCTGCTTTTCGCTGGCAAACGGCGCAAGCAGGTCCTTCGCTGCGCTCAGG
>JANMLN010000129.1:0-2889 GCA_031372565.1 Gemmatimonadota bacterium | reverse complement strand
TGTTAAATTATGAATACCTTGACCCAGCATGCTTACAAATACAAGGTGAGCGCTAGTGTCTAACGCATTGATATTAGACAACATAAATATTACTACATAAGGTTAAACATTAGCAGAGGTTAGCCCCAGAAGTCGCAGCGCGCCTTTGACCGCCCCTCGCGCCGCGACGACCTCCGCTCCGTGAAGCGTTGCGCCCGGGACCGCCCCCTTGAGGCGGTGCTCCAGACGGCGCCGCACAGGCGACCCGGGGGTCATCAGACCGCCGGCCAGCGCCACCGTGACCGCGGCGCGCTCGTCGCCGAACAGCTCACGCGCCACGGAGCGGACGTGCAGCGACAGCTCTTCGACCGCCAGGGCGATCAGGGCATTCGCGCGCAGGTCGCCGCCCGCCGCGACTTCGTTGACCGTGCTGACCAAGGCGGCGAAATCAGCCGGTGTCGCTCGTGCGGCCCAGGCAATCAATGCGTGAACGTCATGGACGTCGCAGGCCGCCAAAATGGCGCTGGTGAGCGCGGTCTCAGGTTCGCGCTTGTCCGCCGCCGCGCACACGATGCTCAGCGAGCGTCGCCCAATCCAGGACCCGCTCCCTTCATCGCCGATGATCGGCCCCCAGCCGCCGGCGCGCGCTGTCCGCCCGGTCGGTCCGCGGCCCAGCGCCATCGAGCCGGTCCCCACAATGAGCATGACACCCGACCCTTCGCCGAAGGCATCGTCCAGCGCCACGGCTGCGTCGGAGTGCACGACGGTCTCGTCCGCGACATCGAGTTCGACCAACGCGCGCCACAGCGCCTCGCGGGTGTCCTCGCGGCCCGTACCCGCCACGCCGGCGCAGAGCGCTCGCGGGCGGACATGTCCGAGATCAGCGTTGATCAGCGCCTCCCGCACGAGCTGCGCGATCACGTCCGCCGACGCCTCGGCCTGTCCTGGCTGCACCGCGCTCGCCGCCCCGACCTCCTCGGCCAGCACCTTGCCGTGCTCGTCCGCCACCATGACGCGGGTCTTGGTGCCGCCACCATCCACGCCGACAACGATCAGGCTCACGTCAACTCGCCTTGTTCAGGGTCTACCAACCGGCCGTGAAGGTTGGCCGCGCTGGAGCAGACAAGCTAACGGCCGCTGGGAGGCATCGCACGCGCCGGCCGATAGGGGAGCACCCACGACGCGAGCATGCCGGCACCGACGGTGAGCGTCGTCCCGATCAGCACAAACCACGGCCACGCGATCCCCACGAAGGGCGCGAGCGGGGCGGTCAGCGACGGGGCGGCCGCCGTGATCTGTTTGGCGAAGACGACGAAGGTCATCGCGGCGATCCCGACCGCGAGACCGATGATCGCGTCCCGCTCGGACGCCCGCTTCGAGACGATGCCCAGGAGAAACGAGCCCAGCAGCCCCCCGTACGTGAAGCTCGAGACCGACAGGGCGACGACCACAACCGGCGTCCCTTGCTCCTTGTACAGGAGCGCACCGGCGGTGAGTCCGATTCCCCACGCGAGGGCGGCGAGTTTGCCGAATCGCAACGTGGCGGGGTCATCGGGGTTCCGCTTGCTCAGGGGCAAATAGATGTCATGCGTCGTTGCCGCGGCCAGCGCATTGATCGTGCCGGCATGGGTGCTCATGGTGGCCGCGAGAATCGCGGCCACGATGAGCCCCGTCAATCCGGGGGGCATCCGCTCGACGATGAAGGTCGGGAAGACCTGGTCGGGCGCGGCAAAGGTTCGGTCACCATAGAGCGCCCAGAGCCCCACGCCCACCATCAAGAAGAGCGTGAACTGCGCGAACACCACGAATCCGCTGCCGATCAGTGCGCGCTGCGCATCCTTGAGCGACTTGGACGACAGCAGGCGCTGCACGATCAGCTGGTCGGCACCGTGACTCGCCATGGCCAGGCAGCCTCCGCCGAGCAGCCCGGCCCAGACCGTATGCGGCGTCGTGAGGTTGAACGTCCAGTCGAGCACCCTGAGCTTGCCGGCGGCGTCCGCCTTGGTGATGATCGCGCTCCATCCACCGTCGACCGCTTGGCCGAGCAGGACAATCGCGGAGATCCCACCGAGCACATAGACCCCCGCTTGCACGAGCTCCGTCCACACCACCGCCCGCATGCCACCCTTGTACGTGTAGATGACCGTCAGGGCACCGAGGACGAGGATCGCGACCGGCATCAGCAGGGTGCGGGGCACCACGTCCCCGATGATCAGTGCGATCGGGATGGCGGTCGCGAACACGCGCACGCTGTCGGCCACCGCGCGCGTGACCATGAAGACGATGCTCGTGAAGCGCCGCGCCCGCGGACCGAAGCGCGTCTCCAGCAGCGCGTAGGCGGTGACCAACTCGCCTTCGAAGTACCGCGGGAGGAGCAGAAACGCGACGATGATCCGGCCGACGATGTAGCCGGCCACGATCTCGAGAAAGCCCAGATTCCCCAGCCAGGCGAGGCCCGGAATCGAGATGAAGGTCAGCGCGCTCGTTTCGCTCGCCACGATGCTGAAGAGCACCGCCCACCACGGAATCGCCCGGTCGGCGACGAAATAGTCGCGCGCGTTCTTCTGTTTGGCGCCGAGGGCCAAGCCGAGCCACGTGGTGCCGCCGAGATAGGCGACCAACACGACGGCATCAAGCAACGTGAAGTGACGCAGAGGGACCTCAAGGCAGGCGGTGAAGTGCCCACAAGCTAAGAGACCCCCCGCCGTTTGGCGGGGGGTCCCGTGACTGCCGTCGTCGTGAGAGAAGCGAAGGGTGTCTCTCCGGTCGTCCTGAGCGAAGCGAAGGGTGTCTCTCCGGTCGTGGGGGGGGACGCGGAGGTCCGGCGGTGTTTGTGGTGAGATACCGCGAGAAAAGCAAAGGGCAAGGTGAGAAAAGGCAGAGAAACACCGCCCCCCACCGCCCCCCCCC
>JANMLN010000048.1:0-17942 GCA_031372565.1 Gemmatimonadota bacterium | reverse complement strand
GCCATCGGCGTGGCGCTCCCCGGCGGGGCGTGGCAGGCGCTGCACTGTCGGCCGAGCGCAGCGTGCGACGTGACGCCGCCGAGCGTCGCCACGGATTGGTCTCCCGCGTGGAGCCCACCCGGCGAAAAGATGGCGCCACCGCCCAGCAGCATCGCGAGCACCACGCCGCCGCCCGCCGCGAGGGCGGCGAGCAGGCTGACCGGCGAGAGGGGGAGCCGTCGCATCGCGGTTACCGGGAGAGGACGCCGAAGTAGAGCGTGCCCAGCACGTGCGCGGCCGCCAGCACCCACAGCGCCATGCTCGCCGGGGCGTGCAGCCACCACCAGACGCTGAGCGCGCGCCGCGACGTGGCCGTGCCGGCATCGTGGCGCCGCTGCGAATGCAGCAGCTCCTGCTCGTGCCGCAGCGCCACGAACCGGTGATCAATGGCCGCGCGCTGGACGGGGTCCTCGCGCCCCGAGCGTGCGAGGACGGCCGCCTCCCCCTCGACACCGGCGATCTCCGCGTCCAGCATGGCGACCCGGATCGGATCCACCAGCGTCACTGCCTTCGGCAGGCGGACGAACACCGCGCGGCCCAGCACGCCGCTCGCGACCACCAGCACGAGGAGCAGCGAAAGCACACCCGCCAGTCCGCGGAACGCCAACCCCGAGTGCAGGATCACGAGATAGGGACCCAGCAGCCCGGCCACCATGTGCGCGTGCATCGCCCTCGCCATCGGCGGCGCCCCCGGCGCGACGCTGCGCTTGCGCCAGCTGTAGCCGAAGCCCGCCCAGAGCATGAGCGCGAATCCCAGCCCACCGAGCGCGTGCCCCGGCAGCGCACTGGGCCACCACGTGCTCCCGTCGCGCCACACCAGGAACACAGCGGTGGCGGCCACGGCGGTGGCCATGGCCACGACGGCGGTGGTCGCCTCAGCGGTGCGGCGCGGCGCGGTCGCTGACATGGTGATCGCAGAAGTCCAGCAGCAGCGCCATCGCTTCGTCCGGACGCGCCTCGAGCGCCGGTCGCAGCGCCGAGATGTCCACGGCCTCCCCGATCAGGTGCGCCAGTGCGCGTGACACGCGCTGGTCGCCCAGCACGACCGCACCCACGATCACCCGGCCGCTGACCAGGACGCGGAGCCGGTCACCGCGCACGGCGCCGGCGATCGTCCACGCATCCGGGTCCGGCGCCCACCGCTCGCTCTGACCGCGCGTGAGCGTCAGCAGGTCGGGGTCGTTTCCAGCACCCACCTGGCCGATGATCGTGGCCGTGATGCCACCCACGCGCGTGACATTGAGCGCCGGGCGCGCCCGATGCGCCACGCGGATCCCGGCCATGTTGAGCCCGGCGATGCGGCCCTGCGTCCGCGCGCTCGCCCAGAGGGTGTCCAGTTGGGCGCGGCCGGTGACGGGGTCGTGCACCTGCGCCACGTCGCCGGCGGCGAACACGTCCGCTTCACTCGTCTCGAGAAACTCGCTCACCAGAATGCCGCGCTCGAGGCGCAGCCCGCCCGTTCGCGCGAGCTCCAGCCGCGGCCGGATGCCCACGGCGACCGCGAGAAGGTCGCAGGGAATGTGGTCGCCCCGCTCCGTGATCATGCCGCTCACCCGGCCCCCTTCGCCCACCGCCTCCCGCACCGAGCAGAGACGGTGGAGCCGGATGCCGTTGGCGAGCAGTCCCGCCTCCACGATCGCCGACTCGACCTCGTCGAACACGCGCGACCAGTACCGCGACCCGCGCATGCAATAGTGCGTCTCCACGCCGTGCGCGTGCAGGCCGTCCACGAGTTCAAGCGCCGTGCTGCCCCCGCCCACCACCACGGCGGCGCGCGCCGTGGTCGCGCGTCGCATGAGATCGCGCGCGTCCTCGAGGTCATCCACGTGAATGACCCCCTCGAGTTGCGCACCGGGGAACTCCGCCGCGATCGACGCCGCGCCGGTCGCGAGGAGCAGCCGTCCATACGTCAGCTGCGTCCCATCCTCGAGCGTGATCCGGTGCATCGCCGGCTCGAGCCCGACCACGCGCCCCGTCCGGCGATCCAGCCTGAGCGCCGCCACCTCCGCCGCCGACCGGATCGCCAGCTGCGATTCCGGCACCTCGCGGGTCATCCAGTACGCGAGGCCGGGCCGCGAGTAGAACGGCCCCGTCTCCGGCCCGATCATCGTGATCGCCGCGCGCGGATCGGCGTGCCGGATCGCCTCGGCCGCGCTCAGCGCCGCGATCCCCGTACCGACAATCACGTGGTGGCTTGTCACGGCGCTTCACCCAGCTCATCGAAGCGGAGCGTGCCGCGCGGGCAGCGCGCCACGCAACTTCCACAGAGCACGCAGCGCCGGTCGGTCACGGCGAGTCCCTCCCGCGCGACGGCACGCACATCGATCCCGCTCGGACAGTTGAACGAACAGATGCCGCACTCGACGCAGCGCCCCGGCTCGGCCACGACAATCCCACGGGCCAGCAGCCGCACCCGCTCGGCGTCCGCAGGCAGCGGGGCGCACATGTCCACGGGGCGCGTGGGCGGTGGCTTGGTCTTCATCGCGTCGGTGGTGGGCATGCCGAAGCGTACCCCGCGCCGGTGAATGCACGATGAACGCCCGTCATGCCGACGTGCGATCGCGGATCCGGCATCAGTACGTCGGCCATTGGTCGGTGTACGTGTTCTGCATGGGCCGCAGGCCGGCATACCCTCGCAGCGCCCGGCCCACCGCGCAGCTGTCGTACGTGTACTGCTTCGAGCCCTTCAGCACGGAGCTTTCGGCGTTGAGGACCGAAGGGGTGCGGAACGTCGCATCGACCGTCGCGCGCAACCCGCTCACCACGACGCCGCTCACGTCCTGCGTGCCGTTCGAACTGAACCGCTCGCCGATCAGGAGCACGCCGGTCCACTTCCCGCCCGACGAGCCCGACATCCCGAGGTCCCCGGTCACGATCAGCAGACCGCGTTTGTCGTCATTCTTGGTCGCGCCGCTGCAGAGGTTCGCGTAGTTGTACTCCGCGCCCCCGGCGTTCTTGACCAGGATCGTGGGCGCGTAGCCCGTGTCGACGTGGAACCTGGCGCACATCGCCGAGGGGAGCGAGCTGATGCCGGCCGACGGATCGATCACGAACGCCGGCGTGATGCCGCTGCCGGTGCTGAGGGAAGCCCAGTCGATGTTCAACTGCGCCGACAGCGTGGCAATGCTGCGCGTCTCGTCGATCCCCTTCCCCGTGATGCCGGCCAGCGAGCCCGTGAACCCCGCACCGGGGTCGTTGGGCACCACGATCCCGAACCGTGCGGTGTCCTTGGCACAGGCGTCCACTCCGCTGAAGCTCCCGGCATTTCCCGTGCGGTCGGCGCCGGTCAGGCTCACCCATCCGCCAATCACGTTCATCCGGCCGGGAGCGAACCAGGCGTACACGGCGATGGTGCGCTCGGCCTTGGTCCCTCCGGCCGGCCGGGCGCGCGCGGCCACCCCGCGCACCTTGAACAGCCACAGCGAGGAGTCGCTCGCCGAGCTCGCGCGGCGCAGGAGGTACGCCTTCACCTCGGCCGTGTCGGGCACGGGGGCGGTGCTCGAGAGTTGCCGCTGGCGCGTGTCGGAGACCGAGAGCAGGAGGACGGTCGTCACGCTCGAGTCGGCGGCGACGAGGATCGGCCCGCTGGCCGGCACCATCGAGTCGCGGGCGACGGTCGGTATGTCGTGGACAAAACGCTCCAGCCCGTCCTCGGCCACCAGGCGGGCATCCTGCGCCGCTTGCCGACTGCCGGTGGACGCCGTCTCCATCGTCAGGTACGTGAAGGCGCCCGCCGCGCCCGCCGACAGCACGGCCATGAGGATCAGCACCATCGGAAAGACGACACCGTTCCGACGCCGTGCCTGCGGCCGGAGACGCGCCGTCATCATGGCGCGTTCCGGAAGAAGAATGCCGTCACAAGGCGCGCCGACTCAGGGCTCGAACGGGCCTGCGCCACCGCCGGACTCAACCCTGGCAGGACGACCTGGATGCCGCGAATCGTGGTCACGTCGGCCGGGGGACTCGTGCGCGCCGAGTCCATGCCCGTGGCGTCGAAGTAGCGGAAGCGCGCCCCGGTGTCGAGCGGCGCGAGCATCTCGCGCTCGACTCCCGACGTCCCGAGGGTGACGAACAACGCGCGGCGCGGCGGCGAGGTGTAGCTGGTCGAGGCGCCGATCCGGTACCGCACGCGCACCCAGAGCATGACCACCCCGCCGCGCGCCGGGGCGGGCACCAGCGCGACCGACGACCTCGCCACGCGCAGGCCGGCCCCCGCCACCACGGAGATCGCGGGCGACGGCGAGGCACAGGCGGTCGCGCTCGATGGCAGCGTGAGCCACCCCGCGCTGGCCGTCTGGTAGCTGTAGCCGCCGGCGGCCGTGCGCACGGCGTACCCGTCGAAACTCGTGGCGCCGACGCCGCCGAACGTCAGCCGTGTGGAGTCGTAGGGCGGCACCACCAGCGTGGCCGCGTCGCAGGCGATGGCAAACGCCACCGGAAGGCGCGCGGTGAACGCGCTGTCGCTCGGCTCCGAGGCACTCACGACCAGCCCGGAGGAACTCCCCGGGTCGTACTGCACCATGCGGAGGTCAGCCCCGAGCGCGCCGAGGCCGCTCGAGACCGTGGCGCGCGCTTCCCGACCCATCGCCTCACGCGCCATGAACCGATTCTGGCTCGCGAGCAGCTTGATCATCGAGACGCCGAACACGGCGCCGATGAGCAGGGAGATGACGATCTCCACGAGGGTGACGCCGCGGCGTCGCATCAGAAGGGCGTCGCGGGCTGGCGCGATCGTTGCAGTCTGGCGTTCAGCCGGACGAACTGCGCGGCGACGAGGGTCGAGTCCTCCGGTATCCTGGTCACCGCCCCCGGCTTCTGTGACAGCGGGGCGAGCACGTTCACCGAGATCGTCCGTTCGTCCGCATTGACCACGGTGACCGTGTCGCAGCGGAAGAACCGGAAGCCGCCGGGCGCCGAGGTGGTGTCGATCATGCAGCTGCCGGTGATGCCCAGCGCCGGCAGCGAGCCGAAGTCCGCCACCTGCCATCCCCCGGTGCGCGCCGTCAGCATCGCCGTGGCGCGCACGAGTACGGACTCCCGCATCACCTTCCGGGATTCGATGATCTGCAGTCCGCCGAGCCCGAGCAGCACGACGCTGAACAGGACCATGCCGACGATGATCTCGACCAGCGAGAACCCGGCCCGCCGCGTCACGGGCAAGCCTCGCCGGGAGCCAGGAGCCGCGCCTGCCCGCTCGTGGTGATGCGCACGCGCCGCACCACGGTATCCGGCGCGTTACCGCCCTGCAGGCGCACACAGAAGGCGTTCGCGAGGCCGCTCGGGAGGATGATGGCCGAGTCGGGGGCGACCGACACCTGCAGCCGGTATTCGCTCCGCGCGCCGAGGGCGCGGTGCACCAGCTCCGTCGTCGTCCCGAGCTGCCGGACGACGAGGCGCGCGCTGGTCGCGTCCCACCGGACCTCCATCGGCCGCCGCCGCTGCGCCGCCAAGGTCGCCGCCCGCCGCAGGTCGCCCGCGACGACGGACTGGGCGTTGTTCACGCGCGCGAGGTTCGTTTGGCGTTGTACGCGCGGCAGCGCCAGCGCGATCATGATGCCGACGATGACCAGCACGACGACCATCTCCACCATCGAGAACCCCCGGCCGGCGCGCGCCCTGCGCAAAGCGCGCCAACCGGCGGCGAGGAGTGGGGGCGGGGCGGCGCGGACCTTCTCCACGATCGGGGGCTCCAAGGAGCAGGTGCCCGGCCGCCGGCCCCTCGGCGGAAGCAGCGGTCAGGCAATGCACGACCATCTTGCCGAGGATCGATAGCTACCGTCTCCCGCCGTCGCGCGTCATGACACGAAGGGCCTAGCCCCGTCGCGAGGCACGGCCGTGAGGGGGAGCGGCGACCGGCGAGCGCTCAGCGGAGCGAGCTGGCGACCTGCGGATAGTAGAAGGCGTAGCACACCGGACAGACGTCGTGGCTGGTGTCGCGCGCCGGATGCGTCACCCATGCGGGCACCCAGTCCCATCGCGGCTCGCGCCCTTGGTGCAACACGCGTCGGCAATGCGCGCACTGGTGCACGATCCCGGCCACATCCCGGTACTCGGCGTCGCTGGTGGCGTGGGCCGGTCGCTCCTCCGGGTCGTGCGGCTGCTCGACGACCAGCGAATTGACGACCAGCCAGCCCGCCTGCCTCGGCAACGCATACACCTGCATGTTGTACTTCCGGAACATGTCGGCGCTCGAGCACTCGTATTCGTGCGAGAGCGGATGCTGCGCCGCTCCCACCTCCGGCGCGCGCGCGAGCAGGGCGCGGTAGAACGGCCGCAGGGGCGGCGTGACGGCATCGAGGTAGTTGGCGCCGATGTCCCACTGATTCTCGATCGCCGGGTAGCCGCCGTTGGCGATGGCGAACTCGTACCAGCCCGGGTTGAGGTACGCCAGGCGTCCGTCGGGCCAGATGCCGAAGACGCTGCTGGGATGCGCGTCCAGCATCCCCGCCGGGAAGCGGTCCGCGAGCAGCGCGGTGAAGGTGGCATCGGCGAGGGTATGCATCTGGTTTCCGGAAGGTTATGGCGGGGCGACCGCCGCCGTTATCGCCACGATGGCGTACCCCAATGGTGGTGCAGCTGAGCGCGCGACGACCGGCAGTCGCGGTCGCGGGACGGGCGAGTCATCCCGCAGCGGCCCTCGCACCTTACGACGCGCTGCGCCTGAGCACGGCCTTGATGCGCGAGAGGAACCGTTCGGCGACGAGCGGTTTGCGCACATAGTCGTCCGCACCCGCATCCATCACGTCCACCTCCGACTGGCTGTCGGTGGCGCCCGTGAGCACCACCACGGGGAGCGCGCTCGTTGCGATGGCGCCCCGCAGCCGCTTCAGCACCTCGAGACCACCGACGTTCGGCATCGAGAGGTCGAGCACCACGAGGGCCACGTCACGGTCCTTCTCGATCAGGGCGAGCGCCTCCTCGCCGTCGGCCGCCTCCGAGACGCGGTAGCCGTTCGCCGTGAGCAGCGCGCGGGCCTTCGCCCGCGTCACGGCATCGTCATCCGCCACCAGCACGTGCGGGAGTGCCGCCGTCGGCTCGCGCACCGACGTCTCGCCCCCGGCATCCGCCTCGCCGAGCTCGCGGTCGATCTCCTCGAGCGTGGTCTCGCCACTACGGACCCGCTCCACCGCAGCCGCGTGGAGCGGGCGCATCCCGGCGGCGACGGCCGCCGCCTGCAGCTGCGAGGTCGTCCCCCCCTCGATCACCCGCAGCTCGAACGCGGGACTCGAGATGAGCACTTCGAGTAGCGGCACGCGACCGTAGAAGCCGGTGTGCGCACACCGCGCGCACCCGACCGTCCGCACCACCGGTTGCACCCCGTATCGCGCGGCGAGGAGCGTCTCGATCTCCAGGAGCGGTCCCGTGATCGGCTGTACGCACGCCGCGCACACCTTGCGCACGAGGCGCTGCGCGGTGGCGCCGCGCAACGTGGCCGCGATCTCCCCCCGCGCGACGCCCAGATCCGCCAACCGCCCCACGACGCCGACCGCGTCGTTCGTGTGCAGCGACGCCAGAACCAGGTGGCCGGTCAGGCTCGCCTGCACGGCGATCTTCGCCGTCTCGGCGTCGCGGATCTCGCCGATGAAGATCACGTCGGGGTCCTGGCGCAGGATCGACCGGAGCGCCGTCGCGAAGGTCACGTCGCGCTTGGGCGCGACCTGGATCTGCGTCAGCCCGGCGAGCTCGTATTCGATCGGGTCTTCCACCGTCATCACGTTCAGCTCGCCCGTCGGCATCTCGCGCAGCGCGGCGTAGAGCAGCGTCGTCTTTCCCGAGCCGGTGGGGCCGGTGACCAGCACGATGCCGTCCCGGCGATCGAGGAGCGACCGGAAGGGCACGAGCTCCGCCGTCGTCAGCGACATGTCCTCCAGCCGCCGGGCATTGTTCGGGTCGAGCAGGCGCACCACCGCCTTCTCGGAGTCGCGCGTCGGCACCGTCGAGAGCCGGAGGTCGATCGCCCGGCCCTCGACGAAGATCCGCGCCCGGCCGTCCTGCGGCCGGAGGCGGTCAGCGATATCGAGCCTGCCCATGATCTTGAGGCACGACACGACCCGGTTCAGGATCGCCATCGACACCCGCGTGTACGGCGTCATCACGCCGTCCACGCGGAAGCGCACGCGACCGCTGCCCTCGGCGGGCTCCACGTGGATGTCGCTCGCCCGCGCCCGCACCGCGTCGCCGAGGATGACGTTGGTGAGCTTGATGATCGGCGCCGACTCCGCTTCGTGCGTGTCGACCGGTTCGGGCTCGTGCTCCTCCACGATGCTCACCGCATCGGCCATCTCGGCGCCCACGCGGCTGAGGAGCCGCTCCACGGCCCGGTCGGGGGCGTAGCGCCCGTCGAGCGCGTCGCTGATCGCGTCGGGCGGGGCGATCTCGAACACCGCGTCGCGCCCCGACGCGAACGCCAACAGATGCTCGGTCTCCATGTCGGTCGGGTCGGCCACGGCGACCACGATCTGATCGTTCGTCTCGCGCAGGGCGAAGGCCAGCCGGCCGCGCGCCAGGCGCTCGGGGATCAGGTCGGTCGCGTGCTTCTGCGATGACGCCAGGTTCGCGACCTTGAGGTGGTAGTGCTCCGCGACCTTGGCCGCGAGCTCTGCCTGGCTCAGCTTGCTGGCGCTCGCCGCGCGGCGCCAAGCGTCGGCAATCGGCGTCGCCGCGTTGATCACGCCGGCACCGGCCGTCCCGGGGACGCCAAGCAGCCAGTGGCCGCGGGGGGGCGCGTCAAGCATGGGCTGGCACTCCAACGCCGCAGTCGTGCAGGTACGCGGCCACCGTGTCCGCTTCCCGCTGGACGCTTGCCCCCAGCGCAACCGCATCGCCGACGCGTCCCTCCTTTCCGGCCAGCTCCGTCGCCAGCAGAAGGGTGGCCAGTGCGTGGGCACCCACCGACCCGGCCGCTCCACGGAAGGCATGCGCGGCCACCGCGATGTCGGCGGCGCGGCCGGCGGCGATCGCCGCCGAGATCGCGGCACTCCGCACGGGCACGCTCGTCAGGAAGGTGTTGAGAATGGAGTCCACCGCGTCCTCGGCGCCGGCACTCCGCATCTCCGAACGGAACGCCGCGAGGTCCACCGGGGGCGGTACCGCCGCGGGAACCGGCACGAGCACCGGCGGGGCAGCCGACGCGGGCACCGGCACCGGCGCCGGCACCGGCACCGGCACCGCCGCGACGCTCGAGGGCGTACGCGTGGGTCGCGCCCCCCACCCCTCGACGATCGCGAACAGCTCGGTCGGCTTGAACGGCTTCGAGAGATAGCCGTTCATCCCGGCGTCGAGGCAGCGCTCCCGCTCGCCGGTCAGCGCGTCGGCGGTGAGGGCGATGATCGGCACCCGGGCGCCGCCGGGCAGGGCGCGGATCGCTGCCGTGGCGGCGAACCCGTCCATCTCCGGCATGTGAATGTCCATCAGGATGACGTCGAAGGTGCCTTTCGCCGCCGCCGCCACGGCGAGGGCGCCATTGTCGACGACCGTGACGTCGTGCCCGCGTCGGCGCAGCATCGCTGCCGCCACTTCCTGGTTCACGGCGTTGTCCTCGGCCAGGAGGACGCGCAGCCGGGCGCGCGTCTCGGCGAGGGCGTGGCTCGTCACCACCGTGCCCACCGCGCGCTTGCCGACGACGATCGACGCCGTCGCCTCGACCAAGTCACTCCGCGACACCGGCTTGATCAGGTACCCGTCGATGCCCAGCGCGCGGCACCGCTCGCCGTCGCCGCGCTCGCCCGCCGACGCGAGCATGAGCAGTCGCGTGCCCTGCAATTTCGGATGGCGCCGGATCTCCGCCGCGAGGCTCCAGCCGTCGCGGTCGGGCATCTGCGAGTCCAGGATCACGATCGCGTGCGGGAGCCCCTCGGCCTCGGCGCGCTCCATCGCGGCGAGCGCGTCGGTGGCGTTCGATGCCTCGCTGACGCTGGCGCCGACCCGCGCCATGATGCCGCGCACGATCTGCCGGTTGGTGGCGTTGTCGTCCACCACCAGGGTCCGCACGTCGGCGAACTGGACGGGCGTCGGCCCGGGCAGTTCCTTCGGCGCCGCTTCCACCGGCAGCGACAGGGTGAGACTGAACTCGCTCCCGCGGCCTAGCTCGCTCGTGACCGTCAGGTCGCCCCCCATCAGCCGCGTCAGGCGTCGGGCGATCGACAGGCCGAGCCCGGTGCCTCCGTAGCGGCGGGTCGTCGAGGCATCCACCTGGCCGAACTCGCTGAAGATGCTGTCCAGCTTGTCCGGGGGAATGCCAAGCCCGGTGTCGCGCACCGCAAACCGCACGGCCGCCACGCCGTCGCGGAGTCCGTCCACCCGCAGGGAGATGACCACCTCGCCCTCGTGCGTGAACTTCACGGCATTCGCGAGCAGGTTCGAGAGGATCTGGCGCAGCCGGGTGGGGTCCCCGCGCACGTGGCGCGGCACGTCGGGGGCGCAGTCGACAATCAGTTCCACGCCGCGCTTGTTCGCCGCGACCGCCGAGAGGTTCGCCACCGCATGCGCCAGCCCGACGAGGTCGAACGGGATCGCCTCGAGCTCCACGTGCTCCGCCTCGATCTTCGACAGGTCGAGGATGTCGTTCAGGAGCGAGAGCAGCGTATCGCCGGCCTCACGCACCATCTCGAGGTGCCGGGCCTGCTCCGGCGTCAGCTCGCTGTCGAGCACCAGCTCGGTGAGGCCCAGCACCGCGTTCATGGGCGTCCGAATCTCATGGCTCATGTTGGCCAGGAATTCGCTCTTCGCCCGCGTCGCGTTTTCGGCCGTCTGGCGCGCGGCGGTCAGGTCGCGCATCAGCAGCCGCTGCTGCGCCTCGGCGGCGGCACGTTCGGTGACGTCGCGCCCATTGACGACGACTTTGAACGTGCTCCCCTTCAGGTCGTACGACTGGGCGACGCACTCGATGGTGCGCCAGCTCCCGTCGCGGTGCTGCAGGCGGTATTCGTTCCGCAACGGCACTCCCGGCGCCGCCACCATGCGCGCGAAAGCTTCCGCCAGCCGGGGAACGTCGTCCGGGTGCACGAACTCGCTCGCCATGTGGCCCAGCATCTGCGCCGGGTCGAGGCCGAGCACGCGCGTCACCGAGCTCGACACGTAGCGCACCATGCCCTCTGCGGTCGTCGCGACCACCACGTCCGACGAGTTCTCGACCAGCATCCGGTGCAGGCGTTCGCTGTCGGCGAGCGCCTGCTCGGCCTCGCGTTGCACCGTGATGTCGAGCACGATGCCGGCCATCCGGACCGGCCGCCCGTCCGTCCCCAGGGTCAGCGTATGCCGGTTGCGGAGCTCGTGCACCGCACCGTTCGCACCGATGATCCGGCACTCGAACTCGAGCACGGGGATCTGCCGGGCCAGGTACGCATCGTAGAGGTGACGGACCCGCTCACGATCCTCCGGATGCACATGCTCCATCAGGACATCGACGCCGACCGGGAATTGCGCGGGCACGCCGAACATGCGGCGCAATTCCGATGACCACGTGGCCCGGTCCGACGGAATGTCCAGCTCCCAGCTCCCGACGTGCGCGAGCGCCTGCGCCTCCTCGAGCTGCCGCTCGCGGTCCCGGAGTTCCGCGATGGCGTGCTCGCGCGCGGCGTCCACCATCAGGGTCAGGACCGCCGCGCGGCCATCGAGCATGATCCGCTCGCCGCGCACCTGGACCTCGAGGATGCTCCCGTCCTTGCGGCGATGGTGCCACGGCCTCGTCGTGATGAACGGCCCGGGCGGTTGCGTGGCCAGGTACTCCCCGATGTCGGCCGCCTCGTCGGGCAGGCGGAGGGCGCTGACCGACAGCCCGAGGAACTCCGCGCGCGTGTAGCCGTATTCCCGCAGGGCGGCATCGTTGACGAACAGGAACGCCCCGGTCGCCGAGTCCATGACCCACGCCGGCAGGGGATTGGACTCGAACAACAGTTGGTACAGCGCCTCGCTCATCTCCCGGTGCGAGTCCTCGCAGACGGTGACGACGATCAAGGGGGCGTCGCCGAGCGTGATCGCGCTCCGGGCCCACTTCGCGGCGAACGCCGTGCCGTCCTTGCGTTGCGCCTTCGGGCCGCTCAGCAACAGGGCGAGCGGCTGTCCGATCAGTTCCGTGCGCCCGTAGCCGAACAGGTGCAGGGTTGCGTCGTCGACCGAGAGGATCGTCTCCCGCGTGGCCTCGACGACGATCACCGCCGGGGCCTGGGTCGCGACCGGGGAGGTGGCGGGCGCGGCCCCGGCAGCGCCCGGGACGGCAGCGTCGACGCGCGCCGGCTCGGCTTCGAGCCGATCGACAACCGTTGCCGCTCCCGTCGCCTTCGTGCGCGTCATGATGACTGCCCCTGATTCACGAACGTCCGCTATCCTGAAACCGCGGCGGCGAGCTATGGAAACGGCCGCCAAGCGGACGCGGGTGGGCGCTGGCCGCGATCGCCGGGACGCCTCATGTACTGTACCCCGTCCCCGTCAGGTTCGTGATCGCACGATGGGGCGATGTCCGACAGTGGGAGGAAGCGCTCCGTCGTGGGCGGGACCCGCGTCCTCCAAAACGTGCGCCCCGCAGAAGCGTAGAGCCTCTGCGGGGCGTGCACGTGCTCCAAGTGGGCCATCGAGGAGTTGAACCTCGGACCTCACGCTTATCAGGCGTGCGCTCTAACCACCTGAGCTAATGGCCCTGCGCTCCCCCACAAACCCGGGGGAAGCCTCCTATTCTAACCACCTCGGCAGGGCGGTTCAAGCCAATGCACGGGCTTGCCTTATGCCGCCGCCAACGAACGGTTCCCCTTACCTCCCCGTACCCTTACAGCAACGCGCCGGACACCGCCCCCGAACCCGCTCCATGGCCCTCGCCAGCTCCGTCGCCATCGCCCTCGACGCACTCCGCGCCAACAAGCTGCGCTCCGGGCTCACCATGCTCGGCATGATCATCGGCGTCGGGGCAGTCATTGCCGTCGTGGCTCTGGGCAACGGTGCCGCCAACGCCATCAAGGAGCGCATCGCCAAGCTCGGCACCACTCTCCTCCAGATCAACCCCGCTCGCGTCAACTTCGGCGGCGTCAATACGCAGTCCACCGTCAAGCTCACCATGAAGGACGTGGACGCGATCCTCGAACGCTCGCACAACGTGCGCGCCGTCAACCCGCAGCAGGACCGCTCCTTGCAGGTCCAGTGGCGCGCCAGGAACGCCAACATCCAGATCACCGGCACGCTCCCCAACTTCCTCCAGGTGCGCGGCTTCC
Source organism: Gemmatimonadota bacterium (assembly GCA_031372565.1). GTDB lineage: Bacteria > Gemmatimonadota > Gemmatimonadetes > Gemmatimonadales > Gemmatimonadaceae > JACPPC01. Next base: position 4,704 of record JANMLN010000048.1, on the reverse strand, counting down.
GGCTGGCCGCAGGACGCATGCTCGACCGCGCCGACGAAGCCGCCCGCCGCAATGTTGCCGTGCTGGGCGGCTCCACGGGCCCCCTCTTGGGGGTCGACGACCCCGCCATGCTCATCGGCGAGCGGATCCGTATCAACGGCCTCACCTTCACCGTCATTGGCGCCCTCGAGGCCAAGGGGACCACGGGCTTCGGTGACGGCGACGAGCAGATTCTCATCCCGTTCGCGACCGGCCGCTCCCGCGTCTTTGGTACCGACCGGATCAACGACATCTGGGCGCTCGCGTCCTCCGAAGATTCCCTCAATGCCGCCATGGCCGAGGTGCAGGGCGCCATCAGGCGATCCCACCGGCTGCGCCCGAGCGCGCCGGACGACTTCCGCCTGCGCAATCAGGCCGACATGCTCTCCACCTTGAGCGAGACCAACGCCGCCTTCTCCATGCTCCTCTCCGGCGTGGCTGGCGTCAGCCTTCTGGTCGGCGGCATCGGCATCATGAACATCATGCTCGTGGCCGTCACCGAGCGCACCCGCGAAATCGGCGTCCGCAAGGCGCTCGGGGCCACGAAGCGTGAGATCCTCATGCAGTTCCTGATCGAGGCCATCGTCCTCTGCATCGTCGGCGCCGGCCTGGGGGTGCTGGCTGGCGTCGTTGCCGCGTGGCAGATCCGCGAGAACTTCGGCTGGAGCGCCGACGTCGCGCCCGGGTCCATCCTCCTCGCGGTCGCGGTGGCCATCGCCACCGGGCTTATCTTTGGCGTGCTTCCCGCGCGCCGAGCGGCGCGACTCGACCCGATCGAAGCGCTGCGCGCCGACTGACAATCTGCGCGCACCGGCCCGTGCGCACCTCCCTCCCTGCTGCCCATGCCCAACCTCGCCGACCCCAACATCTGGCTCGGCCTCCTGACGCTCTCGGCGCTCGAGATCGTCCTTGGCATCGACAACATCATCTTCATCTCGATTCTCGCGGGCGCGCTCCCCGAGAGCCAGCGCGATCGCGCCCGCAAGCTCGGCCTCGCCGCGGCATTCTGCACCCGCGTGCTGCTCCTGTTGTCCATCGGCTGGCTCGTGTCGCTCACCGCGCCGCTGCTCGTCGCCGGCTCGGTCAAGCTGTCTGGACGCGACCTCGTGCTCCTCATCGGCGGCCTCTTCCTGATCTTCAAGGCCACGCACGAGATCCACGCCAAGCTCGAAGGACCCGAGACCACCGGGATCGGTGCCGGCACGGGGAAGAAGGCCCCGGCCTTCAGCGCGGTGATCATCCAGATCATGCTCATCGACATCGTCTTCTCCCTCGACTCGGTCATCACGGCCGTCGGGATGGTGTCGCAGGTCTCGATCATGATCGCCGCCAACGTCGTCGCCCTCGCCTTCATGCTCGGCTTCTCGGGCGCGATTGCGGCCTTCGTGGATCGTCACCCGACGATTAAGGTGCTCGCGCTCAGCTTCCTCGTGATGATCGGGACCAATCTGGTGGCCGAGTCGTTCGGGGTGCACATCCCGAAGGGCTATACCTATTTCGCGATGGCGTTCTCGATGGGGGTCGAGATGATCAACCTGCGGGTGCGCAAGAAGTCCGAGCCGGTGCAGCTGCGCACGCAGACGCCGGAGCTCCCCTAGGACCGCCAGCCGCACGCACGGAGGGCGAAACGACACGCGGGGCAGGATCCGGATGGGATCCTGCCCCGCGCTGGTTCATGGCGAAGTGGGGGGGCTACTCGTCGCCGGCCACACCCGGACCCTTCTGGTCCTCGAAGTCGTCGTACTCGTCGTCCAGATCCACGCCGTCGTCGTCCAGATCGTCGAACTCGTCGTCGTCGAGGTCGTCCTCATCCTCGTCGTCGTCCTCGGCATCTTCGTCGTCGTCGTCCGCTTCGACCAATTTCACCGGATCGTCGAACTCACCGTCTTCATCCAGGTCGTCGTCGAGGTCGTCGTCGACGTCCTCATCCTCAAAATCGTCCTCGTCACCGCGTGGCGCGGCGCGGAACGGAAGGTTCGCGGTGACCCCATCAGCGAAGGGGGCACTCAGCGCGAACTCGGGGCTCATGATCAGGGTCCTCAAGGTTGGTCAGTCTACACGCAGGCTGGCTTCGATATACTCGCCACACCTGCGCAGCGTCAATGCCCGGCTCTCGTGCGGTACGAATGTCTGACAGCCTAACGAGCCGAAAGGTTAACGGCCAGCCGCCTCGCGTTCGCGCTTCGACTCGCGGTTGGTCTTCTTCCGGTCGCCAGCCAGCAGGGTGCGCTTCCGCAGCCGGATGCTCTGCGGGGTGATCTCGATCAGCTCATCCTCCTCGATGTACTCGAGGGCGGCTTCGAGGGTCATGATCCGTGGCGGCTCGAGCTGGATGTGCTCGTCGGCCGACTTGGAGCGCATGTTCGAGAGCTTCTTTTCCTTGCAGGGATTCACGTCCATGTCGCCCGGACGTGCGTTCTCCCCGATGATCATCCCCTCGTACACCGCGTCGCCCGGCGCCACGAACAGCGTGCTCCGGTCCTGCAGGTTGTTGAGGGCGAACCCGACGATCACGCCGGTTTCCATGCTCACGAGCGTTCCGCGCAGGCGTCCCTCGAGCGGCCCGGCCCAGGCACCGTATTCGAGGAACCGGTGATGGATCAGTCCGGTGCCGCGCGTGTCGGTCAGGAACTCCGAGCGATAGCCGAACAGGCCGCGCGCCGGAATCTTGTACAGGAGCCGCACGAGCCCCTGCCCCGGATTCTTCATCTCGATCAGCTCCGCCTTGCGGGGCCCGAGCTTCTCGAACACGACGCCCAGATAGTCCTCGGGGACGTCGATCGCCAACTCTTCGTAGGGCTCCTCGCGCACGCCGTTCTCGCCCGTGCGCGTGATCACGCGCGGACGCGACACCTGGAACTCGAACCCTTCACGCCGCATCGTCTCCATGAGAATGGAGAGATGCAGTTCGCCGCGTCCGCTCACGCTCCACGAATCGGTGGTGTCGGTCTCCTCGACACGCAGCGCGACGTTGCGCTCCAGCTCCTTGAACAGCCGCTCGCGCAGCTGGCGCGACGTCACGAACTTCCCTTCCTTGCCGGCGAAGGTCGAGTTGTTGACGAGGAAGTCCACCGAAATCGTGGGCTCTTCGACCGCGATGCCGGCCAACCGTTCCTGGTTCTCGGGATCGGTGAGCGTCGTGCCGATCTCGACCTTCTCGAAGCCGGCCAGCGACACGATCTCGCCGGCGGTCGCGGTCTGGACCTCGATACGCTCGAGCCCCTCGAAGGCGAACAGCTTGACGACGCGTCCGCGCACCGCCGGCTTGGCCGGATCGGCGCCGAGGTCGGTGATCGTGTCGCCCACGTTGACCGTGCCGCGATCGATGCGCCCGATGCCCAGACGGCCCAGGTACGGCGAGTAGTCGATCGTGGACACGAGCATCTGGAACGAACCAGCCGCGTCCATCGGCGGGGCCGGCACATGCTGCACGATCGCGTCGAAGAGGGGCGCCAGGTCCACCGGCGTCACGTCCATGTCCATGGTCGCGACCCCTTCGCGCGCCGAGGCGTAGACGACGGGCGCTTCGAGCTGCGCCTCGTTGGCCTCGAGTTCGATGAACAGCGACAGCACCTCGTCGTGCACGCGGAGCGGATCGGCGCCGGGGCGGTCGATCTTGTTGATCACGATGATCGGCGTGCGGTTCAGCTCGAGCGCCTTGCGCAGCACGAAGCGCGTCTGCGGCATCGGTCCATCGAACGCATCGACGACGAGCAACACGCCATCGACCATGCGCAGGATGCGCTCGACTTCGCCGCCGAAGTCGGCGTGCCCCGGGGTGTCCACGACATTGATCTTCGTGTCCTTCCACCGGATGGACGTGTTCTTGGCGAGAATGGTGATCCCGCGTTCCTTTTCGAGCGGGTTCGAGTCCATGACTCGCTCTTCCACCACCTGATTCTCGCGGAAGGCGCCGGCCTGCCGGAGCATCTTGTCCACGAGGGTGGTCTTGCCGTGATCGACGTGCGCGATAATCGCGATGTTCCTGATAGCCATAGCCTTGAAGGATAATGGGATAGCGCCATTTCTTCAACGGCTGCCTGGCCGGGGTCCTGCCACGGGAGCGTCACGGTGTGGGGGGCGGCGGCGGACGCTCAGCCCGCTGCACACAACAAGGGCCGATCAGGTCGCGTGGTGTCGTGTGGTGCGCCCACGACAGCCTCGGCTGGGCTGCACGGCCCGCCACGCCGGGCCGGCGCGGGAAGCACCGCCCTGTCGCTTCTCGCCAGATACGGCTATCGTAGCGATGCCAGCGGCGTGCGGCCCAACGGCCTGACGCGCTTGGAGGGGCATGCCGGTGGCAGACCACCTCACGATTCGGAGGTCAGCACCATGAGTGATTCGGAGGGCGCGAGCGCGAAAGGTTACCCGCTGGGGCGCGGCTACGGCCACGACTACATGCGCAGTGGCGAAGTCGGCGCAGGCTACGGGTACAGCGCGCGCGCGGAGTACGAACGATCGCGCGGCGAGTTGCGGGAGCGACCGGTCAACGGGGACGACAAGGCCGGAGGGCCGCCCGTCTGATGTCGTCCTGAGCGAAGCGAAGGACCTGCTGCTGTCGTCCTGAGCGAAGCGAAGGACCTGCTTCTGGTTCTTGGCGCACGACCTGATGGACCTGGTTGCGGCCTGGGGCACATGCTGGTCCTTCGCGTTGCTGGGAGTAACTGCACAAGCTGGTCCATGGCT